>CAZVFQ010000046.1:19649-21888 GCA_964626455.1 uncultured Desulfobacteraceae bacterium | reverse complement strand
TCAGCCGGTTGTTTGCGTCGTATTCAAATTCGGTGGTGTTGCCTTCGGCATCGGTCAGGGAAACGAGATTGTCCCGGAGATCGTATGAATACACCGTCTCTGAGGCGGCAGGTTCGGTGACCCGGATCAGCCGATTGCGGGCGTCATAGTCGTAATAGGTGGTCTGCCCGTTTTTGTCGGTTTTGGCCGCCAGGTTCCCGGCGGGATCGTATTCGTAAACGGTCTCGGGGTAGCCTTCGGCAAGATCGCGCTCCGTGGTTTTTCTACCCCGTGCATCATACTCGATTTCCTTTTCATAGGTTGGATAGACGATTGCCGAAGGCTGATCCGGGCTCCCGCCGCAGGTGCTGCAGCCTAAAGCCCCGGCACCGTATTGCATAGCAGTCTCATTGCCTGCCGCGTCAATGGTTTTTGACAGCCGCTCCCGGGCGTCGTATTCATAAGCCGTGACATTGCCTTCCGGATCAATTACCCTGCTCAGTTTATCATCAAAGGTGTACTCATATTGCGTTACCAGGTTTTTGTCTTCATCTGCCGGGTCCATGACCACGGTCTGTTTTGTCATGTTGCCGCGGGTGTCATACGCATATAAGGTTTGCGTGCCGTCCGGGGCGGTCTCGCTGATCTTGTTGCCGGCGGCATCGTATTGCCAGGTCGTGGTATTGCCCAGCGGATCGGTCATTTTCGTCCGGTTGCCTGCGGCATCGTATTCATATGTGCTGGTTTGGCCCAGAGCGTTAGTTCTGGCAATCACGTTGCCGGCTAGATCGTATTCAAAGGTCACGGTGCTGCCCCCGGCATCGGTGAGCTCGGTCATGTTGCCGTATTCGTCATAGGTCATGGTGGTGACAATATCGGGCGTGCTGACAATACGGGTTTCAATCAGATTGCCGTCAGCATCATAGGCGTATTCGGTCACGCCCTCGTCCATGGTGCCCGCCGCCTCGGTCTTGCGGACCAGGTTGCCGGCATTGTCATATTCATACTCCGTAACAACGCCCCCTTCGTCTGTTTTGCGCACAGGCTTGTGAAGGGTGTTGTCATACCGGGTGGTCTCTTCCGTGCCGTCCGGGTAAACCGCCCGGGTGACCCGGCCCCATTCATTGTATTCCCTGCGGGTGGTGTTGCCGTTTTCATCCGTGATCAAAAACTTGCGGCCGTCGTCTTTGAACTCTTTTTCTTCGATCACCTCGCCGTTGATCGCGGTTTTGGCATACCCCTGTTCCGGGCTGTACCAGATTTCCTTTACCATGCCCGAGGGGGCTTTGATCATGGTGTAGCGCTCTTTTTTCCTCGAGCTGTAATCATAAGCGAACTCGTATGTTCCCAGATCGCTGTAGCGCACAGAATTTACCACGCCGATTTCCCGGTCCCAGGTGATCTGCTTTTCCCTTCCGTCTGGATATAAGACGGTAAGAGAATTTTCCGCATGTTCATACGTAGTCTGATTGCCGCGCACATCCGTAAACGAGACCAGCGGGCCCTCGATCGTGTTGCCGGCATCATCAGTGCCCGGTGACGGGCCGTAAGCGTATTCAACCCGTCTGCCGCCTGCATCTTCTATGGCTGATATCCTCTCATCTGCGTTGTATTCATACCAGAGCACCTGACGGCCGTTTCTGTCAAACACGCCGGATATTGGGTCTTGCGGATTGTTGTTTCTGTATTCGAGTTCTGCTATGGCGCCGTTTCTATCGCCGTAGCTCAGCAAATGACCATGAACATCAAAAATCCGCCATTGCCCGTATTTATCCTGCCAGCGCCACTTCCAGTCACCGGGCTCGCCGGTGCGGGTGAGGGTTTGTGTGCCGAATTTATAAACCCTGGCTATTTTTCCGGTATCCTGCTCGTCCATCCGGGCCCAGACCCCTGATGACGAGCCCGTGTCGGTGGAATATGCCGCGCCCATGTAATGGATTGTTTCCAGACGGTTGTCACTGCTCCACTCATCAAGGAAAAGGGGTGCTGCATGGAAAAAACCCGCGGCTCTGCCCTGTACGGTATGATCGCCTGAAACCCTGATCTCTCCGGCATTGGTCCGGCGTTTGACCTCGACATTGCCGCCCGGCACTTTGACGGAAAGGTCGGTTACTTCGTCTGCATACTCGCCGGAAACCAGGTTTAAGGCCGAGTCCATGTCTTCACATACCATCTCGCACTTACCCGGCGTCTCGCAGGGATCACAACAGGTATAATCGCAGCACTCGTCTTGGCACTCCGGGATGCACTTGGTACCGGG
>CAZVFQ010000046.1:0-19549 GCA_964626455.1 uncultured Desulfobacteraceae bacterium | reverse complement strand
CCTCCGCTGCTGCCGCCGCCGCAGTCGGTTCCGTATGCAGTTGTCCAGCAGTGACGAACGCTTTGTTTTGACCACTCCCCGTTGGCGCAAACCCACTTATAGCCCACTACCGCGCACTTGACATAAGACTTGCACCCCCCGCCTGTGTCATCGCCTTTCTCAGGATTGAGAGATTTGATGCAGGTCACCTTATATGGCACTGTTACGCGTTCTTTTGCCTCCAGGGCGTCCGGGACTTCGGTCAGAAATTCGTACCTGAAATACTCGTCGTCTTCCGGAACCGCCAGATTGACCTCGTCTGCGCGCACCAGGCCCTGGTTGGTGAGGGTGAACTCGCCGCGGAACACGTCACCGGCTTCCATGTCCGGCAGGGAGACCGAGGCCGGCTCAATCATGACCACGGGCGTAGGCACATCGGTTTCATAGGTTGCGGTGAGCACGATGTCGTACTTGTCTTCGATTGTTGTCCCTGTGACCTCCCATTCCACGGTGACCAGGTTGTAATCCAAAAAGACCTCTTCTGTGGCCGTGGTGCCGGGCTTGATCCAAATGCGCCCGATTTCTTCCTGGTGACTGTCAGCGCGGACCCGGTACTTATAGCGGCCTGCCGGGATATCGGTGAGCATGGCCTCGCCCAGTGCATCAGTGTTGGCAGTGTACTCTTCTGTTAGAACCTCTTCGTTCTGCAGGCGTATCCTGGCATTTTCCAGGCCCTGGATCAGGTCGCCCTGCTCGTCGATGGTGCCGGTATACAGGTCGGTGACCTTGAACAAAACGTTTCCCTGCCCGGACATTGTGACTGCTGCATAGAGGTTGATGTCCGTAGTTTCAAAATTGGCGCTTTGCACCCGGAGACGGAACTCGTGATTGCCTTGCGGAGCGGTTTCAGGAGGGGCGAACACGATTTCCAGCCTGCGGCTTTCTTCCGGATCCATGTCCCCGATATCCTCTGAGGAGGTAAGATAGACCCAGTCCGGGGCGGGCGTGCCGTCCGGATTGACAAGTTCAACGGAAACCTCTTCTAATGCCGCGGTGCCGCGATTTTCAAGGGTTACGGTTTCAGTGACAGTCGCGCCCATGCTGGTGCCGGTCTCAACGTAATCCGGAGAAAACCACAGGGCGGGTGCAGCCTCTTTAAAACTGCACTCCACCGGCATAGTTTGCCATCCGTCCGGATTTTCGTCGCTGACCAGGCGGAGCACAAACCTTTCTTCCGCATCAGCGTTGTTATCCGCCCAAACATTAAAGGAAAGCGTTGTTGTCTGCTGCGAATAAAGCGCATTCACGGGATCTCCGCAAGTAACATGCACGCCTTCGGGCTTGACCCCGTCAGGCTGATCTTCTGCAAGGTATTCAAAGCCAAGGTTACTTACCGTGGTTCCCATGCCCGCGGTTGCCCTGATGGGAACGTTATGCTCAAAGTTGCGCGGAATGGTCAGCTCATAGCCGGCATACTGAAGGCTCACCCTGCTGATTACAAATTCTGCCTGCACGGGCCGTTCCGCCAAATCCGGGTGCACCGCGCAGACCTGGTAGGTGCCTGATTCGCCGGTTTGCGGGTTAAATTCGTGTACAAATTCTCCGTTTTGATCTGTGTAAACGGTCTCTTTGCGCTCAAAGCCGTCGCTTTCAATAAACAGTTTCAATTCGGCAGACGAAAGAGGCTTTTCAGTGTCGCGGTCAATGGCGCGGCCCGTAATGGTGATGTGGGTGTCTCCCGTGGAGGTTTCCGGGGAAACTTCCGTAACTTCGCCGTAATAGGAGGTCTCAACCAGGTTAACCTCAGTTCTGGTGCTCATACCCTCCATGACCACTTCATCGGTACGGTTGTGATGATAGTATATGTTTTCAATAGAGACGTGTGCGGTCAGGTCATCCGGCGCACTGCCCGGCACGGTGAGTTCCACAAGAGGGGAAGTAAAAGATTCACCAGGGGCCAGCCTTGCCACGGTGTTGCCGTTTGCCAGGGTGACCACATCTGCACCGGTGGCGCATTTAAAATTTTCCGATGCAATAACATTGCCGTCTTTGTCTTCCAAAAATAAGGAGATTTCATCCGACGGATTTTTGCCGGATTTTTTTGCGGTAATTATTTCAATGGGCTCGGCACAGGTGTTTTCCAGGGTAAAGCGGATTGCACCGGTGCCGCCGCGGGTAAATTCTTCAGCGGTCATTCGCAGCTCAAGCATGCCGTCTCCCACTTCAAGGCTGCCGGAACGGACTATGCGTATGATCTCGTTTTGTTCCTCTGTGATCTCCAGGGCGGCGGTGACATCGGCAACATCCGGCAGGTCGGCATATCCGCCCACGACCACCGGGATGGTCTCGGAGCCTCCGGGCTGCAGGGAAAAAGACTCGGATACGTGCTCACGGCCGTTTACTTCCGCGTAAAGCCGCGCGGAAGAAATTCCGGCAGAGGCATTGCTGGTAACCGTATAATCCACTGCACTCATGATGCCGCGCCTGATCTTTGCATCCGGTGCGGGTTCGATTTCCACGGGCGGCAGGGTAATGGTGCGGGGCAGGCTTTCATGGCCGTTTTCATCCACTGCAACCACGGTATAGGTGCGTTCATCTTCGGCATAGCCGGTGTCAATATACGAGGTATCTGCAATAAGCCCGCTGTTTAGCTTCTGCCTGCCTTCGCCCTCGCCAAGGTAAATGTTGCATCCGGCAACTTCGCCCGCATTGGTCCAGGAAAGTACCGGCGGCTCCAGGTCTGTCTGCTCCACTGTCATGCTGGCAACGGGCAGCAGTTCAAAGTTTAGATAAACACTGTCAGACGGCTCTGAAACATTGCCGGCCGCGTCTTCTGCCGCAACCGCATAACAGTGCTCCGAAGGTGAAGGCTCGGGGTCCACCACCGAGGTGTTTTCCATTTCAATGCCTTCTGCCACCGGGCTTAAGCCTTCCAGGGAAGTTATTTCATCCGCATCTGAGCGATAGAGTGAAAACGTGACGGTTTCCGTATAACCGGGGGATGTCCAGGTTGCGTGAATTCCGTTTGATGCCAAATCCAGGCTAAGATTCTCCGGGGCGGCAGGGGCCTGGGAATCGGCGTGTACCTCTATCTGCTCGCTTTGCGCACTCTGGGATGTCTGCTCATTTTCCTGCCGGATGCTGGCTATGGCATAGGTATAGACGCCGTCTGCAGCCGTTAAATCAACAAATTCATCACAGGAACCCTCCAAAACATCCCCGTGGGCTGCAAGCTCATTTTCGTCCGGGGCCATGCGAAAGAGCTGGTATCCAGCGGCTCCTGCTACCGGCTGCCAGCTCAGCCTGATCTCCCCGCCGGGCAGGGGGGTGCCAATAAAACCTGTTGGTGTTTCAAGCGGCGGAAGTTCGCCCTGGTATACCTGGAAGGCGTTGGCAGTCGATATGGTGCCGCCGGTATTGCCCAGATGGTCTGTGCCTTCATATAAAAATGAAAGGGTTTCAGGTGCTTCCAGGCCGCCGTCTGCAGGAAGAAGAAATTCGACCTGCCAGGATTGGGCGTCATCTGCCTGGGCCGGGACTTCAGACAAAGAATCCACAGGCATGGGCTCTCTGCCATCTGCTGACAGCCGCCATTGGATCTGCGGAGTTTGCCCGGGGGCAACGGGTTCATCAAGGCCGAATATGGCCGTTATCTGCGTCTGCTCGTCGTTTCTGATGGGCGATTCCGGAAAAACATTTAACCGTATGACTTCCGGGGCATTGGTGTCTATTTCCACTGAGCGGCCGTCGCTGATTTGCGTGCCGCGATTGCCGAATTTATCCCTGCCGGAAAACACCGCCCAGGCCGTGCCCGAGGGCGTGGATTCCGAGATGGTGAAAAAGCCTGTATAACTCGTATCCGATACCCTGGAAAGCTCCACTGAAAGGGGCGTGCCGCCTTCCGGGGTGATGCTTAAAAACGGCGTGGCCATAAGCGGTTCGCTGACTTCCATGGAAACATCCACCCGGCCGGGGGCCATGGCCCCGGTTTCAGTATCATAGGCTCCCTGGGGGGCATAGGAGATAGAGGTCACATAAGGAGCCTGGCTGTCTGAGACCGCGGATGCCTCATTGGAAAAAGAGCTTTCATTTCCGGCCTCGCTCATGCTAGTTGCCCGATAGAAATATGTACCGTCAGTGTCAGGAAGATCGGTGTATGAGGTAGTTCTGATCGGGGATTGGGTCAATTGTTCTGCTTCTGCTGCCGAGGCAAAAGAAGCAGTGTGCCGGTATAGATGGTAGCCTGCAATATCTTCTGCATTGACCGCGTTCCAGGACAGTCTTATCCGGCCGCTGTCTCCTGGGGCCGCGGTCATGTTTGCCGGCGCCTCGGGAATTGCAGTATCAAGGGTGACAGTGACAGCATTGGAAAACTCCCCTGTTCCGGCGCGGTTTTCAGCAGCCGCGGTGATAATGTTTTCCCCCTCTGAAAGATCAATGCGGTCTGTAAAATTGCCTGATTCATCCGCATTTACAGGATCACCGGTCTGATCGCCGTTAATGTGCAAATATACGGCGGAACCTTTTTCCGCGGTGCCTGATACCTCAAGTTCGGAATTGTTCGTCAGGTATCCGTCTGCAGGGGCTTGGATAACAGGCGCCTGAGGCGGAGCCAGGGCGATGGTTAAATTGTATTCCAGGGTGCTGACATTGCCCAGGCTGTCATATAGATCAATGCGCAGGACGTGCCCCCCGTCTTCAAGGCTGTGAACATCCAGGTAACACTGGTATACGGGGTTATAATCCGTGCATTTCAGCACGCCGTCCATATAGAATTCAACCCTGCTAACGCCTGCGGGATCTGATGCATCGACCCGAAATACGCCGGATTTGCTAATGCTTTGCCCGTCTGCAAAGGGCTCCTGGTCAAAAGTGATGGAATCGAGCTCAGGCCCGGTCTCATCCCGGGTCGGGGTGGCGGCAATCGTGGAGACCGCGCTCTTTTCCCCGTCTGAGATGTTAACCGTGGTAACAGCGAAAAAATATTGGACACCGTTTTCAAGGCCTGCCACCTTGGCTGAATTTCGATTCGCGGTCACTGCGGGCGACATCTCTGAGACTGAATCAAAATCCGTGGCAGAGACATACACGGCATAATGGCTGACCAGATCCGAGGGGCCTGAAGGCGACCAGTTCAACTCGACATGCCCGTCAAAGGCATCGGCTGTAAGCTCTACGGGGTTGTCCAGCAGGGTGGCGCCGGTAATTGAAACGCCCTGGCTTTCGTTTCCGCCCGCATCCACGGCAGTGATCTTAAACCCATAGCCGGTTGCCGGCAAAAGACCTGTTGCCTCCCAGATGTTCTGATCTTCGGGGATTTGCTCGCCCTGTTCGTTTTCGTCAAAATATATCCTGTAGCCGGACAGGTCTTCTGCAGAATCCTGCGAAGGGATCCAGGAAAAAACCAGCCTGTCTTCAAAAGCCTCGGCTGCAAGTTCAGTGACATCTTCCGGGGGCACCACGTCTGCAACCGTGGCTGATACCGAGGTCACGGAAGCATCAAAAAGGCCGGTCTCATCAACCGCCACAACTGCAAACCAGCATTGCGAACCTTTTTCAAGATCTGTTGCCTCGTAGGTAAAAGTCCCGGCATCGACCGTGTCCAGGGGCTCGCCCATATCAGAGACATCCTGGAATTCGGACTCGCTCATGTAAATACTGTAATGGTCGATGTTGCCGTGCAGCGATTCGTCATAACCGCTCCAGTCCAGTGAAACGAAAGTGCCGTCACCGTCTCCGTCGGCATTAAGATTGTCCACAGGCTCCGGTGGGACGTCATCATAAACGATTTCAATCTCAACTGGTTCGCTTTCGTTGCCGGCCCGGTCCACGGCGGTTATGGTAAACAAGTTTGAGCCTTCCGCC
The DNA here is from genome assembly GCA_964626455.1 of uncultured Desulfobacteraceae bacterium. GTDB lineage: Bacteria > Desulfobacterota > Desulfobacteria > Desulfobacterales > Desulfosalsimonadaceae > Desulfosalsimonas. The sequence continues at coordinate 13,705 of CAZVFQ010000046.1, read as the reverse complement.
AGAGAAACCGTATGCTGCCATGATGTAGTTTGTGTGTGTTCAACCGCGGATTCACCGTTGATTCGTATTGCAGAATAAGCCTCCTTGTTGCCGGAAATTTGCTGCTCGGGGTTATTTGTGGGCGATGTGACCGGGTCTGTTTCAGGTGGAGCAGGGGCGGTAGTGTCTACTGTAAAGGCGAATTCCTGAAGGGATCCCTGGTTTTCCAAACTGTCTTCGAGCTGTACGGAAATCGTGTACTGCGATTCAACGAATACCTCGGCTGGTATGAAACGCAGGGCCAGCCCGTCTGTCAATTCCCATGTGCCGATAACAGTGCTGCCTTCACTGTCTTGTACACGCAAGAAACTGTTATCAAAGTCCAGGCCTGCGCCGGGTTCACTGACTGAAACCCTCACAGCCCCGGGGGCGGAGTTTAAAAAGGCGTTGTCTTCCGGAGAAACCGCGGTTATTTCAGGGGCGGTGCTGTCCAGAAGAATATCGACCCATACGGCTGGCCCCGAATTGCCGGCTTCATCTTCAAGCCAGATTTCAAGAGCATTTTCACCTTCAGACAACAGGTATTGGCTTGTCCAGTCGGTTTTGTTGCCCGGCGGGACCTTTTTTGTGCCGTTTATCACCACGCCGGTGCCGGCCTCCCGTGTGCCTTCCAGGGTGATCAAGGGCGTATTTGATTGGTTCTGTTCAGGCCGCACCTGTATGGTTCCGCTGTATACAGTACCCCCGGTGATCATGGGTGCGTCGGGTTCCTGGTTGTCTATGACAAATGTAAAAGTTTGCTGTTGAGTATTTCCGGCCATGTCCGCAGATGTAAAGGATACCGTGTAAGTACCCTCGGACAAAGGCAGGTTGTCTGGTACAAAAGTAAAGGTGTCGTCTGATTCAGAGACACTGCCGGAAATCAAACCATTGTCGGCGTGTTCAACGGAAAAGCTTTCCATTACTGCAGCATCATCAACCTGGCCGTAGTTGTCTTCCAGCACGACGATTATCTGATTGGCTTCCCGGATAAGGGCGCCCTCCGCGGGAACCGTTGCTGCGACCACGGGTGCGGTATAGTCTTCAACAGAGGGCAGATTTTCAACCAGACGGTTGTTTTCTTTATCAGGCTCGGAATATACATCCGTGCTGTCTACAACAACTTCTATGGTATAATCCCCGTAGGAGGCAGTCCATGCGGCTTCAACCGAGACCGCCTGTCCGACCGGGATTATCTGATCGACCATTGCTGTATATATTTCCGTGTCGTCAACAAGGAAACGCACCTCAAAAGGATCAACCGCCGGGCCGCCACTAGTGTTTTCAACCAGGGCCGTGAGCGTGCCCGTATCTCCGACACTGATCTGCGAGGCATCCCAGGAGATATCGGATACCGCCAGGTCCGGCTGCTCACCGCGGGTGGTAAACGACCAAGTCGGGCCTTGGGTTTGCGCACCATGATTGTCCCGCGCAGTGCTTTCCCAGTAATAAGTGGTTCCTTCTTCGAGGTCAGGGGCCGTGTATTGCAAAGACTCTGTATTTTCCGCCACCAGGGTCATGTTTTCCCTGGTTTGACCCAGCCGCAGGTCAAATAAAAGGGTATCAGAAGGGTTGGGATCTGTGCATTGCCAGGAAAGTGCTACAGGGATGGGAGTCCCCTCTTCTTTTACGCTGACTTTTGTTTCTCCATCCGCGGGTGATGGGGAGGCGGGTGCAAACGGCGGGGCATTTGGCACGGATACAGGACTGCAGTCACTTTCAGCAGTAAGAAAAGGCACTGCGTCCACCTCCCCATAAATTGCATCTCCGCTCTGGCCCGGGCCGTTGGGATCTCCCCACCAGTTGTTTTCAGCCGTAATACCCGCACCGTTGTTGTAGATGCCGTAATTGATGTTGCCCAGAAAGTTGTTGTTTTCGATTTGCGGGCTTGCGCCGTTATAAATATAAATGCCGTAAAGGTTTTCCGAGATGTTGTTGCAGGTAATAACAGAAGCGCTGCTGTCGGTTCCGTATGCATAAATCCCGCGGTTGCCGCCCGCCCGGATGGTGTTGTGATGAATTACCGGTGCGGCGTTATTCAGATAAATGTTTGCGTTGTTGCTGTATCCGCCGTATTCGATGAGGGTATGTTCGAGCCTGGAAGCTTCGTCATCAGTCTGGTTTCTAAAGTATATTCCTCTCCAGTCTCCGGAGGCGGGAGATTCGGCATTGGAGGTAAAGACAATGGGCGCTTCAGGCGTACCGATGGCCGAAAGTGCGCCTAAATGAGGACCTTGTTCACCTTCAAAGCGACCATGATAGCCCACATACAAGCCCACTCCGGTTTCAAACCGAACTTCAGTACCGGGCTCCATGCTCAATGTGGCAGTATCACCGTCAGTTTGGGGGTGACGAACATTTATATCACCTGTAACAATAAACGGCAAAGACTGGTTATGCCAGGTAACTTCATTTAACTTTACACTCCCTTCTCTTATCTTAATGCCGTTGATCCCATTTTCTGTGCCTGTATTACCGTAGACTCCGGTTAAAAGATCCGCGGCTGTGTTTATACAGGCGCCACCGTTTTGAAAAAAATCGTTATTTGAAATCTTTGCATATGAAGCACCATAAGCATATATGCCGTCTTTTCTATTGTTTGCAATATAACAATTAGCAATTTCGGGAGATGAATCACTTAAACGTATGCCGTGACCGCAGCTGTTTTCTATTCTGCAATCCGAGATTGAGCCCGGATCAGCTTTGTCAAAATACAAATTTGCATCAGTGTAATCTCCGCCGTACTCGATCCGGCAGTGCTGCAGACGGGTTAGGTGATCATCTGTCCGGTCTCTGAAATATATCCCCCTCCAGTTGCCCGGGGAGGGGGACTCGGCATTGGAAGTGAAGACAATGGGTGCTTCAGGCGTGCCGATTGCTGAAAGTGCACCTGAGTGAGTATTATCACCTACATACAAGCCCCTATATCGCTTAAACCTAACTTCGGCACCGGGTTCTATGATCAATTTGGCCGTATCACTTATATCATTTAGGTAGCGGACGTACACATTGCCTGTGATGACATAAGGAAGGGGTTGGTTTTTCCATGTCACTTGTTTGGACTCTACATTACCGCCCCGAATTTGGATTCCATTTATTTCGTTGCCTGAACCCGTGTTGTCCGAGACTCTGCTTAAAAGATCCGGGGCTATATCAATACAGGCGTCGTTGTTGTCCAGAAAATCATTTCCAGTAATCTGAGCATACGAATCCCCGGTTGCATAAATCCCGTCAAGTCCGTTTTTCTCAAAGATGCATCCGTCAATCATCGGCGATGAATTTTCAAGATAAATGCCGTATCCCATGCTATTTTTGATTGTGCAGTCTGCGATCAATATCGGAGAGGCATTTTCCATATAAATATTTGATCTGTGGTAATACCCTCCATAGTCATAGGCTATCTCGGAAGAACCAACGGAAGTCATCATCACGGCTTCCCTGTATCCTGCGTATTCGACTGTACAATTTTCAAGCCGTGTCATTCCATCATCTGCCTGTCCCGAAAAGTGTATCCCTTTCCAGTCTCCAGGTTTGGGAGTGACATAAGCTTGATTTAATTCACTATTAGCATGAAAAAATGTCGGGATTACATGATCAGAAATCCCGCAATTGGATGTGAAAACAATGGGAGCCTCAGGAGTTCCAGCTGCTGAGAGGGCGCCTTGGTGGTTGCCATAACTACCTTCAAATCTTCCATGATAACCAACGAACATCCCCGTGCCAGGATCAAAACGCACTTCTGTGCCGGGCTCTATGGTTAATGTGGCAGTCTCTCCGCTGGCATCTGAATGCCTTATGATTATATCTTCTGTTACTACATACGGACTGTTCTCTGCTGTCCACGTGGTATCTTCGGTAATATCGCCACTGACCAGCGTGGCGAACAGCGGAGCCGCTGGCTCACCAGTTACAGCCGATTTTTCTCCATCAGATATATTGACAGTTGTGACCGCAACGTAATATGTGGTGTTGCTTTCCAAGCCATAAACAGTTGTTCTGTTGTTGTATACGTTGTATAACGTCTTCAACGGCTCCATTTCCGCAACCGAGTCAAAAGGTGAATCACTGATATATAGCGCGTAATACCGAACCAAATCCAGATCCAGACCCCAGCGATTTACATAGTTCCATGACAACATAAGACTGCCGTAGTGAGGGGTTACTGCCAGATTTTGCGGATTGTCCAGAAGCGTTGCGCACTCAATGGTAATGGGCACGCTTTCGTTGCCGCTGCTGTCTATGGCCGAGACAGACACCTCGTAGCCGGTGGCGGCAGACAGGCCTGTTAGTTCATGGGTGTTTTGTTCGGGATCAATAAGAGTGCCCGTTTCCTCGTTATTAACACGAAGCCGGTAATTTTCCAGGTCCCCGTCCCTGTTGTAGGAATGATTCCATACGATGGTAAGGGAAGTTTCATGGCAGTGCTCGACCCGGACATTGTGCACACGCTCGGGCGGAGTGACATCAACAAGTGTTACCGGTTCCGAAGGGCTGACTTGTGTATCTGCATTTTCGGAATCGTCAACCGGGATAACTGCAAAATGGTAGGTTTCGCCGCGCTCCAGGCCTTCCAGGGTATGGGTTTGATTTTCTGCGGAAACCGTGGCTTTTGGCTCAAGATCGTCCACTGTGCTGAAGGTCTCTGTTTCCGCATAGATTATGTAAGTTGCAATGTTTTCCTGGCTTTCCGCATCATAGGCAGTCCAGTCCAGGGAAGCCGAAGTACCGTCTATTTCACCGTTTACCTCCAGATTATCCCCCACTGGCGCGGGAGGCGAGTCCCCTTGTACCGTCGCGGGCATGAAGAATGTAAACAACATGCAGGCCGCAACAAAAGCTAAAAGGCTTGCCATCCTCCTGGAAAACATTTTTTTGAAATATTCAAACAAACTCACAGGCCCTCCCTGTTGACAGAGGTTTGGATTTATTTTTACCGGCCGGGAGACCGGATAAAAATTTCCGCGGTCAGTCCCCGCAGCTTCTGCATGGAATCTGATTTGTTGACTTTGTTCTTTCTTTTTTTGGCGCACTGGCGCGTTTGCGATTTTCAAGGTAATTGCTGTAAGCCTTTATTCCGCCTTTGAGAAAAAATACGTTTTCTGTTTGAGCGGATTTAAGCTGTTTTCTGCAGGTTTCGTAACCCGTGCCCGCCTGGTTGAATATGAGAACCGAACCGTGCGGATAGTTTTTATGATACTTGGCCACGACGCTTAAAAGCTCCTTGCTGGAGGAATTTACGTACACTGTGTTGTCAAAGACCTCCGATGCTTTTGAATCTGAGATATCCACGGGCAGAAAGGACCGGGTAGAATGTTCCTGAAAAGCCCTGCGCGGGGAAACCATTGTCAGTGAATTTTTAGCAAAAGTACTGCCCATGACCGGCAGGCCTTTGCCGACCCAGGCATTTATCCCGCCGCTTAAAATACGGGCGTCAAATCCTCTGTTGTTGAGATCTTTGCAGGCAGAAATCAGAGGCCGTTTGCTAAAGCCCTTGTTTACAAGTACGATTTTCTTGTTTTTCAGATAGGCCTTGGTTTTTAAAAAGTGCGCGGGGACGTGGATGGAGCCGGGGATGCGAATTTTGTCAAATTCCTCTTTTCTGCGCACATCCACGAACTGGATTTTCTGGCTGCTTTTTATTTGCACTGCCGCATATTCCGGGCTGATAAAAAGGCCCCCTGCCTCTTGGGCCGTGACAACGGCAGCGGGCATTGAAAAAAAGACTGTAAAAACCGTTAATAATACAATCGCCTGCTTCATTTAACTATTCTTCCCTTTCCGGATATCCGGCGCCCAGTAGATTCCTATTTTCAAAAAAGTGGTTGTCGGGCTCAAAGATCACGTAAACCGGCTTCGTGCTTTCAAGATAAGCGCCGGCCTCGATTCGGTAACGCCGCCCCCTGGAGCGGAAAACCACACTGGCCGGTGTATCCCCGGCTGCTCCGCAGGTTTTTATCACCGGCTGCTTTCCCTTATTATGCAGCTTTACTTCGGTATCCGGCTCAGGGCAGACAACGGTAATTGAATCCGCGTCCATGGGTATGGCATACTGTTTTGCAAGATACGCGCTTTCGAGCAGCACGGTTGCACCATCCCCTATTTTATGATCTTTCTGCACCGCTGCGATTGGCTTGTCCGCGGTGATGTAGACAGATCTATCCGGTTTTCCGGACTTTGGCAGGAAACCGGGCCGGCCGCGGGGTATTTCCATCACAGAGCCTGCATCAAGCAGATGATCTTTGCGGGTTCCATCCGCCCGCAGAACGCTTACCGTGGTGTTGTCCTCCATTGCCCCGATATGGGTATCATCGGCCCGAATACCCCAAAGGTCTCTGGATGCCGGGGCAACCGGGTAAACATCCATGACCGCGCTCACACATCCGGCCGTCCAAATGGCCGCATGGGATATTACAACCGGCATGTCCGCTGTGATGACAGAAGAAATCGAATTGTTGCTTCCCGCATTAAAGGCCTCAACCTCGCCTTTGGGGATCGAGATATCTTCCGTGCGGTCGCCGAGCTCGATTCTCACCGATGAATCACCGTACGGGCTGCAGATGTAATACATGTGTTCGCCCCGGAGGTGGGGGATTACAAAATGCCTGCCTGCAAATGCTTCTGGTGCCGGCATGCCGGTTTCAGGCGCGCTGCTGCTGATACTGAAGTGACCGGTGCCTGAAACAACATCTCCCTGGTTCAGATCTGTGGTGGGGATAACCGCCGATTCGTACTGATCCAGATCCAGACTCTCCGCGCCCGCAGTTATATGATTTTCGTCCTCCAGGCTTGTCACGCAAAGCGTTGATGTAAGCAGATCCGGGTTTAGGAGAAAGTAGCGGACACTCGGCGGCTCTGTCCTTGGTGCTACCTCCACGGTAAAGGTAATATAAGTGCTTTCCCCTTCGGAATCGGTTGCGGTTACGGTTATCAACGCCCTGCCGTGCCGGTTTTGGACGGGAATAACCGTTATGGTAAAGTCAGCGCCTGATCTGCTGACAATAATGTTTTCATCCGGGACCAGGTACTGGTTGTCCGAAGAAACGGTTATTTCAATGTCTCCGGCCGCATCTTCCGCATCGCTGACGGTAAAGGCAATATCGGAAATTGCCGTGTTCTCAGATATTACGGCATCCTCAATAGCGGAAACCTCCGGACTGTCATTTACAGGCGTGATAGTGAGATGAACCGCTGCAATATCGGAATCCGCCTTGCCGTCACTGGCAACATAAGTAAAAGAATCTTCGCCGTAGTAATTGTGTCCGGGTATATAGGTAAATGAGCCGTCATTGTTAAGGTTCAGGATGCCGTTAGCCGTGCTTTCAACCAATCTGGCCAAAAGCGTATCACCTGCGTCCACATCAACGTCATTTTCCAGGACCCCCGGTGCTTCTACCATCAGCGGAGTATCCTCGTCTATGGTATAAGCATCATTTTCAGCCCGGGGCGGATCATTGACATTGATGACTTCGATATCAAAAGGTGCAAGAGACGCACTGGCACCATCGGCATCTGTTACCGTGATGACGATATCTTCTGAAACGCCCACATGCTCATTTCCCGGAGTTCCGCTTAATGTGCCGGACTCAGGATCAAACTGCGCCCAATCTGGTTTGTTTGTGATACTGAAGCTCAGTTGATCGCCGGGGTCAGGATCGTGGGCTGTGGGCGTGAAACTGTAGTCCTCGTCCTGGTATATGGATGTTTCAGGGATTCCGGTAATAATGGGATCATGATTGGTCTGCCGGACAAAAAACATCGCGGTTTCGGTCCATCCCGGGCTTTGACCGTTTTTGTCCGCGGCAAGCACCCGCCAGTAATAAATGGTATTGTTTTCAAATTCGCTCTCAGGTTTAAATACCGGTGAATCTGATTCTTCTGTGATGATCGGATCCTGGCAATCCCGGTTTTCGCAGATCTCAAAGGTGTATACGATGTCATCCATGTCCGGATCCTGCGCCGGGTGGATTGACAGTTCCGGCGCGAGCACGCCGACCCATGCGTTTCTGCCGGGGTTTTTAATAACAGGAAGCTCCGGCTGACTGTTTTGCGTATCCACGAAAAAGCTGCCGTATGCCCACCTGCTTTCAGCACGCCCATCGCTTGCTTTTACCCGCCAAAAATACCAGGTGTCCTCGTCAAGTCCGGAGATCTGCCATGAGGTGGCATCAAGGCCCTCGGTGATTTCCGGGGACTGAATTATTTCGGTAGAATTAAACGCAGGATCAGTATCCACTTCGAAATAATAAGAAAGCGGATCTCCCGCGGCATCCGTGGAGTTGTTGACTACCAATTCGGTTTCCGGATCTTTTACAACCGACTCGATTCCCGGAGATGCAATCTCAGGTGATGCCGGAACCTGGTTTGATGTATTTACGGTAAAGGAGGCGGTTTCAGTTGCAGTGGTTACACCGTGTTCATCTTCTGCGACTGCTCGCCAGTAATATAGAGAACCGTCTTCAAGCTCGATATCAGGATGCCACTGTGTTGTCGGCCCGTCCTGCTGGGATATACCGGAAGCCGAGACCACGGGTGCAGAAAGAGCGGAATCAGAATAAATTTCAAATGAATAGGTAACTGTGTCGTTGTCGGGATCCGAGCTGTTTGTCACTTCAAGCCCCGGGGTCAGGGTATCTGCTTGTGCGGCATCTGCCGGCCAGCTTATATGAAAGTGCCCGGGCTCCTCATTTTCCGTATTCACAAAAAAACTGCCGTAAGTCCACAGAGTTAATGCCGCCCCGTCGGTGGCCCTGACCCGCCAGTAATACCATTTGTTTTCATCCAGGCTTTGTTCCGGCTGCCACGATGTAAGACCCTGGTTGCCGGCGGAAACATTTTCCGCTTTTTCAATCAACCGGGTGTATCCGTCATCCGAATACAGTTCAAACTCGTAGAAAATTTCGTCTCCGTCCGGATCCTCGCTGTTTTCTATAGTCAGTATTGGGGCTTTTTCATCGACTCGCGCACCGTCTGCCGGATCGGAAATCACGGGAACAGTCGGCGCGTGATCCGGGGTGGTGGGGTCGCAGCCAAGCAGAAATTCGTCAAGATCGGCAATACCGTCGCCATCATAATCACCTGTGCCGTCGCGTCCCAGATCGCCGAAATATTTGCGCTCCCAGTCATCTTCCATGCCGTCATCATCGGTATCTCCAAACGGATACACCGTAATGGTCATGGTTTGGCTATCCTGCAGTTTTCCGGCAGAAGCGGCAAAAGTCAACTGGTAGGTTCCGGCCTGTCCCACAGCCGGGGTCCAATCAAATACGGCGGAGCCGTCCCCGTTATCTATAAAATCACCGCCTGCCGGCAGGCCTGATACGGACAACTCCGGCACTGTGCCGTTGGGATCGCTTGCTTCAACCAGAAATGATACCTGTTGTTCTTCTGCTATGGTTTTATCCGGGATGAACTGCATCTGAGGAGGCTCATTGCCCTGGGCAGGGTCGTCAAAAACCAGGACATAACTGCCCGTGGTGCTGACATCAAAAAGATTGACAAAGTAATTCCAGCCGTTTTCCGGGTTTTCCTTTCTTGTCTTCGACAGCCAGGCATTTGCCTGCTTGATCTGTTTGCCGTCGCTTCGGGTCGCCTTTACCAACGCCTTGCCGCCGTCATGAGGATCGGAAAGCTTTATGTATATAAATCCTGGATCATCCGGCGTGGAAACCTCGTAAGAATACCGGGAAGCAGATCTTTGCAGAAACTCAATATCTGAATCCTCTGATTGGTCTGCCACGTCGCTGTCCACGTTGCCTGATTCGTAAACATTCAGTGCGCCGGTGTCTCTTGCAAGAAAATCGCGTATGTTGTCTCTTCCGGGGAGATCAACCAGAACGTCTTTTACGAGAAGATGGGTTTTGACGTCCTCCTGTTTGATCAGGGAAGTAAGTTCCCCGCCAAGTTCATCGGCATGGGAGACGGCTGCCTCGAATTCCGTAAACTCGCCTGACAGGGTGCAGGTCATGATCCACCTGCCCACTGCCGCGGCACCCGGCTCAATATCGCCGAATTCAACCAGCAGGCTGTCTCTTGCCGGCTCTCCGTTAACGCTGGAACCCACGATTTCAAACCCGATCAAGAGCCCCTGTTCATTTTCAACGATTTCAGGCTGGGCGGAATCGATTTTAAGATCATATGCAGTGTTGTTGCCGGTATTTTTTACCCGGACCCCCAGTGTAAAAGGCACGGGCGGCTCCACCTCATCTGTCCACTCATCATCGCCATAGACCTGCTCGGTGAGAAAATAATCCAGCCCAATCCGGGGCAGGGGTTTTACAAATATATAATCCGGACTCACTTCAGTGGTATGCTGCTCGCCGCCAAGCGTATAGGTCAGCTTGGCCCCCACGTAATAGAGCTTTCCGTCCTTTTGCCCGTCGGCCGTACCCGGAGCCGGGATGATCAGCCAATGAAGATCCGCAGATGATTCAGGTGCAACCGGCTCTATATCCCACGTGCCGCTGCCGCCTTCGGCAATTCCCTCCGAATCCGGACGTATGAAAAACGCGGCCTCGGTATTGTTGGGATCGGAAGTGGCAAGGATGGGATTGCCGTCTTCGTCGGTAAAACTTACTTCAACCACCACGTCTTCCAGCGGCAGCTGCGTCAGGCCGTTATTGATCTTCATGTGAGCGTCAAAAGCCTGCCGTTCCAGCGTAAGTTCCTGCCGGATCTCAATTTTCACGACAGCACAGATGGATTCTGCGCTGGCGGACTTGTGAAATATCCCTGAAAACAAGCATGCCGCAACGACTGCGAACAAAAAAATTTTCTGATAAAAGCACCGGCTTTTCTTCATTGCTCCCCTCGCCCGGAAATTCGGTTTTTACGAGTTCATTTTTGCTTTAATGCCCTTTGCCTCAACCCGGAAACGGCCGTGGTTTTTCATAAGATTTTCGCATTGATGTCCTATTATGTGCATTGCGATATACTCGGAGTCCTTTTTCATAAATACACGGTTTTGCGGGTCTGCCACGCACCATTTCCCGTTGACATAAATCTCTGCCCAGTTGTGATAGCCAGAGGGTTTGAGCACCGTATTTTTATCACAGATATATCCGCCCACCCTTCTGCAGGGCACTTCCGCCGCCCGGCACAGTGCGGCAAACAGGTCCATATACTCTGTGCAGTCGCCCTTTGCGTTGGTCAAAGCATAAAGGGCGCCCCGCTGCCGTTTTATATATCCACTGTATTCGATGTGGCCTGCGACCCATTTGTGGATTGCCCCTGCGGTTTCCATCCGGCCCGGCTTTTTCAGGGCTGCCGCACGGGCTTTTATATCCGGATGATCGGATTCTACAAAGATTTCCGCCTGCATAAAACCGGCACATCCATCTGGGCAATCGGCTTTAACAGGTTTTTCAGGGATGCCGAGATCTGCTTTGACAGTGATGATTTCCGAAGCAAAAGGGGCAATGTTTTCAAGCGGAAAATAAAGAACCTGGTTTCCGTAACAATCTTTGGTGAAGCTATAGGGATGAGAGGTTTCAATGGCTCTGCAGGTTTGGTGAGATGTTTTTTCCAGCGGCGCATAAACCCAGAGGGAAACATTTTCCGCCAGACGGTCGGTTGTATTTCTTAGAGTAAAGCTGTATCTGATCTGCCTTGAAGTTTCCGGAACAGGGCCTTGCTGCAAAATCCGGCCAGCGATCCATATGGAAACGAAAATCAAAATCGCGGCAACAAAAATCCATATAAATTTTTTGTTCATGCGGATTGTCTTTCGGTCGGAAGTGGCCTTCCGGCTTCAAAAAGGCATGGTTAATTAAAAAATCCTTTTATTAAAGATTTATTTATATTTTTCTTAAATCATAAAGATATTATTGGAATCGCACATGCCGATTGTAAAGCAGAGGGAGCAGGTTTAATCCGGCCTTAAAAAAGCTTTGAAAAGCAAAAATCATAATCCTGGTGGAATGTCAAGAATAAATGTAATATTAATTCTGTATTTTTTTACGATCAATGCTCAATTTCATGACCACTTTGGTAAGGTAAAAAGGTCATAAACACGGGTGGCAGGATACAAAAAAATACCGCAAAGCCTTTGGACTCTGCGGCATTCAGGTGATAAGTTAATAAGTTAAGGGCGTCCCTAGAGGGGTTGCCAGCGTTCTTCCAGGCGTTTCATTACCTGGGGCATGGTGGTGTATTCCATTTCTTCCATGGGGAGTCTGTGGGGTTCGAACGGGCCGTGGCGGCGCATGTGATCGGCGAGTTTGTTGCATTCCTGTCGGGCCACGTCAAAGCTCGGATCATCGAACATGTCGCGCGGACCTATCAGGTGGCCGCCTGCAAGCTGAAATCCCAGGCATATAACCCGGGGAGGCCCGTCAAAACGCGATGGGTTGGCATCGCAGACCGCAACCGGCATGAGCGGGCCGGTATGAGAACCGCGCATCCAGCCTTCAACGAGCTGTGCCCTGGTGAATGGCTCAATCAATTCGCCGACTGCCGGAAAGGCCCCCTGGGAGCGGGCAATATAGACAGGATCATCTTTTCCAACATATTTGCCCGCTGTAAGAGACAGCCGTTCGGTTGACGTGGCTGCCGCGATTTCACCTTCCTTTGTATAAATCGCTTTTACCATATACTGGCTGGGCGCACCTATAAATACCAAAAGATCGTAAATCTCCTGGGGAGAATCAAAGAGTATCTTCTTGTGCCCCTTGACATCATGCACCTCGAACTTGAATCCGTCATGCAGGCTCGGGGAAATAATCAGGCCGGCGGTGTTAAACGGGTCTGCAAACGCCTTGTACAGCGGAAGATTCCATGCCCCTGCAGAAGTCTTGTCTGCCAGAAAAACAAGAACAGGCTCTGATTCGCGTTCATTGAATTCCATTTCTGCAAGACCCGGGCCCATACCCCGGATAGTGCCCGAAAATGCGTCGCTCAACAGATCCTGGCCCGCACCGTAGAGCTTCAGATTCTTGGCGGTCTCTGCGCAGGCCTCGAAAACATCCCATGCAAACTCATGAATCTCCTTGTTGTCGGCCCCTTTCCGATGAGTCATGATAAGGGCCAGATCATCACCGCAGGCTGTAACATAATAATCAAGAATTTTTTCCTGGTGCTTTGCACCTTCAAGGCGATTTGCCGCCTCATCGAGCAGATCCTGGTGAATTGAAGAATGGCCTACCAGTCCACCCACGTCAGCCTTGATTACGCTTAACGTTACCTTGCTGTCCATTTTTTGCCTCCTTTATGGCTTGGGAGTTAGTGCATGCAAAAAACCCGGATGAACCTCTATGCGGTATAACTCATTGGAGATGATACAAATCAGATATATATTTCAAATTAATCATTTTCCGGCACGTATCAACCCATTAAAGCACAATCATCTCACCGGCAATGCCGGAGCCCTCAAATATCAAACAATAAGCTCCGTACTTGACTTTGCATCCCGATTATTTTAATGATATTCAAAATTGACGGCTTCGTAAAAAGTCCAATATCGGCGTTGCGCTTCATCCCTCGGAATTTCACGTACGATAAGTACGCTGCATTCCTCCGGACCTTGCGCGCCCTGGTCTTGAACTTTTTACTTTGCCGTCGGACATCGACTTTTTACGTGTCTATTAAAGTTCTGTCTTGTATTTTAAGTTAAAAAAGTCTATGCTTAAAAAACTTGCAAGTTAAAAGTTATTAGTTAATTGTTAATAGTTTAAGAAAAAAGTTAAACAATTTC
>CAZVFQ010000045.1:0-22081 GCA_964626455.1 uncultured Desulfobacteraceae bacterium | reverse complement strand
GGTATTTTTGCGTGCGAAAAATCGTGTCTATCTTTTGGTTTCCTGAATGGAGAGCCAGGTGGGCCTTTCCAGGAAGCTGCCCTCCACGTTTTCCTCCATTTCAAGAAACATCTTCCAGGGTACTGCAAAGGTGAGATATTCCCGGCCGAGAAGTTTGCGCACGGCCTTTCTGGCCGAAATATCGGTCAGCCCCACCACTGCCCTGGGAGTTTCGGATTCAGCCTCGTGCCAGGGAAGTATGCCTATGTTCTGGCACCCGGCAGCCCAGGGGATGCTTACGTTTTCCATGCCTTTTCTTGTGTAATTGGCAAGTATTACCAGGGCTGAAAGCTGATCTGCATCAACTGTAAAAACCACGTTTTCAGGAGTTTTTGACCCCGGATCTGTTTGTGAAAGTGGCTCAAACAAAACATAGCGGGTCCTGATCTGTGTTATGGGAAGCTCCTCAATCCACTGCTCCACGAGTTCCGGGCTTTTTTTATACCTTTCGCCGTAAATAAAGTCATCTGTAAATTCTTCTCCTGCAGCCCCTTTAAGACCTTCTGCAACCTGCTCGCCTTTTTCCCATCCGCTATTGCCCGACGACAGAAAACGGGCAAAACAGTCCACTCCGCCGGGGAAATAATGATATGCATTGCCGAAACCGAGCCCTACTGCTCCTCCGGGGCATCCGCATGTTTCAGCATCAAAAACCGCGCTCCTTCCCCTTGCTGCATTTGCAAACATGAACATGACACATCCCTGCTTTGCCTTTTTAAACTGCAGGGCCTTTTCCGGTTTTTCATCTGCCAGGACCACGGCTACCGGGTTGTGTTTAAGACCGATCGCCTGAGCCGTTTTCGATTCCATCAGTCCTCCTTTCTGCGACATTGAATTATTCCGCCCTTGCGGACTGCGCCCTTTTCGCCTGCCAGATCTCCACTCTGTGCCCCTCGGGGTCATAAACATAAAAGACCCTCGCGCCCCAGGGATGCTCTTTTATATGGCAAGGCCCGGCACCCGCCTCTTTTGTTGCCCGGTGGGAAGCTTCGATATCATCTGCTTCAAGGGCCAGGGTTATGCCGCCTCCGCCGCAGCTTTTCACGGAAGCCCTGTTTTCGTCGGCAATGCTTATCCTTGAAGTATCGGTTGCCAGGAACTCCGTGAACCAGTCATTGGAAAAATTAATCCGCAGACCGAGAACGTCTCTGTAAAAACTTACAGTCTCTTCCCACCTGGTGCAGTAAAGGATGGTATTTGCGGTTTTTATGCCGTATTTCAAATATCCGCCTATTTAATCTTCTCGGCAAGGGCCTTTCCATAATCCTGGCAGGCGCTGGTGCCTTCATCGGTTTCAACAACGGCATCCTTCAGGCTTAACGCACCCAGATCAGTGGTATCCATTTTGTAAACAAACTGCATGGTATCATATATCATAGGAGCCGATTCGCCGCTATGAGTATAGGGGCCGAAGGCTCCGCCGATCTTTCCTACCAGGTTCAGATTCTGGGCAAGAAACAGAAATGTTTTCATGTTGGCAGTCAGATCCCTGTGATACGTGGGGCATCCGAAGACATAAATATCATAGCCGTCAATCTGGGACTCGTCTTTTATTTCTGATATTTTTTTTAAATCCACTTCAGCGCCCTTCATTCTGAGTCCTTCAGCGATGTAATTTGCCATCTTTTCGGTGTTTCCGGTCCTGCTTGTATAACATATCACTGCTTTTGCCATATCCTGCCTCCTTATCAATGTTTTGATATAAAAAAAAAGAAATTTCCGCTGACTTACAAAAATAAGACCGAAAGCAGATACTGACAAACAGATTGTGCACGGATTCTTGCCAAGCAGGCCGGGATCTGTTACGAAACTACCATGACAGCAAAAAACACAGGAAGAGAAATAATACTGGCCTCAGAATCTCCAAGACGAAGGCGTCTTCTGGAAGAATCGCAAATCGAATTCCGCGTGATTCCGAGCAGAATTGATGAAACAGCAATAAACAGGGCCCATCCTGTTAAGCATGCCAGGGCGCTTGCAGAGGCAAAGGCAATGGCTGTTTCTAAGAAAAACCCTGATGCATGGGTAGTGGGGGCGGATTCAATAGTGGTGATCGACGATCAAATATTGAACAAACCCGGATCAGCAGAAGATGCATACATGATGCTCTCGCTTTTAAGCGGGAGAACACACAGGGTAATTACAGGCTACAGCATTGTGTGCGGTTCGCTGAAACATTTTCACAGCGATGCATGTGTTACCCGGGTTACATTCAAAAAATTGACTGATACGGAAATAAGGTGGTATCTGCAGACTCCGGAGCCATGGGACAAGGCAGGCGCATATGCTGTGCAGGGAACTGCTGCTTTTATGGTAAAACACATACAGGGCTCTTATACAAACGTTGTGGGCCTGCCTGTTTGTGAAGTGGTGGATTATCTGTATAAAAACAGTATAATAGACAGAGCGCACGATATCATCATAAATGGAGGCCCGCAGAAAACTGCGGGAAACGGATCAACAAAATGAATGCCATTGCGGAAAACATAAGGCGTGTAAGGGAAAGAATCAGCAGCGCCGCACTTTCGTGCGGCAGAAACCCGGACGATGTAAAACTGGTTGCTGTAACCAAGACCGTTGGGCCCGAAAGAATAAGAAGCGCAATCAAAGCGGGCCTGGACTGTTTCGGGGAAAACTATATCCAGGAGGCCCGGCAGAAAACAGAAGTTCTGGCAGACTGTGATGTTTCATGGCATTTTATAGGGCATTTGCAGTCAAACAAGGCAAAATACGCTGTACGGATCTTTGACCTGATTCATTCGGTCGACAGCCTGAAGCTGGCCCGTGAAATAGACAGGCAGGCTCAAAAACACGGCCGTGTTCAAAAAATCCTGGTCCAGGTCAATCTCGGGGAGGAAAAGAGCAAATCAGGGATCAGGCAAAAAGATGTACTGGAACTGATACAAAAGATTTCCGGGCTTGAAAACATTTCCGTACAGGGCCTTATGACAATGCCGCCGTTTTTTGATCAGCCTGAAAAGGTGCGGCCGTTTTTTCAAAAACTTGCCCGGCTCAGGGAAAAAATAGCCGAAGAAAAAATCCCGGGTGTTGCGGCAAAGGAGCTTTCCATGGGCATGACAGGGGATTTTGAGACGGCAATCAAAGAAGGCGCCACCCTTGTGAGAATTGGCACTGCAGTATTTGGAGAGCGTAAATGAAGATTCTGCTGCACATTTGCTGCGCCCCGTGCGCCATATATCCGATCCAGACTCTTACCGCGCAGGGTTTTTCAGTAATGGGGTTTTTTTACAGAAAAAATATCCACCCGTATACAGAATGCATCAAAAGAGAGCAAACCCTGCGGCAATATGCCGAGCAGACCGACCTGCGGGTGATATACCAGGAGGGCTACGATCTGGAGGGTTTTTTAAGAAGCGTTGTTTTCCGGGAAACAGAGCGATGCAGATTCTGCTACCATGACCGCCTGACGTCCACGGCAAAGCTGGCAAAGCACGGCAAATTTGATTATTTTACCTCCACTTTGCTCTACAGCAAACAGCAGAATCACGAACTTATAGCGGAAATTGCAAAAGCGGCAGGGAAAAAAGCAGGCGTGCCCTTCTATTACCAGGACTTTCGCGAAGGATGGAAAACCGGGGTTGAAAAATCAAAGCAGATGGGTATGTACAGGCAGCAGTACTGCGGCTGCATATACAGCGAAAAGGACCGCTTCTATAAGGGTGACGGAAAGGACACTTAATAAAGAGCCATGTTCGGCAATTTTCTCTATTTTATCGTTGCCCTGCTGATCTATGCAACCTATCAGCCCACTGCCCGGCCCCAGCTTCAGCTCTTCGAAGCGCTCGGGTTTTTTGGGGTCCTTTGTGCTCTGTTTGCCGTCCTGACCAGGATGGCATTCAAAAAGCTTGAAGGCCGGCTGCACAAAGCGGGGCCGGGGGCGACGGAACGGGATTTTGAATCGCTTATAACCCGCCAGTCAATAATCGCCATAGGGGTTTTTGCGATAAACATATACGGCCTGGAACTGGGCGGATACCTCCATAGAGTTGCGCTTGTAGCAATGCTTCCCACGCTCGGGGCCCTTGTGTTCCTGGCGCTTTTTATAGGGTATCTGTGCATCATATGGGCAAGCGCCTACAGCCTTCATGAGCGACTCTACAGGACAGGCATCAGCAGGCGCAACTACGTTGTCTCAAATATTTCTTTTTCCGTGCCGGTGCTTTTGCCATGGCTGTGTCTGTCCTTTGCCGCCGACCTTCTCAATCTGCTGCCGTTTGAGGCGTTAAGAGGATTTTTAAATTCCACCTGGGGCCAGTTTGTTTATTTTCTGATCTTTTTGTTTATTATCGCCATATTCGGACCGGCCTTAATCCAGCTTTTCTGGGGCTGCAAGCCGCTGAAAAAATCTGAAATCCGCGATAAAATAGAAGATCTTTGCAGGCGGGCAGACGTGGCATACAGACAGATAATGGTGTGGCCGCTTTTTGGAGGGAAAATGATAACCGCCGGCGTACTGGGGCTTGTAAGCAGGTTCCGATACATCCTGGTGACCCCGGCGCTTTTGCGCTACCTTTCCCCTGTTGAAATCGAAGCGGTAATGGCTCATGAAATAGGTCATGTCAAACACAAACACCTGCTTTTCTACTTGTTTTTTTTCGCCGGATACCTGGTGATATCCTTTGCCGCCATTGACCTGCTTGCCTACGGATCTGTCTACATCCAGATGACAACCGGTCTTTCAGGATTCTTTGAGCCGGGAGATCAGACATTTGTATCCATAATGTTCAGCATCGCCATGATTACTATCTTCCTGGTTTATTTCAGGTTTGTGTTCGGCTATTTCATGCGTAATTTTGAGCGTCAGGCCGATATCTACGTTTATAACATCATGGATTCGGCCGCTGCGCTGATCTCGACTTTCCACAAGATCGCAGCCACAAGCGGCCAGTCCCCGGAAAAACCGAACTGGCATCACTTCAGCATCGCAGAGCGCATCGGCTACCTGCGCAAATGCGAGGAAAACAGGGGCTGGATAAATACCCATCACAGGAAAATAAGGATCGCAATAGCAGTCTACATTGTTGCGATACTGACCATTGGCTGGTTCGGCTATAACCTGCATTTCGGCACAGACAGCAACAGGTTTGCGGAAAAAATAGCCGTGCAAGTGCTCGAAAATCAAATAAAAAAAGATCCGAAAAACCCGGACCTGCATGTAATGCTGGCAGATCTGCACTATTTCAGGGAAAACCTGGCAGAGGCTGAAAAAGCCTACAGAAATGCCCTGTCTGTAGACGCCAAGGATGTGCGCGCTTTAAACAACCTGGCATGGCTGTATGCAACCTCGCCGGAAAACAGCAATTTTTACCGGCCTGAACAGGCCCTCAAACTGGCAGAAAAGGCGGCAAAGACATCCTCTGAACCCCATGTGTTAGACACACTTGCTGAAAGCTACTTTGTAAACGGCATGTACCAGGAGGCTATAGAGGCTGAAAAACAGGCGCTTTCCCGGGCAGGAGCAGACAAACCGCATTACCGGAAACAACTAAACAAATACAGGAAGGCGGCAAAGGAAAAAATACCTTGATTTTCCGTGTAGATACCCATCTTTCGTTGATTTATCTCTTCTGCCGTGATACTTGTATAAAAATTTTTGTTTCAAAAAAATCCCGCCGCAATCCGGAAGTGCGACAATGAGAAATGGTTCGGATTCAAAACAGACCTGCTTTGAAATCCGCGAGGATGAAACAGGCACGCTTGCGTTTTATTTCCGCGGAAGACTGGATATATCAACCGCCCCGAACTGCTTAAAAAGCCTGTCCTCGTCCATAAAAGAAAAAAAATCCCCGAAAATAATAGTCGTTGATCTCGGCGGCGTTACCCGCATGGACGATTACGGCGCCATGGTCATCTTAAGGCTTATACAGAAATTAAGCCCGGGATCCGAAGGATTCAGACTGGAAAACGCGGGTGAGAATCACGGAAAAATACTTTCGCTGGTGAATTTCGGACAACCGGAGTGCTCGATCCGCCCCCGCAGCCGTAGCAATATTATAGTTCAGCTCGGGGAATCCACCATCGAATCAGTAAAAGGAGCTTCATTTTTTATTGAATTTATCGGGGCGATCGTTTTTGCATGCGTCAGAGCAATAAAAAATCCGGGTTCATTTCGGATAAACGACACAATCCGGCACATGCAAACCACTGGTGTTTATGCCCTGCCGGTTGTGGGACTGATCAGCTTTCTGCTCGGGCTGATTATGGCATTTATGTCGTCTCTGCAGCTAAGCCAGTTCGGAGCCAACCTTTACGTTGCATCCCTGGTGAGTCTGGCCATGGTCTCGGAACTCGGGCCGATAATGACCGCAATCATAGTAGCCGGCCGTTCAGGTTCTGCATATGCAGCAGAGATAAGCACTATGAAAATATCCGAGGAAACAGATGCCCTGCAGGTGATGGGATTTGACCCCAACCTTTTTCTGGTGCTTCCGAGGATGGTTGCAGCCATGGTGGTTGTGCCGCTTCTTACGGTATTTTCCTCCATTTTCGCAATAGCAGGAGGGCTTGCAATCGGAATTTTTTTTTTGGATCTGAGCCCCGGCGCATATATAGCCCAGACCATTGACGCGCTTAGCCTTTTTGAACTCTGGTGGGGTCTTTCCAAATCGCTGGTATTTGCAATACTTATCTCGCTCACAGGCTGTCTCAGAGGATTTCAGGCAAGAGGCGGTGCTGATGCCGTTGGCAATGCAGCAACTTCAGCAGTGGTAACAAGCATATTTTTGATTGTATTGTTTGACTCCATATTTGCAGTAATCCGAAGCTACTGGTAAATTATAACATGAGCGGCAGAGAAATAATAAGAGTGGAAAAACTGACAGTACGATACGGAGATGATACAATTCTCTCGGATATCAGTTTTTCAGTGCATGAAAAGGAGATCTTTATTATCGTAGGCGGCAGCGGCTCGGGTAAAACCAGTTTGATGCGCCACATGGTGGGCCTGGAAATTCCGGCTGCAGGGCAGGTTTACATCGGGGAGCAGAGTCTTTCGGCTTCCGGTCAGGCGCTTGAATCCGGGGCTTTTAGACAAATCGGGGTTTTGTTCCAGGGCAGCGCACTGATCGGCTCCATGACAGTGGCGGAAAATGTTGCTCTTCCGATTGAAGAATTTTCCGGACTTAAACCCGAAGCTGTTGCGGCCATGGTAAATATAAAGCTCTCACTTGTGGGTCTGGAATGCTACGGCGACCATCTGCCCTCTGAAATAAGCGGGGGAATGAAAAAAAGGGCCGGTCTTGCCCGCGCCCTGGCATTAAACCCGGATATTTTGTTTTTAGATGAGCCTTCTGCTGGACTGGACCCGGTTACAGCATCTGAAATCGACAATCTGATCCTGGACATAAACAAAACCCTGGGGACCACTATAATTATTGTTACTCATGATTTGGACAGCATATTTGCCCTGGGCCAAAGGGCGATAATGCTGGATAAAGAATCAAAAGGCATAGTTGCCGAAGGCTTGCCTGCTGATATGCGGGATCAAAATCCGAATCCGGCGGTCAGGCGGTTTTTCAGCCGCACGCCCGCCGGGATGTAACAGGAAAGGACGGCACATGCAGTCGATCCGAAGCAAGTTTTCAGTGGGATTGTTTGTAATTATCGGCATGTCGATTGTTATACTGTTTGTTTTGTGGCTGGGCATGTCCGAATATTTCAAGGGAGGGCGCAAATATGCCGCTTATTTCGACGAATCCATACAGGGTTTGAGCAGGGATGCTGCGGTAAAGTACAGGGGTGTTGATGTAGGCAGGGTAAACCGTATTGGAGTAGCCCCTGACGGAAGACTGGTGGAGATAATCCTTACCCTGGAAAAGGACCTTAAAAACCCTGCAAACCTGGTGGCACAGATCAAATCGGTCGGTATCACCGGAATCATGTTTGTGGAACTTGAAAGGCAAAAACCGGGCGAAAAAACACAGGCTCCTGACATAGACGATTTAAAGCCGGAATTTCCGGTAATAGAAACCAGGCCCTCGGACATGAAAAGGATGCTTACAGATATCAACGAGATCATTTCAAACATAAAACAGGTGGACATGGAAGGAATTTCAAACCGCCTTATCACGATGATAGACAGCATGAACAGAACAGTGGTGGAAGCTGAAATCGGAAAAATTTCAAGAGATCTTCAGCAGCTCGCGGAAAACGCAAACAGGATCCTTAATGCTGAGCAATGGGAGAACTTCGGCCGGTCTGCAAACAGGTCCGCAGAAAGCCTTGAACAATTGACAAACGAGCTTAGATCCGTGCTTGACCGACTTGACAAATCGGTTGCAACCAGCGGCCGGGAGTTTAATAAAGCCGCAGACCAGGTATATAAGGCAGCTGAAAACGCCGACAGCTTACTTGTCGAGGGCTCCCGGAAGCTTGATGCAGCAAGCGTCAGCGCATCTGATTATGACAGGCGGATTGCTGAAATATTAGAAGAACTCGAAACCGCTACATCCGGATTAAACCGGCTGATTGACCAGATAAACCGGCAGCCCTCAAGGCTTATCCATGGGGCACCGCTCAGGGAAAAGCCGGTTGAACCGGAGAAAAACTAAGAGCCGGCGGATTGCGAAAGGATGCTTAAAATGAAAAACAGACTGGGGTATATTCTTATACTTGCGGCTATTGCCGCTCTGCTGCAGGGGTGCGGGATATTGAGAAGCCCGCCCAAAGAAGTGCGTCTATACACACTTACCTACCCGCCCGCAGAAAACAGTAAAATCGAAACCCGGCACGGAGCCGTGCTGAGGCTCGAGCCATTGCGCGCAGCAGACCCGTACCGGACAGACAGGATTGTTTACGCGGAAAACAAATACAGCCGCAACTCGTATGTTTACCACAAATGGGCTGCTAAACCGGCTGACATGGTCGGCGATTTGATCATGCGGGACATTAGGGCCTCTCAAATTGCAGAAGCGGTAGTCGAGCTACCTCATCCATCTTTTACCCACACCCTGCATGCAAACATAGACGCCTTTTACGAAGACGATTCTGTTGATCCGTGGCAGGCAGTGCTCCAAATAACCGTTACCCTGGCAGAGGCCTCCCGGCCGGATACCGTCGGAGCGGTTCTTATGCACAAAACTTACCGCTCCGAACAAACCATGAAGCAAAACAACCCTCTGGGCCTTGCAGAAGCTATGAGCACAGCCCTTCAGGAAGTATCATCAGAGTTAATCAGCGACATATCCGGTCAACTTTAAAAAAAGAGGGCAGACTTAAAGCCTGCCCTCAAAGGGTATCGAAGATAAATCTGTAATGTTTTTTGCTTAAAAGGTATTTTCCCGGACGAATTCTTCCAGGCCCCTGCGTTTGGGGGGAGACGGAATTTTTGAGGGGTAACCCATGGGAATCAGCGTTACCAGTTCATATCCCTTGGGGACATTTAAAGCTTCTGCTGCCTTATCCTGATCAAAAAGACCCATCATCACCGAACCAAGGCCAAGTGCGTGGGCGGCAATAGAAAGATTCTGACAGGCAAGGCCCAGGTCAAACATGAACCAGTCTCCGAACTTGGTTGTTACCTCGCCTTTTTTGTAGCCAGAGTCCTTGAGCCTTGCACACACGGCAAGCACCACCGGGGCCTCGACAACGGCTTTGCTCGCCGGATTGCTCTTGGGCACTGCTGCCTCCTGTACTTTCGCCTTTACATCAGGGTCCTTTATAACCACCACTTCCCAGCACTGTGTGTTTGCCCAGGAAGGAGCCCATTGAATTGCCTCCAGAACAGTCTGAAGGACATCGTCTGGTATTGGTTTGTCTTCGAAATTCCTTACAGTTCGTCTTTCCTTAATAGCCTTGATCACTTCATCTGACATTGCTTACCTCCATGTTTCCGGTTGGTATTTTTAAAATTGACGAAATTTGCTCCGCGATTTCAAGGTCGCCGGGAGCGGTAATTTTTATATTAAACAGGCTGCCTTCTATAATTTTCACCTGTCGGCCGGTTCTTTCCACCAGCGAGGCGTCATCTGTGCCTGAAAAACCCTCTGCCATGGCTTTTTCATACGCGCTTTTGATAAGATCAAGGGAAAAAGCCTGAGGTGTCTGGGCCAGCCAGATACTGTCCCTTGGCAGGGTTTCAGTAATACGGTTTCCTGAGTCAACCCGCTTTAAGGTATCGGATGCAGGTATTGCAGCAATACACGCACCAATTTCAGCGGCTCCGTCAATGCAGGCCGAAATGAGCTCCGGCGTGACAAAGGGACGAACACCGTCGTGAATCAAAACTATTTTTTCAGCCGGGTCCTTCAATGCCAACAGCCCCTGGTATACGGAATCCTGGCGCTTTTTGCCGCCGGCTGTCACACCGATATCCGATTTCCCGGCCAATTCATCCGAAATCCTGCTTTTGCAGAAATCAACATCTTCTTGCGGGACTACGAGCTGGATCCTTGATATCCTTGGGTGAACGGCAAAAACCGCAAGAGTACGGACAAATAAGGGTTTTCCTCCAATTTCAAGAAACTGCTTTGCAACCGGCAAATTCATGCGCTTTCCGCGCCCGGCTGCAACGATTACCGCACATGCCATAACAAGCATTTCCTGAGTTATCATCTAAGATACTGGAGGTCTTTTGGAAGCGGAATTCCCTTGCCCATACGATCCTCGCCGTAATTGACCCCTGCAAGAATCTCAAGGTCCTTTAAAGCCCGCACATCACCCTCAAATACGACATCCTCGATGCCTTCTTTCTGTATCATCCCGCCGGCCCACTGTATATCAAGAACGCTGCTGGCATCAAATCTGTGGTCCCCTACTACCAACTCCACCTGCCCGCCGTATTTCTGGACAACTTTGGCCACAAGAAGACTGGGACGGCAGTGAAAACCCAGATCCTTGGGAATAGGCACACGGATGAAGCCCTTTTCCACATTTTCCTGCAGAATCTGTTTTGCCACCTCCCTGCCGGAGGCAAAATAATGATTTACATAATGCAGGCCGTAGTTGATGGTGCAGTCAAGAAGCCTGTCCGGATCCACAAGCTCGCACAGGCGTTCGCGAACCTTGCGGTAAATATTTTTGTATCCCACCTCTATTAAATGGCGCTCATAGAAATGAAGCAGCCGCCCCATGATCTGAAGCAGGTGAAATATTACCGAAAAATAGGACCTGAACTGCTTTAACCTGCGGTTGCCATAAAGAAAACCGCCGTGGATCACATAGGAATCAAATGAAGACTGCAGGTTGTGAACCAGCATTTCAAACCTGCGGATCTCCACCTCGTTTACCTTTTGGGGCACAAGGGATTTTAGTCCTTCCTTGTCATAGACCTCGAAGAATTCATAGGTATCAAAATCATCTGCAATGGAAAGAAACTCGTTTGCCACACGAACAATGTGGTTTCGCTGCTGGTCCTTGTCCTCGTCATATATATTATAGTCAAGCATTTCGCTGCTTGAAACCCCGGGAAAATTGGCTGCCTGGTATCCGCCCTCCACGGGTTCCGGTATGCCCAGCCTCTTTGCTTCTTTGACAATCTCAGGGGCCAGATTCACAAGAGAATTAGTTATAAATGAAAGCACGATTTCGCCGTGCTTTCTAAATTCCTCTTTGCCGTCAATATCATAGAACACTAGCCGGTTTAACACGTGTTTCTGGGTATAGCCGGCAAGACTTAAGTGACGCACTGCTGCAGCAAGTTCCCTGTAAAAATACCAGTCTGCATTATTTTTTGCGCCGTGAAAGTCCAGAAAATCCTCAAGCAGGTGGGAGCTGGTTATCAGCTTTGAATAAAGGCTTTTTGTAAAATATGTTTCCGGAGCTTTAAACGAACAGATATAAATCAGGCACCGCAGGTAATTGTGGGAATAAAACCGGGCCCGCTCGGCAAAAGAAATGTCGCAAACGCCATTTTCAGCTTCGATTTCCATGTCTACTACCTAGATTGCGTCGTTGCGGGTCTCGCTGACAACCCTGTCAATATCTTCGGCCAACCCGGGCGGCAGGCCTTCTATGTCCACGTTCAAAAATCCCCGCACAATTGTGGACACCGCAGTTTCCTCGTCAAGCCCTCTTGCCATGAGATATTCTATTTCTTTTTGATCGATCTTGCCCACGGCCGCCTCATGGGACATGTCAACACCGGGAACGCGCCCTACAAGCTCGGGAATGGCGCGCATTATGCCTTCTTTCAATATCAGGCCCTTGCATTCCAGGTGTCCTTTTACGCCCTCGCATTGTGCGTCCATCTCGCCGCGTGCTATAATAGTTCCGCCCGTGGTAATGGCCCTTGAAATTATCTCGGCCCGTGCCCCGGGCTGAGTTAAAACCACTTTTGATCCCACATCAAGCTCGCAGCCTGCCGGTGCGACAAGTATGCTGTTGAATCTTGCCACACTGTCTTTTCCGTCCAGATATGCCACGGGATACGTCTGCAGGGACCCCACAGGGCTCAATGAAATATAATTTGACACCACTGTTGCGCCTTGCTCCAAGTGAATAACCGAACGCGGCCTGACTTCGATCTGCTCTGCCCATTGATGAATCATGGTGAAATGCAGGGTGGCGTTTTTCTTTACGTAAAATTCCGAAATTCCAACATGCATGCCCCTCTGCAGATTCGGAGCTGTTGCGCAACCTGTAATAATATTAAGCTCTGAGTTTTCCTCAACAATCACGATGTTATGAACGTTCTGGGACAGGCCTTCCTCGGAGATATAAAGGCAGGACTGGACGGGCTCTTTAATAACCGCACCCGGTTTTGACCGGATGAAATATCCCTCGTGCGGTTTCTCATGGGCCCTTTTTGTAAATTCGTCCTTATCAGGGGAAACCAGGCGCCACACATAATCAGAAAGCCAGTCATAAGCCTTAAGCGCCTCGGAGATACCCATTACTTCAACATCCTTGCTGCTGCACCCGGAATGAACAACAGAGCAATCCTTTTGAATATAGGTACCTGAACGATTCTGTCCGCTTATATCAACGCCTATCTTTAACCATTGCCTGGCTTCTTCGCGGTCCACATTTCCAAGCTGCTCCAGGTATTTGTGGGGGTCGGCTGCATCCAGATATTCAGAAGCCCTCTCAGTCTTTCCTCCGCTGTTTTGACTTCCGTCTAGCTTGCGCATCTGAAACACTCCTCATATCCGTATTCGCGTATCCACTGCAGAATTTCCCTTGCGTTTCTGGCACAGCACAGCACACCGTTATACAAAACATGCCCTTTATCCGCAGTTATATAATCCAATATATGGCCGGTGTGGGTAATCACAAGGGCCGATTTGGTTCCTCTCTTCCTGTGCGGCGGAGTATAAGGATCTTTTCTGTGGCGAACACCGCGCTCCAGCAGTTCGTTGATGATCTCGCCCAAAAGTACCACGTTTTCCAGGTCCACGCCGGACTCGGGCTCATCGAGCAGCACAAGATCCGGTGACTGTGCCAGAAGCTGAAGCATCTCGGAACGTTTCATCTCCCCGCCTGAAAAATTCAGGTTAAGATCCCGGTCAAGAAAGGATTCAAAATTGGCTTTTTGGGCCAGAGTTTCCACGTCCACCACCTTTTGCCCTGCACACAGAGAAACCACATCCCTTGTTTTCAGCCCGTTTATAGCCGGTGGACGCTGAAAAGCCACTCCTATGCCCAGACGGGCCCTTTCATGTATTGAAAGATGGGTGATATCCTCGCCCTTGAAATAAATATGACCGCTTGCAACCCTGTATCCTGAAAATCCCATTATGGTCATCATAAGCGTGGATTTTCCCGATCCGTTGGGCCCGAAGAGAATATGGGTTTCGCCTTCGGGAATCTCCAGGTTGATCCTGTTTAATATGGTTTGTCCTTCAACCTCGACAACCAGGTCTTCAATCTTTAACATAACAAATACCCTTGCTTTTTAATTAGCGGCCGGCGCAACCCGTAAGCCGAATTCTGTCCCCGCAAACGGGTTGCCCCGCATGCGGGCGATGATCATTCATCTGGGGATGCCGGTTGCCCGGCATCTCTTGCGACCTACCCGGGAGCATCGGACGGGCCGCCCTCAAACGCTCCCCTATTCGGTCTTGCACCGGGTGGGGTTTGCCTAGCTTTTCCGGTCACCCGGAAAACTGGTGCGCTCTTACCGCACCGTTTCACCCTTACCCCGCACCCATTTCTGTTTTCAGGCACCGGCCTTTTATGCATCCGGACCTGACAACAGAAATGGGTGCGGGGCGGTTTGTTTTCTGTGGCACTTTCCTTCGCGTTGCCGCGACTCCACGTTATGAAGCACCCTGCCCTGCGGTGTTCGGACTTTCCTCCGGTATATTTATATACCAGCGATCATCCGGATTACACCGACCGCATTCTTATTATAAAACAAAAATCAAGCGATGGCAATGCGGACACATTTTCAGTTCATTGCCGCGCTGCAGTTCATTATACATCTGGGGAGGAATGTTTAAATGACATCCCTTGCACACGGCGTTTTCCACCTGCACAAGTCCCACTCCGCCGCCGCGGTCCCTTGTCTGCCGGTATTTCTTTACCAGGTCAGGATCAAGCTTTGCAATAATTGCTTCAGACTCAAATTTCAACTGCCGTATCCGCTCTTCCAGATCCAGGGCGGCCTTGTCCAGCTCCTGCTTTTCCTGCTCGATTTGCTTTCTGCGGTTCTCATACTCCCTGGTTTTCTCTTTAAGCTCCTTTTCGGCAGAATCCATATCATCCAGGCACTGCAAAGATGCATCCTCAAGTCGGGAGTTTGACGCCCTTATGTCGTCTATTTCCTTTAAAAGCGACTGGTACTCCTTGTTTGTCTTGACTGAATGCAACTGAACTTCACGCTTTTTAATCCTGGACTGATTTAATTCAAGTTCATTATCATAAGCCCGGTAGTCTTTTTTAAACGCCGACATCCGCTCCTGTCTTGTCTGGATATCCTGCTCAAAGGCTTCCAGGCTTGCCTCCATTTGCGCCTTTTTCTCAGGCATGCCCTTTAACTCCTCATTTAGCCTGGCTTCCTCGCGTTCATTTTCCTGCAGTGCGATTAACAGATCAAGCTGCTGCTTTGTAATTGATATCATGATTCACCCGGTTTGCTGAATTGCTGTAAAATTTCATCATCTCCTGTATCATATACACACAAAAGGATCGCTTTCATCTTCCATGAGCGTAACTTTAACATCTTCACCGACACTGCTGAGGGCATCTTCTAGCCTTTTTCCTATTACAGGTACGATCAGATGTTCAGAGGCAAAATGTCCCATATCGATTATCGCCCTGCCCTGCTGCACGGTATTTACCGCATCGTGATAACGCATGTCCCCGCTGATAAACACCTGGGCATCGGTTTTAAAAAACCGGTCCAGCACCCCGCCTCCGCTGCCGGAACATACGGCAGCCCGTTCTACGGTCAGGTCTTGCGGCCCAGAAAACCGGATATAAGGCAGGGAAAATTTATCCTTTATTTCGCGGGCAAGCTGCAAGAGGCTTTTCGGCGGATTAATATTACCGATTCTTCCCAGCCCCTGCCCGCTTGGCTCTTCTGCCAGGGGATAAACATCATAGGCCATGGTCTCATAAGGATGAGCTGCCCGTACCTGTTCAAGCGCCTCCTTAAGACCGGCCCTGTCGACCACTGTTTCAAGACGCACTTCCCTTGCCTCTGCCAGCTTTCCGATCTCTCCGTCCCAGGGATCAGCCCCCTGTTCAGGCCTGAAAGTCCCTGCCCCGGGACTGCGAAACGTACAGCAGGAATAGTTTCCGATGCGGCCCGCAGGGCTGCTGCACACAGCCTCTATAACAGCGCCCGCATAATCCTCGGGCACAAAAACCACAAACTTATACTGCTGTATACTGCCTGAGGGGCATAGTACAGAAGGATTTTCCAACCCCAGCTCACGGCAGAGAACATCATTTACTCCGCCCTCAGCGCTGTCAAGATTTGTGTGGGCTGAAAATATCGCCAGTTTGTCTTGTGCCGCTTTTTCAATTATTGCACCGGTTGGAGTGCTTGTATCTAGTGTTAAAAGAGGCTTGAAAATAAGGGGATGATGGGTTATCAGCATGTCTGCGCCGGCTTTGCATGCGCTGTTTACCGCTGCAAGACCTGGCTCCAGGGCCACGAACACATGGCTTACCGGCCAGTCCGGACCGCCGAACTGCAGGCCGGCATTATCCCAGTCCTCAGCCAGATACGGCGGCGCCATCTTCGTCATGATTCCAATTACATCTGAAACCTTCATCCTCGCCCTCCATTATTAGCCTGCTTTTCTGCCGCACAAACAAAAAAGGCGTGGGTATAGCTGCCCACGCCTTTTTCAATGCCGTTTATGCGCCGGTATTTTATTACCATTTTTCTCCGGTCCTCCATGATTCGGGGTAACAATGGAGACACTTCCATGATGGTCTGCTATTGCATATCACCCTTGGCTTGTCAACGGATTATATCACCGCATTATTCCACGCCCATAAACAGCCTTATAAAGTCTGCAATTCAAATATCAGCCGCCTGTCTGCTTACTCTAAACAGCAGCACGCCTGCCATGACCGCGGACATGACAAAGCAGCCTCCCATGGCATAAAATACCGACTGAAGACCGAAAAGATCCGCAAGATATCCTGATACCGCAGCCGCGGTGGAGCCTACCCCGAAAGTAATGGAAAAATGAATCCCATAGCCCAGACCGTGCCGGTGCTCGGGCAGATACTTGGAGAGCAGATAATTCTGGACAGGCTGGGTGGAAAAATAAAAAAAAGCATACATTACAGCAGAAAGCACCAGAATCAGGTTGCTTGCCCCTGCCATTATAAAGACAAAAAATCCTCCAAGGACAATGGCGCCAAGGTAAAGAGGTTCTGCCTGAAATCTATCCACGCTTCTGCCCATGACATACTGCCCCAGTGCACCGGATAAAAGCGCCAGGGTGGCAACGGTTCCTCCCAGGGCCACCTTGTCGAACGCATAGCTTCCTATCTGAACCCCTTCGCCCATGTAAGCAGGCAGAAATGTCATTATACCTTTATAAGTCAACCCAAGCGACATTGCTGAAAGAAAATAGAAAACCAGGTTTAAATAGGAAATGGAAAAGGATTTTTCTTTTTCCTTTTCCTCTGCTGTTTTTATCCTTGCCTCAGGATAGCGGGGAATTGTTAGGGAATAGATTCCTGCAAGAATCCCGATAACTCCATAGAGAACGTGCGGAGCCCGCCATCCGAGCGCAGATCCGATCCAGGCTGAAACCAGGGGCACGCAGGCAACTCCGAGGCTTCCTGCAATGCCGTGAATGCCAAAAGCTGTTCCTTTCTCCCGTACGCCCAGGGAAAGCAGGGTATTTGAAGCAGGATGATATGTGCTGCAGAAAAAACCGAGGCCTGCCATGAGAATGCCGTAATGTATCAGTGCACCCGCAGACCACACCATAATGGCCAGCACTCCGCCACCGAACAGAAACAGGGTAATCAGTCTTCTGGGACCGACTTTGTCGGCCAGGTAACCCGACGGCAGCGATCCGATCCCAAATGCATAGGAAAAAACCGTGACCACCAGACCCAGATGAAAATAATCGGTGGAAAATTCCGTGATCAGAAGGGGAATCAGCGGCGGCAGCACCCCTTCGAAAAGATGAACCAGAAAATGAGACCCTGTGGTAAGGGTCATTATGCGCTTTTCTTCTTTATTCAATCAATGCTCCTGAAATTCTCCCAAATCGCCGGCAGCAGGAACCCGGACGGATAAAAGAAAGCATTTTCTGCTATCTCATATCACCGCTGATTTGTCAACGCGGCTATACAAAAGAATTCCGGATGCTTTTTATGAGCGCTCCTTGACTTCATCACTCATTTCAGGCATGCATATAGATGTGATAAATGCCTGCCGAAGAGCCTTTTTGGATGCAATAAATCTATAAGGGGGACAAATGACCATCCAGAAGACGACTTATCCGGAATTTTCAACACGCTATCCGCTGCTGGTAAAAAACCTGATGAACACGCCGCTTTACATGTACCCGGATGATCCTGCCATGGTTTACCGGAATAGTGAAGGCAGTTATTTCCGGCTTACCTGGCGGCAGTGGCATGAGCGCACCTGCCGGCTCGCTCATGCTCTTAAGGCATTAAACGTCAAAGAAGGCGACAGAATTGCCACGATGGCTCTTAACCATCACTGGCATATGGAATCCATCTATGCAACGATCTGCATGGGCGCAATCTCTCATCCAGTAAACGTCCGCCTGTCACTGGACCACATGGCCCATACCATCAACCACGCGGAAGACAAAATTATTTTTGTGGACAGCGATGTGCTGCCGCTTGCCGAAGCCCTCTACGACCGGATCAAAGACAAAGTAAATGCATTTGTCTACATGTCGGATCAAAAAAAACTTCCTGAAACCCGCATCGAGCCGCTTTACTCTTATGAAGCCCTTATAGCCGACAAGCCGGAATCCTATGACTGGCCGAATCTGGATGAAGACACCCACGCGGTGTTATATTATACAACAGGCACAACCGGACTTCCCAAGGGCGCATTATATACCAATCGACAGATTTATCTGCACAGCCTGCATCTTACAATGGCCGTAAGCACGGGTCCGCGGCTGCCGGATGACCCTCCCAGGCCCAATCTGCCCATCCCGATGATGAACATTCCGCTGTTTCATATACACGCCTGGGGATCGCCGTTTTTCAATGTGCTGACGTGCTCAAAGATCGTGCTGCCCGGCAGATTCACGCCTGAAGGCTTCTGCGAGCTTGTGCAGACAGAAAAAGTCAACAGTACCATGCTGGTGCCCACCATGCTGGCAATGCTTCTTGAGTATGAAAAATTCGATGATTGGGATTTAAGCAGTCTTACCTATGTTAACATAGGTGCCGGCGCGCTGCCGCTGGGGCTAAAGCAGAAGGCTGAAAAACGCTTTCCCTATATGCGCGTGGGCTCCGGCTACGGAATGACCGAAACCTACGACGGAGTGATCAGGGCGGCTATCAAAAGAGATATGGCAGAGCTGGCCAGAGAAGAGATTGACCAGGTAATGGTAAAAACCGGACTTGCCATTGTGCCGGCAATAGAGGCACGGGTTGTGGATGAAAAGGGATACGACGTTGCAAAAGACAATGAGACCATCGGAGAAATTGTGCTAAGAGGGCACTGGATAATGGAGCAGTATTACAAGGACCCGGAGCGCACGGCAGAAGCATGGCACGATGGCTGGTTTCATACCGGGGACGCTGCCAGGATGGATTCTGAAGGCTATATTACCATAGTAGACAGGATAACAGATGTCATCCGATCAGGCTCGGAAATGATACCCACGGTGCTGCTGGAAAACCTGACATCCAATGCGGATTTTGTCCTGGAAGCCATGTATGTGGGCGTGCCTGATGAAAAATGGGGAGAGCTTCCCATGGCCATAATCAGGCTTATGCCTGGCATGGGGGCAACAGAGCAAGATGTTATGGATTTTTTGCAGCAGCAGGGTGTGGCAACGGGAAAACTTGCCAAATGGATGCTGCCGGTATACGTTGCAATCGTTGACGAAATCCCCAAAACAAGCGTGGGCAAGCACAATAAAAAGGAGGTAAGAAAGCGGATCGACCACTTTCTCGGTGCTGCAAAAAAAATGCGATAGCAGCCTGTATCGCAGCGGGAGGCCAAAGCCTTCGGCCCTTTTTTTTCCGCTTTATTTCAATTCCCTTGAACTGTATCCAAGAAGCTGTCTGGCAATAATTAAGCGCTGGATTTCCCCGGTACCTTCGTAGATGTCAGTTATACGGGCATCACGGAACCATTTTTCAACCAGATAATCCTGGGTCGCACTCATGGCACCGAGTATATCAAGGGCAAGTTGTGCCCCGCGCCGGCTGACATCTCCGCCTTTTTGCTTGGACACCGAGGCCTCCAGATTATTGGGCTTGCCCTTATCAGCCAGATAAGCCGCACGCAGCGTGGTAAGCTTTGCTGCTTCCAGCTCTGCTTCAAGCTCTATCATTTTCTGTTCGACAGCCGACTGCTTGTGCCAGCCAGCCTCATAATCAACAGTCACGCCTTCTTCTTTCAGGGCGTCTGCCACAAAGTCACGACAGGCCATGATACTTCCGATTCCCATGGCTGCAACCCCTGGCCTGGTGAGGTTGAAGGTTTTCATCAATCCCTTAAAACCTCCGCCACCTTTTTGAACCGTTTCATCCATGCCCAGCAGGTTTTCACGCGGCACGCGGCAGTCTTTTAAAACAAAGGCCGCAGTATCACTTGCGCGTATGCCCATTTTCTTTTCCTTTTTGACAAGCTCAAAACCGGGCGTGCCTTTCATAACAACAAAGCCCTTAATACCCCCCCTGCCAGCGGATTTGTCAATGGTTGCCCACACGACCACGCCTTCGGCTTTAATGCCGGTAGTGACAAAAATTTTCTCGCCATTTAACACCCATTCATCACCGTCGAGTACGGCAGTGGTTTCAATTGCCTTGGAATCCGAGCCGCAGCCGGGTTCGGTATTGGCCATTGCAAGACGTGTTTTGGCCCAGCGTTTTTTCTGTTCCTCGGTGCCCGCGGCCTGAACCGATGCGTTTCCCAAAGCCGTGGGCGGTACTTTAAGACGCATGAAATCACCCCATATTCTATGCATGAGCATAAGGAGTGAAAAAACAGTAATGCCTGTTGCATCTTCTCCCCGGTTCTGCACCATTTTATCAATGTCGGCGAAATCTTTTGCCTCAGGGAATTCATCCGGCGGAAGCTCTTCTTCATGCTCGTCATAATAACGGGCATATTTGCGCAGTACCATGCCTTCGCGCTTGATTTCCCGGATAATTTCCTTTTCGTTCTCATTGAGGGTAAAATCGACCATTTTCAACCTCTGCTGTTTTTTTCTTTGGGTCTATGCAGCGGCCACGCCTTCCATAAGGGTAAGCGTGCGCACGTTTCTTAACCACATCTCCGGGTAAAGCTCCCGGATGTATCCATGCCCTCCAAAAATCTGCACACCATTATCTGCTATTATCACACTGTTTTTGTTTGTGTAGTGCCTGGCCAGGGCTGCGGCCTTTGTGGCATGCAAATCCTGGTCAAGCCTGCTTGCGGCCTTCCAGGCAAGCCAGCGCATAGACTCTATTTCAGCGTGCATCTCAGAGAGCATAAACGCAATTGCCTGGCGCTTGGCAATCGGCTCGCCAAAAGCCTCCCTCTCCTTGGCATATGGCACGCAAGTATCCAGAACTGCCCTTGACAGTCCGATGCATAAGGCGCTGTTTGCAACACGTATGGAGTTGATCAGGCGGCGGCCGTCGATTCCATGTTCACCGCCCAGCCGCTCGGAGCCGGAAACCGCCACATCACTGAGGGTCATTTTGTTTAAAGGCAGCGGTTTGAGGCCCAGGGTTTGTTCAGGATCTTTTTCGATCTGCAGGCCCGCCGCATCTCTGTCCACGATAAAGGCACCGAGATTTGCCAGGCCGGGCGCATTATCTGTTTTTGCAATAACCAGAAAATGCCGGGCAGTGCTTCCAAACGGCACCAGCCGCTTGGTGCCGTTTAACACCCAGTCATTTCCCTTTTTCACTGCCGTGGTCTGCATATCAATTGGATCGAATGTGAAGCGGGGTTCGTGAAGGGCTGCTGCGGCTGCCTCGAATTTCTCGCCCCCATAGATTGGCAGGTACTTTTTTTTCTGTTCAGGCGTGCCGAAGTCTATTAGCGGCTGTATGAATGAGGACGGCGCCATGATAGCAGCGGCAATTGAGGCGCAACCGTATCCCAGCTCCTCACAGATGAGCACGGATGTTACAGCAGAGCGGTCCATGCCGATTCCGTCATACTCTTCTGGCACCGCTGCGTTTCCCAGGCCTACTTCCCATGCCTTGTCAAGCACTTTTGCCGGGATCGCCGCATCTTCATCGCAGTCCCTGGCAATGTCTCTTAATTCCTTTGCTGCAAACTCCTTTGCAGATTTGACAATCAACTCCTGTTCTTTTGGCAGCTCAAAGCTAATCATCTGTCCCCCATTTAAACTTCCGGTTTACCCCCCCTGTCCGCAAATCATTTATATAATCTTTTTATTATGCCCTGGTTGTTCACATGTTGCAATAAAATTATACCCTTGCGAAA
>CAZVFQ010000044.1:0-23513 GCA_964626455.1 uncultured Desulfobacteraceae bacterium | reverse complement strand
CTTGAGATACATGGAAAAATGATTTAGATTAATTTAATATCATTTATTTTCCTGCCCGGAAAATATAAAAAACAAGGATGGTGAAAATACTTCAATGGCAGGCAATCAGGATAAATATGGCGACGATGTCGCTGTTGATGAAGATCTGGATGTGGATATCAAAGAAGTCGATCAAGATAAAACCGATACAACCAGGAAATTAAAACAGGCGGTAACGGTTTCCAGGGCGGCGGCAGAAGAAAACAGTCTGGTTCCCTATGATCCGCTTCAGCGTTATCTATCGGAAATCAGCAGATATCCGCTTTTAACCCGTGAGCAGGAAATAGAGCTCGGCCGGCGGGTACAGGAGGGCGATTCTGATGCGGCATATATTCTTGCCACATCCAATCTGCGGCTCGTGGTCAAGATCGCCATGGAATTTCAGAGAACCTGGATGCAGAATCTGATGGATCTGATCCAGGAGGGCAACATCGGTCTCATGCACGCGGTTCAGAAATTTGATCCCTATAAAAATGTCAAATTTTCCTATTATGCCGCATTCTGGATCAAGGCCTATATCCTGAAATTTATCATGGACAACTGGCGGCTGGTAAAAATCGGTACCACTCAGGGGCAGCGAAAACTGTTTTTCAAGCTCAAAAAGGAAAAGCAAAAGCTCATTGACCAGGGGTTTATGCCCGAAACACGGCTGCTTTCAAGCCGCCTGGGGGTATCCGAGCAGGAAGTGCGTGACATGGACCAGCGGCTCGACGGCTGGGACGTGTCCTTAGACGAGCCTTTAAAGGACGACTCTGATACGGAACGGGGCGATTTTTTCAGTTCGGATGCCGAATCTGTTGAAAGCCAGGTGGCACGAAAGCAGGTCGAATCCCTGCTGCGGGAAAAAGTGGGCGCATTTAAAAAACAGCTCTCCGGGCGCGAGCTGGATATTTTTGAGAACCGTATTTTTACGGATGAGCCGGTGACCCTTCAGGAGATAGGAGATAAATACCAGATTTCAAGAGAAAGGGTCAGGCAGCTGGAGAAAAATATAGTCAAAAAAATGAGGACGTTTTTTGAAAAAGAGATCCCGGATTTTTCTTCATACGAATATCCGGAGGAAAGTGGACATTAGCTAAATGAATTTCAACAGGATTCTGCTGGTAGGCTTTTTTGCTGCCGTATTGTGTGCAAACGGATGCTCTGCAGTAAATAAGCAAAAATCTTCGGCGGATAAAAAGATCCCGGCGGCTGGAACATCCCAGCAGACCGGGCATTCCGAGGCCGCCAAAAACCTTCTTTCCGGGCCGCCGGGCAACCAGTATTACTATTTTATCCTCTCCCGGCTTGAAGCAAAGGCCGGCCGAAAGGAGAAGGCGGTCAGTCTGCTGGAAAAGGCTATCGAAATAGCCCCCCGGGAGCCTGTGCTCAAAAGAGAGCTTGCCCTGTTTTACCTGGACCTTGACAGGGAAAAAGATGCTTTGGCCGTAGCCGAAGACTTGATAAGCCAGGCTCCCGATGACGTGGAAGCGCTTATTCTTGCTGGTTCCATATGTCAGGCTGCCGGAGAATACCGGAAAGCCATGCAGATTTACGAAAAAGTGCTTTTAAAGGATCCGGAACGCAAAAATATTTACCTGGCACTGGCCCGTCTCTATTTGCGAAACCAAGATTACAAAAAAGCCGCCGAGCTGCTGGGACCGTTTGTTAAAAGATTTCCGGAAAATTATACAGGCTTCTATTTCCTGGCCGAAGCCCGCTCCGGGACAGGACAGTTTGATCAGGCAATTGAAGCATATGAGAAAAGTCTGGATCTTAAGCCCGGTCTGCTTGAGTCGCGCATAGGATTGATTGAGATTTATACAAGCCGGGGCGAAGATGAAAAAGCAGCAGTCCAGTATAAAAAGCTGCTTGAAAGCCATCCCGATAATGTGGCTGCCGCTATTGAGCTTGGTCTTCTCTATAAAAGACTCGGTGAAAAAGTAAAAGCAGAAGAGATCTGGTCCGGGCTGGCCGGGCGGATACCATCGGATCAGGATGCAATACTGGAGGTTGTTCGCCAGTTTCTTGCCGGAAGCCGTTATAAGGATGCAATTGCCGTGTTGTCTGAAATGTTAAAGCAATCTCCGGAAAGCCCGGAACTGAATTATTTTGCAGGAGCCGCCCGCTACATGATGAAGCAGTTTGACGCCGCTCTTAAGCATTTTAGGTTTGTCGGACCCGCAGACGGGCTGTACCCGGATGCAACGATCCACCGGGCCATCATCCTGAACAGGCAGGACAAAACCGCAGAGGCGCTCGAAACGCTTGAGGTTGCGATGCAGAAGGTTGATGACAAGGATCGGTTGACTTTGATTCCCTATATGAGTGCGTTTTATCAAGAACGGGGTGAGTACGAAAATGCTGAAAAAATCCTGTCAAAAGGCCTTTCCATGGACCCGGAAAATGCCGAGCTGCACTATGAGATGGGCGTTCTATATGACAGAATGGGCGATACTGACGCCGCCGTTGACAAGATGCGATTTGTTATTGAAATGGAGCCGGAAAATGCCGACGCGCTTAATTACCTGGGATATACTTTTGCAGACAGGGGCATCAGGCTGGATGAGGCTGAATCCCTTATTCGCCGGGCACTTGATATAGAGCCGGAAAATGGATATATCTTAGACAGCATGGGGTGGCTATATTACAGAAAGGGCGATTATAAAAGGGCCCGCATTTATATTGAAAACGCGCTTGAAAAAGTTCCCGACGATCCGGTGATCCTGGAGCACATGGGAGATGTGTATCTGAAATTAAGTGACAGGGCAAAGGCTCTGAAATATTACCGGCAGGCCAGGGAAAATACCGGCAAGGAAGAGAACAGGGCAGAACTTTCGGAGAAGATAGAATCACTGGGAAACAAGGAGATGCTGCCTTGAGGATCAGATGGTGTTTTCTTGCCGCGCTGCTGTTTTTATTGACCGCATGCGCGACAGCGCCTGGTCGGCCTCCGGGTGCGGTATCCGAGCTTGGCCGCGATGATGCTTCCCGGCTTGTCAGGATCGTGGAAGAAAAAAATGATAAAATTAAGCCTTACAAGGCAATCGGGCAAATCAGTATACACGGAAAACAAGGTTCTCTGGACGGGCGGGCTGCCTGGATTGCCGTACCGGACGGCAGGTTTCGGGTCGAGGCCCTGGCAGTGACCGGTCAGCCTTTTGCCAGGATGATATGCACGAAAGATGAATGCTTTTTTATTTACCGGGACGGCGATTGCCTGCGCACCCAAAGCGCCGGTGACAACAGCCTGGATCTGCTTTCCGGCATAAAGTTAAACGCCCGGGATATGGCATTGCTTTTGGGCGGGGGGGCGGCCCTGACGGATCACAGTTCGGCTGGTGCCTATGCAACCGATTCCGGACAGAAGGTGCTGGTTTTTAAAAAGCGCCTTATTGGCACAGTCCAGACTATCCGGTTTTCAGAGGATCTTGAGCATATCCTTGAAGTAAGAGTTTTCGGATGGCGCGGTCTGCTCTACAGGGCTGAAATCAAGAGACTGGAGCGGGTCGGTTCCCGCATGATGCCATTTGAACTAGATATTTCCGATAAGAGCGGCAACAGAATAAGTGTTTCCGTGGACCGATGCTGGACCGATATCGAGCCGGAAAAGCGGGCGTTCTTCCCGGATCTGCCCGAGGGAGCCGGCTGCGGCCGGCAATGACCACGGCGTTTTAAAATCGTTATGATTTCTGAGCCCAAAGCCATATCCCTGGAGCTGCATCTTCGCGGCTGTTCAAATGTCATCTGCCTGGGCGTGCGGCCGAATTTCGCGGATTATCCGCCCAGGGATGCCGCCATGATCCGTGAGGCTGAAAAGATTTACTATCCTTCCACGTTTTATGCGGATATGTTTTCGGCCATGGGAAAGCCGATTTTCCCGAGCATTCATACCTACAGATTCGTCCAGGACAAGATCAAGCAGAGCGCACTTTTTGAAATACTGGAGGTCCCGCGCCCCAGAACCCGGGTTTTTTACGGCCGGCGCCTGCAGGAAAAAATACTGTCGTATTTTTCTTTTCCGTTCATAGCCAAGATACCCCGCGGCTCTGCTCTTGGCCGGGGAGTTTTTCTTGTCAGGTGCAAAGATGATCTGAATGAATACTGTTGCTTGACAAACACTGCCTATATCCAGGAATATCTGCCCATTGACCGTGACATTCGTGTTGTGGTGATCGGCGATGAAGTGGCCCATGCATACTGGAGGATCGCTGTTGAAGGCGAGTTTAGGACCAATCTGGCATGCGGGGCAAAAATTCGCACAGACGGCGTCCCGGAGGCTGCATACATGCTTGCCCTGGATACGGCGCGCAAATGCGGATGGAATGACGTGGGTATCGATATCTGTATATGCCGGGACAGGCTCTATGTTCTCGAGGCCAACATGAAGTATGGAAAGGCCGGTTTTGCACATTCCGGTATTGACTATTGCAGTGTGATGGAGGAGAAGATCAGAAATGGCGAAATATAAGCTGCCGCCCCTTGACAGTCTGCGAACACTGCTCGATGACAGGGAGTCGGAAATACTTTCATCAGAAGCAGCCAGAAGCGGCGACGGTGTGCGTCGAAGGAGGGAAAAAAGGC
The DNA here is from genome assembly GCA_964626455.1 of uncultured Desulfobacteraceae bacterium. GTDB lineage: Bacteria > Desulfobacterota > Desulfobacteria > Desulfobacterales > Desulfosalsimonadaceae > Desulfosalsimonas. Next base: position 18,911 of record CAZVFQ010000044.1, on the reverse strand, counting down.
TGGAGGTCGATTACCGGCAGCAGTATGCCGTGGATGTGGACAGGATTTTGCATTCCCTGGCCTACAGCAGGTATATTGATAAAACCCAGGTTTTTTACCTGATCAGAAATGATCATATTACTCATCGCATGCTCCATGTCCAGCTGGCTTCAAAGGCGGCAAGGACCATAGGCCGTTTTCTGGGATTAAACGAGGACTTAATCGAGGCCGTTGCAATAGGCCACGATATAGGCCATGCTCCGTTTGGCCATGACGGAGAGCGGTTTTTATCCGGGCTGTGCAAAAAACACGGCATAGGCCAATACCATCACAATGTGCAGAGCGTGCAGTTTCTGGAAAAAGTCGAGCGTAAGGGACGGGGCTGGAACCTGTGTCTCCAGACCCTCGACGGTATACTTTGCCATGACGGAGAGGTCCATGACCGGCATTTGGCCCCGGCACGGGGCAAGACGTTTAAAGACCATGACCGCGAGCTTTACGAAAAGCAGACAGGCCGGCCTGTAAAGCTTGTGCCCATGACACTTGAAGGCTGCGTAATGCGGTTTTCAGACACCATAAGCTACATAGGAAGAGACATAGAAGACGCCATTCGTCTGGGCCTTATCACGCGTGCGGATATCCCGCGTGAATGCGTCCGGCATCTTGGAGATACCAACGGCACCATTGTCTATAGCCTGGTAACAGACGTGATAACAAGCAGTTACGGCAAAGACGGCGTTGCCTTCAGCCCGCAGATCTCGGAGGCACTGCAGAGGCTAAAGGAGTTTAATTACGAACGTATATACTCCAATCCTTTGATCAAGCGCGATATCGGCTTGATCCGCGAAATGTTTGAATACCTGTTTTACCGCTTTGTCCAGGACATTTACACAGGCAATGAAGATTCTCCTGTATACAGAAATTTTATAGCCGATATGGCCGAAGATTATGTAAATCAGCACAATGCGGCCGAAATTGTGCGCGACTTTATTGCCGGGATGACTGATCAGTATTTTTTAAGTCAGACTCCGCCCGGGATGCGCCCGGAGATCAGGTCGTTTTAGCCGGTTGCACCACAGGTGCAGGCCTTAAAAAACGGTTGAGTTTTTCAGCCAAAAAATTCAATATAATAGATTAATAAAATGCGGTTTGATAAGTTTGCAGGCACAACATTTCAAACCGGAGCCTTTTGTGGAGGAAACTGGCATGAAAAAGTTAAAGTATCTGTTGTGGCTGGTAATAATCGGGCTTGTGGCCCTTGGGGTTTATCAGAACAGGGGTTTTTTTATTGACGGGAAAAGCCTGGGCATTGATATTTATTTTTTTAGTTATGATTCCCCGGAGCTCCCTGCGGGTTTGTATTACCTGGCTGTATTTTTAATAGGCTTTCTGATTTCCTATTTTTCCGGGCTGCCCCGGAAATTCAGGTCCAGAAAGACCATAAAGCAGTTAAACGAAAAAATCGCGGCAGACGAAAAGAAGATTTCCCGGCTGGAAGCCGAGATTGCCGCCGGCTCACGGGTTCAGGAAAAGACTGCCGGTGCGCATGAACATGAAAAAACCCAGGACTCTGAGCAAGTGCGGGATACAGAAGCGTTTGAGGTACCAACCGGGTACAAAGACGAAAAGTCTGGCGAATAAGCATCAATAATGGGCGATGCCGGCAAAAATTCTCAGCTTACGCCGATGCTTCGGCAGTATCTGGAGATAAAGGAACAGTACGCAGACTATATCCTTTTCTACCGGATGGGAGATTTCTATGAAATGTTTTTCTCGGATGCGCAGACAGCATCCCGCGAGCTTGAGATCACGCTTACTTCCCGCAACAGACATGAAAAAACCCCGGTGCCCATGTGCGGCGTTCCGGTCAGGTCAGCCGAGATTTACCTGGGCCGGCTCATAGACAAGGGTTATAAGGTGGCCATATGCGAGCAGACAGAAGATCCTGCCGAGGCAAAAGGGCTGGTAAAAAGGGATGTGGTGCGGATAGTAACCCCGGGTATGGTGGTAAACAGTGATCTGCTCGATTCGCGAAGTAACAATTTCATAATGTCTCTTACACTAACGCACGACGGCTGCGGGCTGTCATGCCTGGATCTTTCCACCGGCCTGTTCCGGCTTTGTCAGAGCGGGGATATCGGCACGATTTTCGAAGAGGCCGGGCGGATTGCCCCGAGTGAACTACTGCTGCCTGCTTCGGCTCAAAAAGAGACCGCCTATGAACGGTTTCTGGAATCATTTGATGAAACTGCTGTAAGTTATCTGGATGATGAGGCGTTTTCACATGCACAGGCCCGGCAGCGTCTGATCGAACAATTCAAGACCCGCAGTCTTGAGGGTTTCGGCTGTGAACGCCTGAAAGCCGGGGTCAGCGCGGCCGGTGCTCTGCTTTATTACGTCCAGGATACCCAAAAACAGGAAATAGCCCATCTCTCGGGGCTGGAAACCTATTTCCCCGACCGTTACCTCAGGATCGACGATATAAGCTGCAGAAACCTGGAACTCCTTGCCAACCTGAGAAGCGGCACCCGGCAGGCGACCCTGCTTTCGGTGCTTGATTATACAGTAACAGCAATGGGCGGCAGGCGGATAAAGCATTGGATAAGATATCCCTTGCTTGATCCTGAAGCAGTTGCAGATCGTCTTGAAGCCGTGGAACAGGCAGTGGAATTTTCTTCAGAGCGCAGGGCCATCAGATCGGGACTGAAATCCGTTGCAGATCTGGAGCGTCTTGGCGGCAAGCTTGCAATGGGCCAGGGCAATGCCCGGGATTTGGTTGCACTTCGAAGATCTATGGAGGCACTTCCTGAAATCCGGGCACAGCTGGCCTCTTTTGATGCAAGTATTCTTGAGCCTGATGAATCAATTTTTCCGGAACTGGCCGAGCTTGCTGAAAAAATTGCACAAGCCGTGGTCGATGACCCGCCGCCTGCTGTAAATGAAGGAGGGATGATAAGATCCGGCTTTGATGAAAAGCTTGATGAACTCATCAGTATCGCACGAGACGGCAGGAGCTGGCTTGCCGAACTTGAGGCAAGGGAGAAACAGGCTACCGGGATACAGACCCTTAAGGTTCGCTACAACAAGGTTTTTGGATATTATATTGAGGTTTCCAAAAGTTATGCTGATTCTGTTCCGGATCATTATGTGCGCAAGCAGACCCTTGTAAATGCCGAGCGCTATATTACCGATGAACTAAAATCATTTGAAAACAAGGTACTCGGTGCTCAGGAGCAGCGTGCGACCTTGGAATACGAGATTTTCTGTACACTAAAAGACGCGGTTACCAATAGCCACAAGGCCATTCAGTCGGCCGCGGATTTTGCGGCCCGTACCGATGTGGTCTGCTGTCTTGCCGAAGCAGCGGTGAATAACGATTACATCCGTCCGCATATAAATACAGGCGGTCACATCAGGATAGAAGACGGCCGGCATCCGGTTGTTGAAAAACTGATCTCCGGCGAACGCTTTGTGCCAAATACCGTCGGTCTTGACAACCGGGAAAATCAACTGCTGATCATCACCGGCCCGAATATGGCGGGAAAATCCACTGTGCTGCGCCAGGTAGCCCTGATTGTGATCATGGCGCAGATGGGGTCTTTTGTGCCGGCAGCAGGCGCCGATATTTCACTGACTGACCGGATTTTTACCCGTGTGGGGGCACTTGATAACCTGTCCCAGGGGCAGAGCACGTTCATGGTGGAAATGGAGGAGACAGCCAACATCATGAACAACGCGACACCGGACAGCCTGGTGATAATGGATGAAATCGGACGCGGGACAAGCACGTTTGACGGACTCAGCATTGCCTGGGCAGTGGCGGAATACCTCCATGATCTGCACGCAGTGGGTGTTAAGTCCATGTTTGCCACCCATTACCACGAGTTGACCGAACTGCCCCGTGTAAAGGAGCGGGTCAAAAATTACAGCATTGCGGTAAGAGAGATAAAAGATGAGATTATTTTTCTTCATCAGCTTGTGGCAGGCGGCACCAACCGAAGCTACGGCATCCAGGTGGCCCGTCTGGCCGGCATGCCTGAAAAAGTTGTTGAAAGAGCCAAAAAAGTACTGGAGAATGTAGAAAAACAGGGTCATGTGCTGGGCAGGGACGCTGCGGGGCCTGCAGGACGAATGCGTGCAAGGCAGAAATACGTTCAGCTTCCCCTTTTCAAGGGGCCTGAAGAAGCGGTAATAGAAAAAATAAGGCAGGCTGATATATCCAGGATGACCCCTCTGGAAGCGCTTAACTATTTAAACGTGCTTCAGGAAAAACTTTTCAAGGCAAAGGAGCCGGAAAACGGCAGACTGGCGGATTGACGCAAAACAACAAAACCGGGGGAAAAACGGTTAAGACGATGATATTCAGAGGCCTTGCTCCTGCTGTGGTGATCTGTTTGCTGATGGTGTTCTGGTCATGCGCATCCATTGGAACCACGCCCAACCAGTTGTATTTTTCAGCTGAATCCTGCTATCAGGGGTTAAAGGACAGCCCTGAGAGGCAGAAATACCGGAGCTACTGGTTAAACTGTATTCGCAAATTCGAGGCCGTCCATGATCAGGACCCGGACGGCCCGTGGGCTTCGGCCGGACTGTTTATGGCCGGCAAGCTTTATCATGAAATGTATAAACATTCTTATGCCCCGTCGGATTTTAGAAAGGCCAGATCCATATTCCGGCAGGTTGAAAAAAATTACCCTTCAAGCGCGTATGCCAAAAGAGCCGGATCAGCCCTTGATCAGATAGGCGATGACAGGCGGGCGGATGACGATGAGGCGGGCAAACAATATTTTTTCGCAGAGTCGTGTTATCAGAGATTAAAGAACAGTCCTGAACGTCAGAAATACAGAAGATACTGGCTTGACTGTATACGCGAGTTTGAAAAGGTTTACCAGGCCGATTCCGAAGGCCCGTGGGCCGCAGCCGGGCTTTTCATGACAGCAGAGCTTTATCACGGACTTTACGCGCATTCCTATAAATCCAAAGACAGGGAAAAAGCCAATTCCATTTTGCGGCAAATCATTGACAAGTATCCGTCCAGTGCATACAGCAGGCGTGCCATGCAAAAAATGGACGAACTGGAAGGCGACGGGCAGATTAGAAAGGCTTTGACCGAAGAGACAACCTCGGGGGAAGTCACAACGGAGAGCGGGGCTGACACCCCGGCCCCGAAAGAAGGCGAGCCGATTACTGTTACCGGAATGCGCTACTGGTCAAATCCTGATTATACAAGGATTGTAATCGACGCAAACCAGGAAACTGATTTTAAAAATAATCTTTTAAACAAGGATCCTTCGATAAACAAGATGCATGAGCGGCTGTATGTGGACCTTGAAAACAGCAGGCTGGGCAATGACATCCAGAAACAGATACCCATAGATGACAGCTTGTTAAAAGATGTGCGCGCAGGCCAGTATGACCGTGAAACAGTGCGGGTGGTGGTGGATATCAAGTCTTTTGAAGACTACAATGTCTTTTCCCTTAAAAATCCTTTCCGCATAGTGATTGACGTGAGGGGAAAAGAGGCTGTAGCGGAAAATGAGGATAAAGATGATAAAAAGGATCCCGGGTCTATACCAATTGAAGAAGAAGGAGCCTCTATTGCAAGACAGCTGGCTCTCGGAGTCCGCAGGATAGTGATAGACCCAGGCCATGGCGGCAGGGATTACGGCGCTCCCGGGGCTGTCAGTGGCGTGCATGAAAAGCACGTGGTTCTGGACATGGCAAAAAAACTTGCAGAGAATCTTCGCCAGGAGTTGGGCTGTGAAGTGCTTCTGACCAGAAGCGACGATACCTACCTGACTCTGGAGGAACGCACCGCGATTGCAAACACCAAAAAGGCGGATCTTTTTATTTCACTTCATGCCAATGCCTCCACCAATCAGAATGCCCGGGGCATTGAAACCTACTTTCTTAACCTGACAACAGACGAGGAGTCCATAGCAGTGGCCGCCCGGGAAAATGCGACTTCTGAAAAAAATATCAGCGAGCTGCAGACCATTTTGGACGATTTGATGCAAAACGCCAAGGTCAATGAATCGAGCAGGCTTGCCACTTATGTTCAGAATTCAATGTATGGCCATTTAAACGATTGTTTTAGCAATGTCAACAACAAGGGGGTAAAACAGGCTCCTTTTTATGTGCTGCTGGGCGCCCAGATGCCTTCCATACTTATTGAAGCGGGTTTTATAAGCAACAAGGCAGAATGCAGGCGTCTTGCCGACTCCGACTATCAGCGGGAAATAAACAGTGGCATTGTAAGGGGTGTAAAACGCTATATCAAGGAGATTCGGCCCACCGCATTTCTTGAGACCACAGCAGCGGACAATTAAAGCATCTTAAGCTTAAAAAGGACAGAATAATGGACCGGGAGAGTGCAATAAAATCGATATCTGTTTTAGACGGCAGATACCTGCGCCATACCGCGGGGCTCGAGGAGATATTCTCCGAGTACGGCTTGATCCGATACAGGGTGTATGTAGAACTGGAATGGCTGAAATTTCTTTTGCGCGAAGTCGTGCAGGCCGATGTTGACAAAAGAGCATTCGCACGGATAGATGAGATTTTTCAGCAGTTTGATCCAAAGGGTGCGCTGGCTGTTAAATCCATAGAAAAGCAGACCAATCATGATGTCAAGGCTGCGGAATATTATATCAAGGAGCAATTGATAAGCGCGGGCATGGGCCATATCAGGGAATGGGTCCATTTTGCGTGCACTTCCGATGATATCAATAATACCGCTTACGCACTGATGGTAAAAAGCGGCCGGGAGCTGCTGCTTGAAAATTTACAGCCTGTGGCCGAAAAGATAGAGAGCCTTGCCTGGAAATACAAGGCGGTACCAATGATGGCAAGAACTCATGGCCAGCCGGCAACTCCCACTACGGTGGGAAAGGAGTTCGTCAATTTTGCCTGGCGGCTGCGTCATGAAATAAAGACTCTTGGAAATCTTCCCATTCAGGCCAAGATGAACGGGGCCAGCGGTAATTACAACGCCCATTATTTTGTTTTTCCCCAAACAGACTGGATTGAGGCCTCAGGCAGGTTCATTGAGGGCTATTTGGGGCTTTGGCCGGCATTGTATACAACGCAGGTTAATCCAAACAATTACCTTTCCGCGATTCTGCACTGCATGGTCAGGATTGCCGCGGTGATAACCGATCTGGACCGGGATATGTGGGGCTATATTTCCATGGGTTATTTCAGACAGAAGCTAAAGGAAAACGAGGTTGGCTCTTCGATAATGCCCCATAAAATCAATCCCATTGATTTTGAAAACAGCGAGGGTAATGCCGGGCTTGCAATTTCAATAATGGAGCACATGGCCGTAAAACTCATGATATCGAGATATCAGAGGGATTTAAGCGACAGCACGGTTCTGCGCAACCTGGGGGCGGTTTTCGGCTACATGCTGATCGCTCTTAAAAGCACGCTTAAGGGGCTGGAGCGGGTAGAGGCAGACCAACAGGTTATTGTAAAAGATCTTGAGGCAAATCCGGAGCTTCTGGCAGAGCCAGTGCAATCTGCTATGCGTGCCTGCGGTGAAAGCGAGCCGTATGAGAAATTAAAGAGTCTTACCCGGGGCAAGCGCATTACCAGAGATGAGCTGGCCTCTTTTGTCGATGGGCTGGATTCGGTGTCAGGGGATATAAAACAGAACCTGAAAAACCTGGGGGTAACCGAATATACCGGTCTTGCAGAGATCCTGGTGGAACGCTATTTTAAAGATCTTTAATTTTTTACGAAGCCAGCAATCTTTGCATGAGCGTATGGTTATACGGCGTGTTTTTAAAGCTTGAAATAAATAATTAAAATATGTTATAAATCCTATTATCTATTGATGTAAGGTATACCGTAAGGCGCTGTTATGGGGGGCGCAGAGAAAAGGGCGGTCCAGAGTGTCTAAAATTTATCTTCAAGGGGTGGTCATCGATGGAGTTTACAATTGATTTCACAAAGGAACAGATTGAATCCATAGAGGAGATTCTGCAGAAGGAGCTGATTGATATGGGGGTGCAGAGCATAATCCTAATGGATCTGGCTGGAAATGTTATCGTAAACCTTGACAGCGGAGAGACGGATCACGATGTATTTTCCCTGGCCGCCCTGGCTGCCGGCAATTACGGTGCAGTCAGTGCAATGGCCAATATCATCGGTGAGCAGGAATTTTCGCTGCTGTTTCACAAGGGCGAGGAAGAAAGCATACATTTCAGCAAGGTCGCCGATGATTTGCTTTTGCTTACCATATTCAACAAGAACGTATCCTTGGGTTTCCTGAGACTGAAAGTGGCCGAAGCGGTCAAACGCATCCAGAAGGTGACATAGAATTTCCCTGTGCAAAAATACTGTTAAGGGGGCTGGCGGCAACCGCTCAATTATGAAATAAACTGCTGTTCCGGAGGAAAACGATTTGGCGTTAATTAATCCGAAAAAGCGGGAGGTTCAGGTCAAGATTGTTTATTACGGGCCTGGGCGGGGAGGAAAAACAACAAATCTCGAATACATCAACCGTAAGTTCAAGAAACGGATTTTAAACGAGATGGTTACGGTTAAAACCTATGGTGACCGGACCCTGTTTTTTGATTTTCTGCCCTTTGACATAGGAGAGATCAAGGGCCACAGCATAAAGATTCAGTTATACACGGTTCCCGGGCAGGTTAAGTACAACGCCACCCGGCGTCTTGTTTTACGCGGAGTTGATGGTATAGTTTTTGTAGCCGATTCAATGGATCTGCGCAGGGAGATGAATATCCGCTCATTGCAGAATCTCAAGGAAAACCTGGAATCTTTTAACAAAAGCATTTTCAACATCCCTCTGGTGATGCAGTATAATAAGCGTGATCTTGCAGACGAGGGCATTCCTATACTTTCGGTGGAAACCCTTGAAAAGGATTTAAACAGCCGCTTAAAAGCGCCTTATTTTTCGGCAAGTGCGATACGAGGTGATAACGTGGCCGCCACGATGAAAAAAATTATTGCGCTTACGGTCACTTCTCTGCGCAAAAAACTGGAATAGGAGGGAACTCCATTGACGCACAAAGATGAAGACGACATTGGTGCACAGGTGTCAAGCCGTTTGGAGGAACTCTTCGGCGAAGAAGATGACGATGAACCCGCCGGGCAGGGTCCCGGCCCCAGCCGGCAGCCAGGAAAATCCAAACAGCAAGGAGATGCAGTGCAGCCCGGTTCTGATGATGCCGGAGAAGAGGAGGACTCGTTCCTTAAGCATCTTAAGGCGCTTGTTTTCGGTATTGACTGGGAAATAACAGATGACGGCATGAAGGCTTTTCTCGAAGAGATCGGCCGGCTTCAGGAGCAATATCAGAATGACAAGGTATTATATACGTTTTTAAAGCTTCACGAATCGGTCGGCAAATATATAAGGGCAAAAAAAGCCCGCGCCAATCCGGAAGCTTTCAAATTTATTCAGTCTGTTTTTAAAAGTTTTGAAAAGGTCATAACAAACCCGGATATGCCGAAATCCGGAAGAAAACGACTGCTTTCAGAGCAGATCAAAAATTTTAAGGATTTTAAGCAAAAGCTTGCCGAGGCCAAAAAAGCCGGAAAGCAAAAGCCCCCCGCCCAAGAGGAGCAAAAGGCTGCAGAGAAACCGTCCGAGGACTCTGAAGTGTTTTATGAAGAACCGGTCAGCCTGGAAAAAGAATCTTTTGAGGCCGTGCAAGCCGAGCCTGAAGAGCCGATTGCGCTCGGGGAGCAACCCTCTGAAACCCTTGAAAGATGGCCCGAAGAATCGGTCACAGTAGAGGAAGAATCATTTGAAACCTTGCAAATCCAGCTGGAAGAGCCGGCTGAGTCCGCTAAGGAGCAGCCAGCCGAGAGCGGTGAAGTTTGGCCTGAAGAGCCTTTAACAACAGGACAAGAGCCCCTTGAGGAGCCCGAATCTGCACAAGCAGAGGACGAGACAGTCGAAACCCAGCCTGCTGCAAAAGAAGAGAAAATCGGGGCGGTGCTCGAAAATCAGGAAGTCATAGATTATATAGTTGCTGAACTCAAAAAAACTATCAGGGACGAATTCCATACAATACGCCAGATTATCAAGAATCTGGGTGCATAGATATTTTGGATTCCGCGGAATAAGTCTATCGGAGGCTATGAAATGGCAAATATTTTTTCGGGCGACATTTCCAGAATGGTGCTCAAGCGCACGGTGAGTGCTGATTTGGGAGAGGTTTCTCTTGACAGCCGGATGCTTCAGGTGCTCATGGAGCTCGACGGGAAAAAAAAACTGGGGCAGGTGGCCCAGTCCCTTAACATGAGCATGAAGGATTTGCGGCAGATAGCAGGTAAACTGAATGATTTAAAGCTTTGCGAGCCCGCAAGAGAGAGTATGCCCATTTTGGGAAAGGAGTTTTTTGATTTTCTTTCCTCGCAGCTTTCCCGTGCAATGGGGCCCATCGCAGAAGTGGTGATCGAGGATGAAATAAGCCAGATGGGCGAAGACCGTAAAAGTTTTCCCTCTCATCGGGCAGCAGAACTCGTGGACCTGCTGGCGCGCCAGATACTGCGCGAGGAGCGCAAGGTGGCTTTTCAGCAGGCCATGGTCAAGAAGCTGCGGGAGATTAAGACATGATTTGTAAACCTTTGCTCCGGGATGTTCTTTTTCGTGCCGCCCCGGGGAGAGAAAGGGTTTTTGATGCCGCCAACAATTGAGCAAGGAGGATAAGCCATGACGGTAATTTGCGAGGAATGCGGGAAGGTCTATCACATCGATCCCGATAAGGTTGAACAATACAGAGGCAGAAATGTCCGGGTCAGATGCAATGAGTGCGGCCATGTAACCCAGCTGTCCAGGCTGCTGGAGACGACCGAAAGTCCGGCCGAATCCGTACAGGAGCCTTCATATGAGCCCCCCGCCTATGAAGAGCCTTCATATGACGCTCCTGAAGAAAAGGCCGGGCCTTCTGATGCCGCAGCAGAATCTGAATCAGCGGCAGGCGGCGCCCCGGCCCCGTCTGCTCCGGAAAAAGCCGTCGGCAGTACCAGAAGGGGGTGGATCGGACTGCGGGGAAAGATGTTTTTCCTGTTCCTTATCATTCCTATTCTTTTAATGGCGGGCTCCGGTTACTACTCACAGATGCAGCTGGAAAAGCTTGCCTCTGATATTACCGATGAGAGCACCGAGATCGTGGCCGATGCAGGGCGCGAGCAACTTTTGGAAAAGGCAAAGGATGTGGCTCTTCAGTGCGAAATTTACCTCAGGGCACATCCCGATCTGGAACCCGAGGATTTCAGCTATGATCCCGACTTCAGTCAAATCGCGGTACAGGCAGTCGGTGAGACAGGCTACACTTGCGTAATAGAAGAAGAGCTGGAAGATCGGGACTCGATTATATGGGCTCATCCCAATCCAAACCTGATTGGAATTCCTGATATTGATACTTTGCGCAAGGCGTTGGGACCGCATTTTGAGGACTTCTATGCAGTCCTGGAAGGATCCTTTGGAAGAAACATCTCGACCGGTCACTATATGTGGAAAGACACGGACGGAAAGCTGCGGGAAAAATACATGGCTATTGCGCCAATCGAGCTTGGCGAAGACAGCCCGCCCCTGTCAGTTCTCGCAACAGCATACATGGACGAGTTTACGCAGAAAACCAAGGGCCTGCGTAAAGACGCAGAACAGATGGCAACCAATACCCGCGATATAAATCTTGGTATCCTCGGAGGCGCCATCGTGATCATCGGTCTTTGTATTATTATTTACGGCTACCGCCTGAGCCGCAGCATCCAGTATTTGACCGAGGCTGCAGACCGCATCAGCGTAGGCGATCTTGAGGCTGAAATCGAGATCCGGTCAAAGGACGAGATCGGCAGTCTGGCAGATGCTATTTCGCGCATGCAGGACAGCCTGAGATTTTCCATTGAGCGTTTGCGCAGACGCAGGTAGAATTGAGGCAACAGAACAAATTAATACAGGCAATGCCGCCGCATGGAGTTCTTCGGCGGCATTGCCTGTTGCATGCCGATTATAAATATAGAATTCGGCAAAAAAGAGTTGTAAAAAAGGCAGCGGACTGAAAATGATAATTATTCCCAGAGAAAAACCTGTGGTGCAGGAGTTAAACAGCTATTATTTAAATATTGACAAGTTAATAGAACATTATCAGGGCCAGCTGGGTGCGGGAGCCGTATATTTCAGATCACAGGGCGTTGAAGCAGTGCTGTTTTTCGACGAGCAGAGCCTGGTAAACGGTTATCTTGAAGACCGCAGGCGTAAGCTCCGGGGCCGGGAAGCTGTTGATGAAATAATAGAAATGTTTCAGAGCAATAATTTTGCAGTATCAGTATACCGGATTTTGCCGGAAAGGCTTTATTTCTGGGCAAACCTGACCAACTCAAAACCGCTTTACAAAGATCTTACCTCTGAGTTTACGGATTTGGAAGGCCTGATAAAGAAAATGGAGGCAGAGCAGCTTACCGGGTTTATTGATGTGGAACTAGACAATGATGAGGGCGGGCTGCTGTTTTTCTACCAAGGTCAGGTAATAGGCGGTTCTTCCGCGCAGCGCGACGGAGAGGTTGACCGTACCAAGGAATATCGGGATGATCTGATCCAGCGTTCCAAGGAGCATGGCGGCAGGTTTAATGTCAGCAGGGTGTTTATAGAGTCTGGGGAGGAATCGAAGGCAGGCGGAAATCATGGATCCGGGGCCGGTGTACCGGCTGGAGAAACAGAGGTGAAAAGCACACAGGCCCGGGGCTCTGGGCAAATAAGCCGGGCAAGGGCTTTGGAGATGCTGGAAGGGTTGCTGGCAGAATTGGAAACCCTGGTGCGGAAAAACCGCAGAATACGGTCTGATTTTGAAACATTGTTGAACAGGAAATTTGTTGAAAAAGCTGATAAATATGATTTCCTGGATCCGTTTCTTGCTGAATTCAAATACTCGGGCGGTAAAATCAGTTATAATGGCAAGACCGGGCCTGACGAGATTGTGGGTGCGGTTGAAGAGTGCGCTTACGAAATTGCGCATGAAAACGGTTTTCTTAGCCAACTGCGCGGCCGGCTTGATGATTGGCGCAAGCAGTTTGCAGATGAAATTGCTAAATTTGATGTAAGGCTGTAAGCTTTGTTTTACTGCAGGAATCAGAGACAGGATGAGTCCCATGAAGCCCAAAGTGCTTATTGTAGATGACGATGCAGCATGGCTGAAGACGATGAAAGAAGAGCTGGAGGACTATTCCGGCACTTTTTCCCTGATACCCGCCTATGACGGAAGCCAGGCTTTGGAGGTGCTGGCCTCTGATCAGGTCAGCCTGGTGGTAAGTGATCTGCGTATGCCCAACATAGACGGATTTGAGCTTTTAAATAGCGTTTTGCAAGATTATCCGGACATCCCGGTGATCATCATTACCGCCTATGACCGGCCAAAAACCCGGGAAGTGGTTTTTAAGAGCGGGGCGGATGACTATATGACAAAACCGTTTGATGCGTCAGAACTGGCTGAAAAGATAACAGGGGTGCTCAGGAAAAAGAGCGAGGGAGGCAGTCTGCATAATGTCTCCCTGGAAACTTTTCTTCAGCTTGTTGAAATGGAGCAGCAGAACTGCACACTGCGTATTGTAAACAAAAAATCCTCCAGGGTCGGGGCTTTGTTTTTCCGGGACGGAGAGTTGATGGGCGCCAGGCTTGGCGCCCGGCAGGGCCGTGAGGCTGCTTATGAAATTCTTTGCTGGTCAGGAGTGTCGGTATCAATTGAAAATCGGTGTCCAATAACTGAAAGGCAGCTTGAAGGGGGCCTGCAGGCTATTTTGCTTGATGCAATGCGCAACAAGGATGAAAGTGGAGAGCACTTTAGCCCTGAGGAAGAATCTGAAGAGGATGGAATTGTTTTTGACACGCCCGCCAAAGAAAGACAAAGCTCCAATCCGGGTATAAATAAAGCGGCTTTGGATTCGGCAGAATCCGCTAACAATCTTCAGCCCGCGCATTCCGGGGGGGCTGAGGCCGATTTGGATCAGCCTAAGGAGAAGTCTCCGGCTGCCGTGGTCCGGGAGAAATTAAATTTGGCCCTGGGCAGCGAAGAAGGTGTGGAAGATATTTACGAGGATCCTGCGTGGCATTATTTAATAGAACAGGCCTCGCATATAGGAAGAAATTTTGATGCAGGCGAGCTGTTCGCGGTATATGTAAACATGGGACGAAAAGGTCATTCTGTAATCGTTCCGGGCCAACAGGCCGCGGTGATTTTAATGGATCAGCATACTGCCAGGGATCGCATTATAAATGCGGTTATTTAATAGGCGAATAAAGGCCAATCTGTAAACTGCAGGTTCAGGAGCCCAGGCTTTACAGGGAGCATGATGAAAGATATTTTCAAGGATATCCTCTCAATTGAAGGGGTTCAAGGTGTTGCTGTAATAGATGCGCAAGGAGGGCTGCTGCTGAGCCGTTTTCCCGATCAGTACAAGCAAGAGGAATCCAGCATGGGAAGGGCGGATTGGAGTCTGCTTGTCTCTGAACTCGTTGACATCCTGGAGGCGGAATTTGTGTTTGAAAGGCGGCGGTTATATGTGAGAAAAATTCAGCCCGGCTTTTTTATTACCGTGTTAGACGATATTGCACCGATGTCCATGGTGCGGTTAAACTGCGAAATTATGCAGTCCTCGCTCGACAGGCTGAAGCCGGGCGGAAAATTCGGCCAGATTTTGAAGAAAAAAATTTTTTGATACAAATCAAGGATCGCCCAAGAAATGGAAAGCGTAAAGGAAAAATCCGGTTTTGACGCAAAAATGAAATCCGCCGAGGCCTATGAGTCACACGGTCTTTTTAAGGAGGCGGCCAGTCTCTACAGGGAGATTCTGGAGGGGTATTCGGATCTTGATAAGAAAACCCGGACAGAGATCCAGGAGAAAATCAATGCGTTGAACAAGGAGCTCGAAGAAGTTGAACAGACTGCGGCAGCCGGGCTTTCAAGCGAGGATGTTTCGCATATAAAGTCCGGGCTTTCCATAGGCGGCAGTATGCCCGAGATCCGTGACAGCGCCATGGCGTTTAAAGAACTGGGCCTCTACAAGGAAGCTGTGGCAGAATACAAAAAACTTGTCGGGACTGATTATGCCCTTGAAAATTATTATACAGATATGCTCGACAGCCTTTTTGCACTGTATGCCCCATCCCGTGTTTTAGAAGAGATAGATAAGATAGCTTCCGAAAAAGAGGCCGATGATAAAACAAAGGCAGCAATGAAATATGAGCTGGGACAGGCGCTGGAACAACGCGACTACAAGGAATTTGCGATTCAATGCTATAAATCCGTCCAGAATATCGATCCTGTCTATCCCAAGATCAAGGAGAAAATAGAAGCAGTAGAGCCTGGACAGCGTTTTGAGTCCCGCTATGACTACCTGCTGCGCAACAATATAGTTACCACGGACCAGCTTCGCAGGGCGCTTTCCCAGTCCAAAAAGACGAGAAAAAGTGTTGAACATGTATTAATGGAGCAGTTTAAGGTTTCCAAGGATCAGATCGGAAAATCGCTTTCAGCCTATTATAACTGCCCATTCAAGACGTATAATCCGAACATGGAAGCCCCGTATGAGCTTTTGACCAACCTGAAGAAACCCTTTCTGCTCCAGGATCTTTGGGTGCCGCTTCACTGGGAGATTGACCATATTGAGATTTTACTCGATGACCCCAAAGACCTAAGAAAGCTCGATCATGCAAAGGCTCTTTTCAATACCAACAAGTTTACGTTTTCTGTCGGTATAAAAGAAGACATAGAAGCCATAATAAATCATTTTTTTGCCGAAAAAAAGGCTGTAAAGGACAACAGGGATACCGGCCCTGCGGCTGCCATGGACTTCGAGGACCTTCCCGAGATAGAGTTTGAAGAGGAAGAAGAAGAGGAAGAAGACCTGGAGGGCTATACAGAGGCTTCGGGAAAGGTTGTCCGCCTGGTGGATCAGTCCATTATAACCGCTTTTAGAAGAAATGCTTCCGACATTCATGTGGAGCCTTCCCCGATTTCCAAGAAGACAAAGATTCGTTATCGGATTGACGGTGTATGCCAGGATTTTCTGGAAATTCCAAATACCTTTGCAAATGCCGTGTTATCGCGCATAAAGATCATGGCAGGTCTGGATATTGCCGAAAGACGAATGCCACAGGACGGAAAGATCAAGTTCAAACGCCGCGGCCTGCCCCAGTTTGAGCTTCGTGTTGCAACCCTGCCCACAGCCGGCGGCTATGAAGACGCGGTAATGCGGATTCTGGCTACGGCCGGAGCCATGAAAATAGATGAAATGGGCATGACAGACCGCAATCTCAAGGTAATGAGAAAAGCCATAACAAGACCCTACGGGCTTATTTTGTGTGTGGGGCCGACAGGATCCGGTAAAACAACCACCCTGCATTCTGCCCTGCATTATATAAACACCCCGGAGCGCAAGATATGGACCGCGGAAGATCCCGTGGAAATTACACAGGAGGGCTTGCGCCAGGTCGAGGTAAAAAGGAAGATCGGCCTGGATTTTGCCCGCATAATGCGTTCTTTTCTGCGTGCCGACCCGGATGTTATAATGGTGGGCGAAATGCGGGATTACGAGACAGCTTCAATAGGCATTGAGGCATCTCTTACCGGCCATCTGGTTTTTTCCACTCTGCATACCAACTCGGCGCCTGAGACCGTGACCCGGTTGTTGGATATGGGTTTAAATCCCCTGAACTTTTCTGATGCTTTTATATGCGTGCTTGCCCAGAGGCTTCTGCGGCGGCTGTGTAAAAAATGCCGGGAGGAATACACTCCTTCAAAGGAGGATTTTGAGGAAATAGTCGAAATTTACGGCCCCGATGCCTTTGCACAGACAGGAATTAACCTTACCACGGATCTTAAGCTCTATAAGCCCAAGGGCTGTGATGAGTGCAGCGGTACGGGATACAAGGGGCGCCTGGGTATCCATGAGCTTATGGACGGCACAAAGGAAATCAAGCGGATGATCAAAAAGCAGGCCAGCGCAGAGGAACTTTTTTATCAGGCAAGCAGCGAGGGCATGACCACCCTGGTTCAGGACGGCATAATGAAAATGTTTCAGGGTTTAACCGATTTGGATGAAGTTCGCAGGGTCTGTCTTACCTGATAAAAAAAGATCGTACAGGATAGGATATTGTCTCGTTGTTTGAATTTGTTAAAAAGCCCCTGCTGGCATTTTTTAAAAGATGTTTTCCAGGTGCGGCTCAACCCTCCCGGCCGGAGTCGGGTCTAACGGCATCTGAGCAGCGGGGGTTTGACAGATATCCTGTGAGTTTTCCGGTTCTGGTATCAGGAAATGATGCGGACTTGGCGCCGTTTGAGGAAAAAAGCCGGCTGCAGGATGTTTCCGGCAGCGGAGCCATGTTTATAACGCAAAACCCCGCCCTTTATTTTCCCGGTCAGTTTCTCCGGCTATCCATTTTGCTTGACGCCTCAAAGGACGTACAGGCGCGCATCAGCAACGAGGCCCATGTGGTGCGCATTTGTCAGCAGGGTCCCGTGTCTCCGGAATCATCCTCTCAGGCTGACATAGCCGTTGAATTTAATTGTGCATTTGATTTTCAGCGAACCGACCCCGGCCTCGGCGGATATAGTGAATGAACAGACGCCGGAAAAGAGACTATACAACATTTTCCGGCAAGCTGCCGATTGCCCTCGCCATGATGGGAATTATCCCGTGCCTGCTGATTGTCTATCTTTTCATGTATGAAAAAATCACTTTTACCCAGAGTCTGCTTTTATTTGCTCCTTTGGTATTGTTTTGCATGCTGACGGGTTTTTTCCTGGTGCGGCGATCTGCGGATCAACTTTATTATCTGAGCATGGAAACAGCCAGGATTCAGGCCGGTGAAAAAAATGAGCCCATCCGGATCCAAGCCGATCGTGAATTAAACGAGATTGCAGAGCATTTTAACTCTCTGTACAGAAGGCTTGCGGAAATGAACCGCAAAAACCAGGAACAGGCGGCCCAGTTGATGGTTTATGCCAGGGACCTTGCCCTGTCCTATGAGCGCAGCAAACAGGAACAGGATTTAAGAAACCGTCTTAGCAGGTATGTTGGAAACAACCTGGTTGAAAAGCTTGTCAATCTCAAAGACGGGGTTTTCCTGGAGACCGAGAGGCGAAACGTAACAGTGCTGTTTGCCGACATCAGGTCCTTTACAACAATAGCAGAGCGTATGGCTGCCGAAGAAGTCGTGGAGATGCTAAACGAATACTTCAGCGTACTGGTGGACATAGTATTTGAAAACCACGGACTTCTTGACAAGTTCGTGGGCGATCAGCTGATTGCTGTTTTCGGCCTTGTGGATACGGATGAAAACGCCGCTGAGAACGCAATTCGCTCGGCAATTAAAATGCAGTCCGCTGTAAAAGAACTTATGAAAAGACGCAGGCAGCAAGGTCTGGAATACTTTGACGTCGGCATAGGAATTAACACCGGAAGCGCAATAATAGGCAATGTCGGCTCTTTAAACCGTATGGATTACACTGTAATAGGAGACTGCGTAAACGTGGCAGCCCGCCTCGAGGAAATGGCAGGCGGAGGGGAAATAATAATCGGTGAGCAGACATATCTGGCCAATAACGGAGATTTTGTCTTTGAATGCCGGGGCGAGGTTTATGTCAAAAACAAGCTTGAGCCTGTGATATGTTATAATGTCTTGGGCAGGGAGCCTCAGGCGTAAAGTTTTATCATTTATGGGCGTATGGGCGGTATCACCGCCCTTGCCATGATAAGGGTGAGCCCGCCAGAGCCCGTTCCTGCCTCGCCCACTTTTTTGTCAGGAAAGATGTCTAATCAAGGCTGGTTATAGCCTGCATCTTTCGGGTAGATAATCTGGGCGTCGCGCTTTATGCCTTTCATCACAAGATCGTACGTGTCGCACTCAAGGATGTAGTATTTCTTTTCGTTTACCGTAAACATGCCGCCCAAACCGACTTCAG
>CAZVFQ010000043.1:0-23646 GCA_964626455.1 uncultured Desulfobacteraceae bacterium | reverse complement strand
CCAAAACAAAGGCGGATATGCCGGTACTTTAAAATGCATAACCGGAAAGATAAAGCTGCCGGGCTGGCATCGGAATATGTAAACACCACGGGCTGCCATGTGTTTTTAACGGGCCGGGCCGGCACTGGCAAGACCACGTTTCTGCACGATATACGCAGGCGTACGCACAAAAATACCATTGTCTCCGCTCCCACCGGAATTGCGGCCATAAATGCAGAGGGAGTAACCCTTCATTCCCTGTTTCAGCTCCCGTTTGGCGCATTTATACCCGAAGAAATACCGCCCGGTCAACACCCGCCTGATTTTGAAATCAATACCCCCCAGTCTTTGCGCCGCAGTCTTAAAATGCAGAGCACAAAGCGCAATATGCTAAGAAAGCTCGAACTTCTTATCATAGACGAGGTGAGCATGCTGCGGGCCGATCTGCTGGATGCAATCGATGCAACGCTTCGCATGGTCAGGCGGCGTCCCGGTATTTCATTCGGCGGGGTACAGGTGCTTTTTATAGGCGATCTCCAGCAGCTGCCGCCGGTGGTAAAGGATTCGGAATGGCAGGTTTTAAAGCAGTTTTATTCGACCATGTTTTTTTTCGGAGCACAGGCCCTCTCAGATAACCAGCCGGTATATATCGAGCTTGAGCATATCTACAGGCAGAGCGATGAAAAATTTATCTCGATTCTAAACAATCTGCGCCGCGGTGAAATCACCGGAAGCGATATCGAATGTTTAAACAGCCGCTGTAAAGAAGGGTTCACAGCAGGACGCAGCGAGGGATATGTGTATCTTACAACCCACAACCGCAAGGCTGACAATATCAATAAGGCCGAACTGGAAAAGCTTCCCGGAAAGCTTTATCAATTCAATGCGCAGGTAAAGGGCACTTTTGATGCCCGCACTTATCCGGTTGATCCGGTTTTATCGGTAAAAAAGGGCGCCCAGGTGATGTTTATCAAAAATGATCCCACAGGGGAGCAGCGCTTTTTTAACGGCAGGATCGGCAAAGTCGAGGAGTTAAGTCAAAACGGGATAAAAGTGGGCTTTGCCGACAATAGCCCTGCAGTGTGGGTGGAATCCTATACCTGGGAGAACAAAAGATACACATTAAACAAGCAAACAAATCAAATCGGGGAAAAGGTGGTCGGCACGTTTGTTCAGTTTCCCCTGAAACTTGCCTGGGCAATCACGATTCATAAAAGCCAGGGACTGACCTTTGACAAGGCTGTAATTGATGTCTCACAGGCCTTTGCCGCAGGCCAGGTTTATGTGGCACTTTCCAGGCTTACTTCTTTGGACGGACTTGTGCTGACAAGTCCTTTCCATGCCAGGCAACTGCCCAGGGAGCCCGCCCTGGAGGAATTTGTCCGCAAAAACAGAAACAGGGAGACGCTTGAGCAAAACCTGCGCGAAGCCTCGTTTGCCTATCTGGCCGGGACAGTAAGAGATGCTTTTGATTTAAGCGGGCTGGAGCGGGAGGTAAATTTCCATCTCCGCACCTACACCAAGGACGCTTCTCATTCAAAAAAACAGCAGTATCAGCAATGGGCTCTCTCGCTTCATTCTGATTTAAGGCCTGTCAGGGAGGTGGGAGATAAATTCTTAAAACAACTGGACCGGATACTGCCGTGTGCCCCGGATGACAACATGGTTTATCTCGGCCAGAGGGTTGATGCGGCCAGAGGGCATTTTGAGCCGATTTTGACCGGATTCTGCGAGCGCATCGAAAAGCACCAGGCTGAACTGAAAAACCAGAAAACAGGTCTTAAGCAATATATTCGGGAAATCGAAGCACTGGGACAGCAGTTTTATGCACAACTGCAGAAAATTTACAAGGCCTGCGCACTGATTAAATCCTATGGACGCGGCAGGGAACTGACAAAAGCAGATCTGCCGGGATTGGCTCAAAAGCAGACCGGTTTTACAACGGCGGAAAAAACATCACCGGCGGAAAAAACATCAGGCGCAAAAAAGAAAACCGGCTCAAAGAAAAAATCTGATACCAGAGCACAAAGCCTTAAACTTTTCAACCAGGGGTTTGCAGCAGAAGATATTGCAGCCGAGCGAGGCCTTACACTGCGCACAATCCAGGGGCATCTCGCCCACTGGGTTGAAAAAGGCGAAATTGATGTCACCCGCCTTGTTTCCGAAGAGGCCTTTGCGGAAATCCAGCAGGCCTTTACACATCTGGAAACCCGGTATCTTAAGCCGGTTTATGAATATTTTGCCGGCAAATACGATTACGGAAGTCTCAATTATGTCTCGGCCTTCCTGCGCCAGGATGAAAAATAATTCTGCCGCCTTTTATTTCGGCGGGGTAAATCCGCCGAGGATTTCAGAGAACAGTTTTACGGCTTGTATCGGGGTGCGGTCCTCAAGATAAGGCCCCACGACCTGCATGCCAACCGGCAGTCCTTCCGTGCTGCGGCCGACGGGCATTACAGTTGAAGGCAGGTGGGCCACTCCCACCAGGCCCGCCCACCCGATTAAGTCATTGTATTCACGCTGCCGGCCGTTTATTGTGATTGTACGGTCATAAAAATACCTGTGATCATGGGCGATAGCCGGAAGAGATGCCGGCGGGCAGAGCAATACATCGAATTCCCGGAAAAAATCGGCCCATTTCTGTCTGATTATCTGGCGTGTAGTGTTTTTAAAGGACCAGTCCCGATGCAGTTGGGTAGCTCCGCGAAGATGGCGGGCAAGATATGACTGGTCGTCTTCGGAAAGCTCTTTGACTTCTTCGAGCCACTTGTTAAAGTATTTCTCCGGTGTACCTGCTCCCATTACCGCTGCAAGCAGACTTAAAAAACAGTCATGGCTCTCTTTAAAGTCAATTTCGGGACGCCTGTCTTCAATATGGGCCCCTTTTGCCGAAAGCCGGTCCACTGCGTTCTGGATCACATCACCGACCGAGCTGTCCACAGGGCATGCCGGGTCGTCGAGCCACAGCCCGATTTTCAGGTCATCCAGACTTTTCTTTCTGGCCTCGGGCAGTTGTATCCGCCGGGCAGGCCTTTCAGCAGGTTCCGGGGCAACCAGAAGATCCATTGCCAAAGAAATATCATCAATGCTTCTGGCAAGCGGACCCACAACCATTATATCTATTGAAGTCCCGTGCTCGCCCGTAAAAATCCCGGGCTGCGGCGGGATGTGTCCTTTCTGGGGCACTATGCCGTAGCTTGGCTTATGGCCGTAAATGCCGCAGAAATGCGCAGGCGTCCGTATGGAGCCGCCTATGTCGCTTCCTATTTCAAGGGCGCAAAGGCCCGCGCTTAAGGCTGCCGCTGCTCCGCCCGATGATCCCCCGGGCGTGCGCTTCGGGTTCCACGGGTTGTTTGTTTGCCCGTAAACCTTATTGAAACTCTGAAGATCACCGCCGTATAAGGGTACGTTTGTTTTCCCGAACACTATGGCCCCTGCATTTATATAAGCCTGCACAGTCTCCGCGTTTTTCTCAGGCACATGATCCTTTAACGCCGGCGCCCCGGAGGTGCACGGCATTCCCGCGACTTCCAGGGTGTCCTTGATTGTAATAGGCACGCCGTGCAGCGGCCCTTGGAGTTTTCCTGCGGCCAGGTCCTCGTCAGCCTTTTTTGCAAGCGCTTTGGCCTCTTTCTCACAGGTTTGCACAATGGCGTTTAAGTCGGGATTAAGGCGTTTTACCCGCTCCAGATAGTAATCCAAAAGTTCGGCTGAAGAAATTTTGCCCGCTTTTATTGCAGCGGCCAGGTCCACGGCAGACTCAAAAGCCGGTTCGTTCATTGGAAATCCTTTCGTTGTGGTTTGTGTGAGAAAACTAATAACTGATGGCTTTGTAAAAAGCAATTTACGGCTTTATCTGTAATTATATCAAAATCAACTTAACTGAAAAGTTCCTGCAGTGCAATAACTGGATATACTCAGGAAACAACGGGAAAATAACCGTATTATGGCTTTCAAAGGGCCGGTTGGGGGGCAGGATGATTAAAGATGATTGTAGGTATTGAATTTTTATATTTTTTCTGGTATGAATATAACGTTGATATATTTTTCATGACCGGCCGTATTTAAAAGCCCGAATCATGCGGAGTCTGTCGGTATGTATTATACAAGGGCCCAATACAGGGCTTACATATCCTCTTTTCAGGGGCGCAGGCGCGGAAGAAGCATAACGCCGCTTAGCCTTGGGCTTTTTGTGCTGCTTATGATAACGGCCGTGGCATATGTGATGCTTCAGGAAAGCAGTGCCTCGCTGACCAAAACCTTTGATGCTGAGCATGCAGATGTGAAGCATAGCCGCAGCCGGCTTGATGCGGATGCGGAAATCGATGCTTTCCGGGAAAATTCTTTGACCAACCCTGCTGCCCGCAGCGCATGGGAGCAGGATTTCGGCGCACTGATGCAGGAGAAAAATTTTACCGTAAACAGCGGGGATACTTTGATTAATATCCTGATCCGGGCGGGCCTTGCGGGACCGGAGGCATATAATGTCACAAAGGCTCTGCGGAAAGTATTTGATCCTTCCGGGCTTAAAAAAGGGCATGAACTTCAAATAGGATATATTGACAATGAATATACAGGCCCGGTTTTCCAACGGCTTCGGTTAAAAACCGATTTTGACAGGCAATACGAAGTCCTGCGGGGCCTGGATTATGGATACAGGGTCAGAGAAACTGAGTGCAGAATCCATACAAGGCCGGCCAGGGCCGAGGCTGAGATAAAAACCAGCCTTTACAAGGCTGCCCGCGAAGCTGACCTGCCTACCGAAACCCTGATGCAGGTGCTTCGTGCTTATTCATACGACGTGGACTTTCAGCGTGATATTCAGCCCGGCGACAGTATAGAAATCCTTTATGAAGAAAAAGTCGATGAAGACGGTAAAGTTGTTGCCCAGGGAAATGTTCTTTTTGCCGCCCTGCATACAAACGGACGCTCTTTGCGAATATACAGGCATGAGACCGGCAATGGAGGAACCGGATTCTACAATGCCGAAGGAGAAAGCGTACGCAAGGCCCTTATGGTAACCCCGATAGAAGGCGGGCGCTTGAGCTCGGGTTACGGCATGCGCAAGCATCCGATTCTGGGTTACAATAAAATGCATGAAGGTCTCGATTTTGCAGCTCCCGCAGGAACACCCATAATGGCTGCCGGCGACGGGGTTGTTGAATACGCCGGCAGAAAAGGAAGCTACGGCAAATACATCAGGATTCGCCATCCAAACCAGTATAAGACCGTTTACGCCCATCTGAGCAGATATGCTGAAAATATAAAATCCGGCAAGAGAGTCGAACAAGGCCAGACTATTGGGTATGTCGGATCTACAGGACGCTCTACAGGTCCTCATCTGCATTACGAGGTTTTGCATGCAGGAAGTCAGATAAACCCCACCGAGATGGAAACCAAGCCGGGGCGCAGCCTTGAAGGAGAAGAGCTGCAAAGATTCATGCTGGCCAAGGCTGAACTCGAAGAGTTATATGCCTCGCTGGAAGAAGACAGCAAGCTTGCGGCTGCTGCTACGGAATTAGATACGGCGGGAAATTAAACCAGGAGGAGATTATGGGAGAAATTCTCTGGCAGCCTTCTTCGGAAAGAATCCGAAATGCTGCCATTATGAAGTTCATGAGCCGTATCAATAAAAGATACAATAAGGAGTTAAGAGAGTATTCGGATCTTTATGAATGGTCTGTTGAAAACATCCCTGAATTCTGGGCCGAGCTGTGGGAGTATGCAGGAATTATTCATTCGCGTACATATGACAGGGTGGTTGATGATCCGTTTAAAATGCCGGGGGCCGAGTGGTTTCAGGGAGCGGAGCTGAATTTCGCTGAAAACCTTCTCCGATACCGTGATGATCATACGGCCATCGTGTTTATGGGCGAGTCCCTGCCCGTGCGAAAGTTTACCTATGCCGGTCTTTACAGGGCAGTGGCGCGGGTGGCCGCCTCTCTTAAAGCCATGGATATAGAACCCGGAGACCGGGTGGTCGGCTACATGCCCAATATGCCGGAGACTATAATAGCCATGCTGGCAGGAGCAAGCCAGGGGGCGACATGGTCGTCTTGCTCCCCTGATTTCGGAACCCAGGGGGTGCTCGACCGCTTCGGCCAGATAGAACCAAAGGTTTTGTTTACAACAGACGGGTATTTTTATAAGGGCAAGCAAATAGATAACCTGGAAAGGGTATCCAGGATTTTAAAAGAACTGCCTATGGTAAAGCAGGTTGTTGTTGTTCCCTATGCCTCGGAAAAACCTGACATAAGCGGCGTGCCCAATGCTGTTCTTTATGAAGACTTTATATCAGCCGATCCTGATCCAGAAATCGATTTTCTTCAGCTGCCATTTGATCATCCTCACTATATCATGTACTCATCCGGCACCACCGGTCCGCCCAAGTGCATGGTCCAGGGCGCCGGCGGGGTGCTTGTCCAGCAGGTAAAGGAGCATCTGCTGCACGTGGATTTAAAGCGCGAGGACAACCTGTTTTATTTTACAACGTGCGGGTGGATGATGTGGAACTGGCTTACCTGCGGTCTTTTTCAGGGGGCCACCATCACCCTGTACGACGGAAATCCTTTTCATCCTGATCCGTCAGTGCTGTGGCGCCTGGCTGAAAATGAGAAAATCACAATATTCGGCACAAGCGCGGGCTACATAGGCGCGCTTAGAAATGCAGGCGCCAGGCCGGGAGCGGATCACGACCTTTCGGATTTAAAGGCGCTGCTTTCCACAGGTTCCCCGCTCGACAGCGAGGGTTTCAGATATGTATATAATGAAATCAAAAAAGATCTTCAGCTGGCATCAATTTCCGGGGGCACTGATATTAACTCGTGTTTTCTTTTGGGCAATCCCATAGGGCCGGTTTACCTGGGAGAGCTGCAGTGCCGGGGGCTGGCCATGAAGGTAAAAGCCTATGATGAAAATGGAAATGCTGTATACAATCAACCCGGCGAGCTTGTCTGTGAAGCCCCGGTGCCTTCTATGCCGCTTTATTTCTGGAACGATCCTGAGGGAAGCAAGTATCGGTCAGCATATTTCGAGACCTTTCCCGGGGTGTGGGCGCACGGCGATTATGTTGAAATAAACGATCACGGGGGAGCAGTTATTTACGGAAGATCGGATGCCACTCTTAATCCCGGCGGAGTCAGGATCGGCACGGCAGAGATCTACAGGCAGGTCGAAAAGCTGCCTGAAATAGAAGACAGCATTGTGACCGGATACAGGATTGACAGTGATGAAAAGGTTGTTTTGTTTGTAAAGCTTGCCCAGGGATATGAACTTGACGAGGCTTTGGAAAAAAAGATCAAGGACACAATTCGCCAGAATACAACCCCCCGGCATGTGCCGGCAAAGATCTGCGCGGTACCCGATATTCCTTACACGCTTAATATGAAAAAAGTGGAGCTTGCTGTAAAGAAAATCCTTCACGGAAATGAAGTGTTAAACAAGGAGGCTCTTTCCAATCCGGAATGCCTGGCCTTTTTTGAGGAATGGAGAGATCGGCTTTAAAAAAGCAGAACCCCGCAGCAAGGGATGCTGCAGGGTCCTGTGGGGGGAGGGAGGTTTTATGTTATTGCAGGAGGGTGCCTATAAAGCAGCCGGCGCTGCTGTCATCGTTCTGCTGGTCTGATGAGTCTGAATCTGAGCCTGAGTCTGGTGTTTGCCTGATGCCTATGCTTAACAATTCATCATCCTGAAGTACAAGTAAATCGCCGTTTTCGTCAGTAGCACCCGAGAGGTTTTCGTCCCCGTTTTCACTGTCTGCCTCGATCCGGCCGGTTTCATCAACAACCATATAGCCGCCGGCCATTTCATGGGTGCTGCCCATGGTGCTGTCGATCTCATAGGCTTCGTATTGCAGGCCGTTGTCAATGAAAAGCTCAAAAAACCTCCCTGCCGGCGCATCAGGATCTTCACATGTGAATTCGTTTACATAATAGCTTCCGGAGGCTTCTGTTTCCATGCCGTTTTCCGCAATGCGCATACCGATAATAAACAGAAGCGAGCCGTCGCTTTTATCCGCATCCACCGCAGCAAAAATACGCCCGTCTGCAGAAAGGGCCCCGTCCATTGTGTCATAGGTTTCTTCCGGGTCAATGCTGAGGCGTCCGGTTTCGTCATCTATATAATAAAATGCTGAAAATTCAAGATCTGTACCCGGAGCCGGGCTAAGATCGGCTTTGCCGTCCGCATCAAGTATGCCTTCTTTGATTTCAGGCGAATTTTGATCTTCGCTTGTCACGGCTACCATGAAAACCCGGTACTCTCCCATGAAATCATCGGCATACAAGCCAGAAGTCTGCCGGATACCGAAGCCGGCAGAAGGATTACTATCGGTCATGTCGCCGATTGCAAAGAAGTTGCCGTCAGGTGAAATCGCTCCTGTTAATTCGTCTCCTATGGTTATCTCCCCGTCATCAAAAAACCTTATGGTAGTTGCTTCAGGCCCTGTTCCGGCTGAAGAGGAACTGGTTATGGAGGCTATTTCCAGGCCGCCTTGCCCGTCAAAGCCGAAGTTTAAATATTCAGTGCCAAATTCGCTGTTGTGGAAAAAGCCTATTACATGGAATACGTCATAGGACTCGTCAAAACCTGTATCAGTTCCCGGGTTATCATCCTGATCATCCTGATCATCATCAGAACCGTCGTCACCGTCGTCATCATCAGAACCGTCATCACCGCCATCATCAGATCCGTCGTCACCGTCGTCACCGTCGTCACCGTCATCACCGTCGTCACCGTCGTCTCCCGGGTCGTCATCTTGATCTTCGGGTGCGCTAAAGGATATTACTTCAGACAATTCGCTTTCATTGCCGTTGGTGTCAAAGCTTTTCATGGCTACTTCGTATTCTTCGCCAGGTATCAGGTCTGTTAAAGTGCGGCTTCTGACAGTGGGGTCATTGATTATAATATCGGGTTCAGCAGACGCAAAATCATACGTGGCCGGGCCGTAGTAGACGTAATAGCCTGCAACCCGTTCGTCATCCGGAGGTTGCCAGGACAGGGTCACTTCTGATGAATGCGCTGCTGCGCCTGAGAGCATCGTAAGCGCAAGAATAAGAAAAAAAGCGATTTTGGTTGTAAATTTGAATTTATCCGGATGTTTTCCGGGCATGGTCATGGCTCCTTAATAATATGTATTTGCCCTTACACAGCAATTTGGGTGCCATTAGGATTAAAAATTAAAAGACTATATTTTTAATCGAGGTTTTGTCTTTATATTACAAAGTGTTATTTTCTGATGGGGTTGGGAGAAAGACAAAAAGAACAGACTCAGATGTGTATTGTTTTGAATACAGGTGAGCAGAAAAATATACGGGGAAAAAGTGCTTTTGGTCGACAGTTTTATTTGGGGGAAATGGTGATGAGCAGAGAAAAATTTGGAGAAATGATAAACAGGGCTAAAAAAATAGTTGCCTTTACAGGTGCGGGCATTTCAGCCGAAATCTGAATCCCCGCCACATAGGATCATACAGGGTCCGGAACAAATATGATCCCGGCAAATATGCAAACATAAATTACTTTTTACGCAACTCTTCTTGATTCCACGGCTGACCTGGTGATCTCCAAGAGCGCGTCCGCTGTACTATCAGGGATAATGAGCGATTAGTCCTGGATTTTAAGGTATTTAAACCACAGTATTTGCCAGGGTGCCTATTTTTTCGATGTTAACTTCTATCCTGTCGCCGGGTTTGATAAAGACCCGCGGGCTCCGGGCAACTCCGACACCGCTCGGGGTGCCTGTTAAAATCACAGTGCCGGGCAAAAGGGTTGTGTCCTCGGAAAGATATTCTATAAGCCGGGCCACGGCGAAGATCATGTCAGAGGTGTTGCTTTGCTGCATTACATCTGAATTTAATCTGCATGAAAGTTCCAGGTTGTTTGGATCAGGGATTTCATCTGCTGTCACCATTACCGGGCCCAGGGGACAGAACGTGTCAAAGCTTTTGCCCCTGACCCACTGGCCGCTGCCTGCATGCCTCTGCCACCAGCGGGCCGAGACATCGTTTCCGATTGTATAGCCTTTTACATATGAAAGGGCTTCTTGCGCGGAAACGTTTTTTGCGGCCTTGCCAATAACCACTGCCAGTTCTGCCTCGTAATCGGTCTGCTCTTTTTTGCGGCATGATTCCGGCAGCACAATGTTTTGTTCATGGCCTATTGCCGATGCCGGATTTTTCATAAACAGCACAGGAAATGACGGCAGCTCAAGGCCGGTTTCCTCTGCATGTTTTTTGTAGTTTAATCCAATGCACAAAACAGCCCGTGGCTCAACCGGGGGCAGGTATTCTTTTATTTGCTTTGTCTGCCCGGTAGAGACACAGGTTCCGTCCTTTGTTTCCTTTATCTCCTCTGCCCGGCCGTCTGCAGGGTCTTTGCCTGTGCATATGTTGCCCTGGCTGTCTTTGAACCGAACGATTTTCATAAGCTTTCTCCTCCTGCTAAATGGTGTTTTCAGATTTTCCCACAGGCGCGGATTTATTTTTTCATTGGCTAAATCATCGGATTTTGCGTGCTCTTAAGTCAACCAATTTTTTTGTTGACAGGAATGTTTTGTGCAACTATTTTAGTTAATACTATGAACAAAATAACGCACACAGATAATCCGGACCGGCAGACACCAGGATATCAGGTCAGCCGTTTAAATGAACTGATAGAAGATGTCAGGCGGTGCTGTGAGGGCAGGCAGCTTTTCGAGTCCCTGGAACTCGGGCTTCCGTATTCAGAGATACGCTGCCTGATGCTTTTTGGAAACGAGCGGTATTTAACCGTAAAGGGGATTTCCGAGCGTATGGAAGTGGCCAAGAGCAGGGTGACCAAAATAGTTAACAATATGAACAAAAAAGGCTTAATAGAGCGGACGACAGATCCTGCTGACGGAAGGGTAAGGCTGCTTCGGCTTACCGCTGAAGGCCGCAGGGTGATTGAGCAGATTGCAGATTTACAAAAGCGGCTGCAGGCACGCATTCTCGAAAAACTTGAACCGGCTGACAGGAGCCGCGTAATTTCCGGGCTCGAGCTTTTGAGATCCGCAATGCAAGAGGCAAAAGCCGAAATGCACAGCGGATAAATCCATAATGGTTCGGGTGCAAAATTAACAGATGAGGTGGAAAATGACTGAATCAATTTCACGACGGTCCTTTTTAAAAGGAGGTATTGCAGCAGCGGGTTCAGCCGCCGCCCTTGGCGTGCCCTCTGTTGTAAGAGGGGGGCCGGACGCAGAACATCAGCTGGCAACGCTTGTTGATATAAGAAAGTGCATCGGCTGCGGCGCATGCGTGGAGGCATGCAGGGAGACAAACGGCCATAAGTTTCCTGAGCCGAAAAAGCCGTATCCTGAAATGTATCCTTCCAGGGTCAAGGTGGAGGACTGGTCTGAGAAGCAGGAAGTAAGAGACCGGCTCACGCCTTATAATCCTTTGTATATACAGCACGCAGACGTGGAGGTAAACGGCGGCAAAGAGACGATAAATATTCCCAGGCGATGCATGCACTGCGTAAATCCGCCGTGCGTAAACCTCTGCCCCTGGGGTGCGGCAAGGCAGTATAAAAACGGGATTTCCAGGATTGATTATGATCTTTGCCTGGGGGGTTCAAAATGCAAAAATGTCTGTCCCTGGGGTATCCCGCAGCGCCAGACCGGGGTGGGGCTTTATCTGGATATAATGCCCTCTTTTGCGGGAAACGGCGTGATGTATAAGTGCGACAGATGCTATGAGCGTGTTGCAAAAGGCAAAAAGCCTGCCTGCATTGTTGCCTGCCCGGCAAACGTGCAACAGATAGGGCCGAGAAACGAGATTATACGGCAGGCACATGAAATCGCCGAAGAAATCGGCGGATATATTTACGGTGAAAAGGAAAACGGCGGTACCAATACCATCTATGTTTCTCCTGTACCCTTTGAGGATCTTGACGCAGCAATTGAAAAAGGCGATGGAAAGCCGCACCTTTCCCCTGCAGAAAACGCCATGGACAAGGCAGAAAACCTGACCGCAGCAATGTTGATCGCCCCTTTTGCAGGAATCGCGGCCGCCGCCGTAAAAGCCTACAATTTCATCAACAAATAGGGGACGTTCTTAACTTATTAACTTATTGGCAATAAGCCTGAAATAAAGGGAAAACATCATGAAGACAAAGGCATATGCAATAACGCGCGGCAGGCGTAAGATTCAATACGTTTACGGATTGACCCTGTTTCTGCTTGCGCTTACAGGGTTTGCCCAGATGCCGATTTTCAAGCGCTACTATATAGCAGATATCCCGGGGCTGGGCTGGCTGGCAGAGTTCTATACCACCCATTTTATCCATTACCTGGGAGCTGCTGCAATCCTTGCAATCGGCGCCTATTTTGCAGCTGAATTTTTGCTTGTCACCCGCAGATACCGGAGACTTTCAGCTTCCGGCAGTGTGCGGGCGGCAATTCTTTGCGGCATAATGGCCTCGGGTATCCTGCTGGTAATAAGAAACAGCTTTTTTGTTCCGTTTTCACCCCAGTTCGTAATTGTTTTACTCCTGGCACATCTTGGGCTGACCATGGTGTTTTTGCTTTTTGCCCTTTACTGCAAAATAGCAGGCAAACCATGGACAGCCGCAAGACAGAAAAATGCCGACAGCTGACACTATCAGTCCTTTATAATGCCGGCAGCCTTTTTGGCCCGGGTTTCGTAGCGCTCCAGAGGCGATTCATAAAGGATCATCATTTTCTGGGCTGCCATGGAGCCTTCGGCATGCACTGTTGTGACCTCGTGGAAGGCTGATTCATGAGAGCAGACATGCCGCATGGTTTCATGTATCATTTGCAGTCGCTCCATGGTGCTGTATTTTTCCGAGCCGCCAAGGTAGTGCTCCAGGTATCCCTGAATATCCGGGTTGTTCCAGTCCCGCTTGTCAGGACAGGTCGCAATGATTCCTCCGCCGATGTCCTGGATAAGTTTTACGAAATCGTGGTAGTTGTCTGCAAAATGAAGCTTTGCCATGTTGGTTACCAGCGGGTTGGGCACCGCGATGTTGCCGTACATGACCGGTTCCAGGGCCGAGGCGCGGGTAAGCGCCCGCAGAGTTTCCACGTAGGCGGCTATACTGGCCAGCTTGTCGCGGATGTGGCCCACCTTTTCAAGTCCGTTGTATTTGGCCATTGCCACTGCGCAGCCTGCCATGACCTCCACTGACGGGATCTTGTAGCTGATTGCGGTAAACCGGTGAAAAGTTGCAAATGTGTAGGCAAGAAGCATGGAATACTGCCATTCGCCGCACATAAAAACCCGGTCCCAGGGAACAAACACGTTGTCAAATACGATCATGGCCTCGGTGAGCTCGCGCACCGGCCGGTCTGGATGAAATTCCCGGTCAGACCAGGGCCCGCGCCCGTTTCTACAGATAAAGGTAATGCCTTCGGTGTTTGCAGGAATGGCAAAGCTTACTGCGTATTCAGCCTCGTTTTCCCGCATCTGGCGTGTTGGCACCACTATGATCTCGTTTGCGTTGGGAGCACTGGTAATGTGGATCTTGGCGCCCTTGACCACTATGCCGTCTTTGTTTTTATCCACAACGTGCAGGTAATAATCCGGATGCTTCTGCATGGCCGGTTCTTTGGAGCGGTCCCCCTTAACGCAGCTTACCGCCCCGCAGGTGTGAAGATCATTTTTGCGCAGATGTTCCAGGAAGTTTTTAGCGTTTTCTTCATACTGTTTGTTTCCCATTTGGCGGGCTACCACCATGGCTGCATTGAGACAGTCCGTGCCTATGTCCTTTCCGAAGGGAAGTCCGCCGGTGTGCCCCATTAAAAGATGAATCATCCGGGTTCTGTCAAACAATTGTTCAGATTTTTCAGGAGTTATGAAAAAACGGTTGATGGGCTCCCCTGTTTCCGGGTGCTCGGCAACCAGTTGCTTGCGTATTTCCGGATCATCCGAGGCTGTCA
The DNA here is from genome assembly GCA_964626455.1 of uncultured Desulfobacteraceae bacterium. Classification (GTDB taxonomy): domain Bacteria; phylum Desulfobacterota; class Desulfobacteria; order Desulfobacterales; family Desulfosalsimonadaceae; genus Desulfosalsimonas. The sequence continues at coordinate 9,752 of CAZVFQ010000043.1, read as the reverse complement.
TTTCATAGCCGGCTGCAACCGTGTCCACAGTAACCCCCAGAACCCGGTGCTGCGTGATGTCTTCGACCTTTTCTCCGCTGATGTAGACGTTTCTTCCGTCGCGCAGGCTGTCTTTGTATTGCTGTGCAGTGCGGATTCCCATGGTGTTTTCCTCCTTGTGATCAGGGTTTTTTATAAGGGGACGGCAATGTAACTGTCCCGCGGGCCGTTATTGCAAAGTTGCGGTGCAGGTATGAAAAAGTGCGGGTTGTCAGTAAATACCGCATTTGCCGAATTTGTCTTTCATTTGCAGGTCCTTGGGCATGCGCAGGCAGGCAAACAACAGCCCTGCCCCTGCATCTGCTACATTTGGCCTGCCGGGGCAGTTGTTTGCTCATGGAACTCGGGCTACCTTGTTAAGTCTTTGGTTTCAGCGGTTTTAACAAATGCGTTGATTTCTTTTGCCGTGTCCTCAGGCGACCAGATTGCAAAGGATTCCTGATACTGATAGACAAGCGAGGGCGTTTCAGTACACCACACATGCGGGGCCAGATAAAGCCTTGGAGATATCCTGATCTGCAGCCAGTGATGTTTTTCGCCTTTCAGGGCCGGCATCCATCCCATATTCAGGCTGTATACTCCCTGCTGTCCCAGGTAATCGATTGCCAGGTTTATCATTTGTGCGGCTTCCCGGAGCTCTTTACCGTTTAAGTCAAACAGGGTTTGTTTTTCCGGAAAGATTCCGACAACATCGGTCAAAGCGCTTACAGGCACAAAATCGGTCAGCCATATGCTGTTTTTGTTTTGCGCAATCAGCCTTTGGCCGGTGTTGGTCTCGGCATTTACGTAATCCTCCCAGTAAGTCCGGCCGTTGTTTTGCATATAATCTTTGCCAGCAGACAACATGTTTTGCAGAAAATTGCCGGGAGACTGCGTGCCGTAGACCTGGAAATGGGGATGCACCTGGCTTGAGCCGGCAGCAGGCATGTAGTTCCATGTTACAAGGCCGTATGTTTGCTCCTTGTTTTCAAGCACTCTTTCCAGATATGCAATACAGTTTTCAAAAGCGTCTCTGAAGATATCCGGGGTAAAATCCGTAAGATCCCTGTAGTGTTTTTTGCACAATACCGCCAGTGCGCTGTGGGCATCATAGGGCAAAAGATTGGGGAAAAGCACGGATTCGCCCTTTTCCAGCCGCCCTTCCGGGATCTGGTCAGGGTCGAATTTCGGGGTCATGGTAAAAACGTTTTGCGGGCAGAAAGGACAGTTCTGTTCGGAATTTTCTATGATTTTGGAAAAATCCGCAGAGGGCGGCTTAAATCCGACAAAATGCGCCAAACGCCCGGTCCTGGCAGTAAGCGGGTCCTGTCTGATCTGGCATTTTGTCTCTGAGAGTGCAAAGTCTTTGAAAGGGTTTAAAAATTTTGCGACCTTATCCTGCGTTTTAAATTCAACGCCCATGATCAGCCTCCGGTGTTTGGATTTCAAATGTTGGGTACAAGATTTTGGACAGAAGAAAGTATGCAGTATAGCAGAGCAAAAGAAGGGGTCAAACCCTAAAGCTTACTCACCGGCGCCATATATATTGTAAACTCTTCTTCGCCGTCCACGCCCAGTACTGTATCCGAGTAATGCTGGTCATATGCTGCAATGGCGCAGGTGCCGCAGTTTATGGCTTCACAGGCAAGATACAGATTCTGGCAGACATGGCCGGCATCAAGGGCTATGACCTTGTAGGAGGCTTTTGCGTATCGCCATTCCATGCGCGCGGTCACGGTTGTCCAGATAAAGGTGGCAGCGCTTTTTCCTGCAAAAGATTGTCCCAAAGCCATCCGCGTTACTACTTTTTCAAGGTTGTCCATTGCCGATTCTTTCACGAGTTCATGGCTGACAGGCAGATATCTGTATATGGCTTTTTCCAAACCCGTGACGCGAAAACATGCTATATAAGTTTCAAAAGAATGCCTGCACCCGGCAGATGGAACTGTGCGAAGGGCGTGATACAGCCCCTGTTTTTCACGGATGCCCTGGGTTGTCCACAAAAGAAAAGACAACTCGGATAAAAGAAGATCTCCTTTTGTGGCAGTTCTGCGGGATCTTCTTTTGGCAATGGCTTCTGCCACATGCACAGGTTTTACTGTTTTCCATTGCCTGCTTCCGGGAAGACTAATTTTTTCTGCATTTTCAGGCGCCGGCTTTTCAAGGGGCGGGGGTGCAATCCCCCTTGACTGGGCAGTGCTGGAAAAGTCGACTTCCCTTCGGATATAATCTTTTAAAAAATATTTGAAGTCCTGCATGATTTCCTCCATAACACACATTTAATCATTAAAGCCGCAGATGGCAAAAAAACCTCTGTTGTAAGGAGAAAAACTGCTTGAACTGCACAAAAGAAAATTTAGCCTCCCTGCTTTGTCGTGCTAAAAGCCTTGGAGCTGCTGATGCCGCTCTGATTCCGGCAGAAAAGGTAAAGGTCGAAGACAGTCTGGCTGAAAAATGCACAAATCCCAAATGCATTAATTACGGGCTTTCAAAAAGCTGCCCCCCGAATGTGGCCGGGCCGTCAGTGATGCGAAAACAGCTTGAATCATTTAAATGGTCATTATTCTTCAAAATCGAGGTGCCCTCAGATGTGCTGTATTCAGGCCAGGGAATTGAGGTTTTCCAGCTGCTGCACGAGACCGCGGCGTCAATTGAGAAATGTGCGGTAGAAAAGGGGTTTTTAAATGCCCGCGCTTATGCAGGCAATTCGTGCAAAAAGGTGTTCTGCAGCGAATATCTTGAGTGCAGGGCGCTTTTTGAAGACGGCAAATGCAGAAACCCTGACCGTGCAAGGCCTTCTATGTCCGGATTCGGTATTAATGTCTCAAAACTCTATGAGGCCGCGGGATGGAATATCAAGGGCACCACTTATTACAACGGCTCACAATCCATTCGTATGTCAAGTATCTGCGGTCTCATCCTCATCTGCTGAGAAACATGGCGGGGACGTTCTTAACTTATTAACTTAACGCCTGGCACTGCAACTCGTCTTCTTCATTCGTATTCGTTAAGTTAATAAGTTAAGAACGTCCCCATTCTATTTTGGCGGGATTGTAGGCGACCCATAGAGTGCAGCCGGGGTAGTATCCTTGTTTGGAAATGACGTCCGGGTTCAGGTATGTGATAAATTCGGTGTGGCCTACTGATATTGCGGCGTTGATTCTGTTTGTAGGTTTTTCAAGGCAGAGGTTTACAAGCAGGCCTTTTAATGCTGTCTTTTCAGGCGGAATGTCCTGTTTGTGCGCATGCAGGGTCATATCCTGCGGGTCAACGGCCGCTGAAGCGCCTGGCAGGTTTTTGGGCGCATTTTCTGCAAAAAATGTCTGACCGTCGGAAAATCTGCAAACAGCGCAGTTGTCCCCGGTTTTTTCCCATGGCCCGAAGATAAAGGTCTTGCCGCCTTTTTCCATGATTTTCCCGTTAAACATATGGACAATATTGTGGCAGATATCTTCAAGCCATTTCCGGTCATGGCTTGCAATCACAAGGGTTGTGCCGTGTTTGCGGTGTGCGTCTTCTGCCGCCTGCTTCATCATTTGCGCGCTTTTTGCGTCAACACTTGCTGTGGGTTCATCAAGAAGCAGTACTTGCGGATTCAATATCAGTCTGGCAGCCATTGCGACCCGCCTTGCCTCACCGCCTGAAAGGGCATACCATGGTCTTTGCGCAAAACTGCCGGCATCCAGGCCGACAAGCTGCATTGCCTGTTTAACCCTTTGTTTTTCACCGGATCTGTCACCCCGTATGCGAAGACCGTATACGATATTTTTATATACCGGACGCTTGAGAAGGTAGGACTCCTGTGGCATCAGAGTTACGCGGGTGCGAAGTTTTTTCCCGTAAGTTTCAGCTTTGCGTCCATGAAAGTAAATTTTTCCCCGGGCCGGGCTCTCTGTGAAGCCGAGCAATCTTAACAGTGTGCTCTTCCCGCTTCCGTTCGGGCCGTAAAGACCTGTGATGGAGCCTTTTGCAACCGACCAGTTATCTACAGAAAGCACGGGTTTTCCGTCGTAGCACTGGAGGACGTTTTCAAGTTTATAAAGGTTCATTAGCTGCCTATTTTTTGCGAAGAAAGGAAACGCCAGCGTTTACTGCAAAGGCTATTATTAAAAGCACCAGTCCCAAAGCTATGCCCATGGCAAATTTTCCTTTGTTGGTTTCCAGGGCAATTGCCGTTGTAATGGTGCGTGTGTGCCACTTGATGTTTCCCCCCACCATCATGGAAATTCCCACTTCTGTCATTACCCTGCCATAGGCTGTAAGGGCTGCTGCCAGTATGGCGTGCCTTGCTTCCCACAGAGTGCTTGCCATCATTTGATATCTGCCGGCCCCAAGAGATAGAAGCGTTGTACGAAGGCCTGTTTCAAGACTTTCCACAGCTGTTGCACTAAGGGCTATTACGATCGGCAGGGCCAGGATGGTCTGGCCTATGGCTATGCCGGGCAGGCTAAAAAGCAGGCCCATTTCCCCGAGAGGGCCTTTGCTGGAAATAAGTGCGTATACCATCAGGCCGATAAAAACAGTGGGAAGAGACAGCAGGGTATCAACGACCAGCCGGATTTGACGCCTTCCGGGAAATCGAATGTAGCCCAGGGCAAAGCCAAGGGGGATTCCGACTGCCAGGCTTGCCGCCATGGAAAGGCCTGAGACCTTAAGCGTTGCTGCAACAGCAGAAAAAGTTTCCTGGTCGCCTGCAAAAAGTAGCCGGAAAGCCTCAGTTATTCCTTGTAAAATAAAGTCCATTGCTTTGAGCAGCACATTGTTAAGCCGGCGCCCTTTAGTGGAACAGGGCAGACCGGCTTATTTTTTGTGATTTTTTATTTTTCGGCGTTTGGAATAAAAAGGGTCTTGCCCATGAGTTTGAATTCGCCGATAAGGTCCTGGGCCTCTTGTCCCGCCATCCATTCGGAAAATCTGCGGGCTGCCTCAGCTTTTACATTCTGGCAGTTCTGAGAATTGACCTGTATTACACTATATTGGTTGCGCAGGGCTGCATCTTCTTCAACAAGAATCTCAAGGGGCGGATTGCCGCCCTGGTCATGAGCATATTTAATATAGGTGCCGCGGTCGGTCATTATGTAAGCCGAGCGCTCTGCTGCAATATTTATGCTTGGCAGCATGCCCTGTCCTGTCTGAATGTACCACTTTTCTTTTTCCGGCACCTTCAGCCCTGCTGCCGGCCAAAGGGCAAGCTCTTTTTTATGTGTGCCTGAATCATCCCCTCTGCTCACAAACCCTGCCTCTTTGTTAATTATGGCAGCCAGCGCCTCTGATACGGATTTGCCGTCTATTCCTGCCGGGTCTGATACAGGTCCGATAATAACAAAGTCGTTGTACATGATTTGCTTGCGGTTTTTACCGTATCCGTCTTTTACGAATTTTTTTTCAGCCTCCGGGGCATGAACCAGAAGAACGTCAGCATCGCAGTTTTTGCCAAGCTCAAGAGCTTTTCCCGTACCCGTGGCGGTCCAGCGAAGATCAATGCCTGTTGAGTCTTCAAAATAAGGCTCCAGGTATTCAAGCAGACCGGTGTTGTCAGTGCTTGTAGTGGTTGCCATAAGCAGAGGTTTGTTTTCGTCAGCAATTGCCGGCATACACATCAGCGCCAGTACAGATGCTGTAATGATCAATTGTTTTAAAAAAAAGATTTCGTTTTTCATAGTATCTCCTTTGAAACTTCCTTATGTTTATTGGGGTTATCAGAGCCTGCAAAGATCATTTTCCCGCTTGTTGATACGTCATATCCCTGGTATTGGGCCGCAAGATCCTTAAAGATCTCTTCGCCCAGCAGGCCTAAGAAGTTTTGCACTGGTTTGATAAAAAAGCGTTCTTTGCGGATTAAAAGATCGTATCTTTCCCATCGCCAGGCAACAAAGCCAAGGCCGAGACGTTCTGCCGCAGGCTGTATGCCGGGCGCTGCATCAGCTTTTCCCTGCAGTACCTCGAGGCCGGCTTCCATGTGGCTCTGGACTTTCCTGTCATAACCGTCAATATCCGCACTTTTTATGCCCGCATTTTTCAGCTCCAGATCAAAGAGCTGCCTTGTGCCTGTTCCCAGTTTGCGGTTTACCACGCAGATTTCCGGCCGCGCCAGGTCGGCAGTGTTTTTGATTTCTTTTGGATTGCCTGCTGCCACTATCAGGCCCTGCCGTCTTCTGCAGAAATTTACCACTGCGGGCGCCGGGCTCATGTGTTCCTCGAGAATCCCGAAATTATAGTCATCCCCGTCTTTTTGCATCAGGTGGCTGGAGGCAATGTGGCAAAGATTCTGCTTTAGCGAACGGATACCTCCCAGGCTGCCGAGGTTTCCAAAAACTGCCAGATTGTCTGTGAAGGTGTTGTTAAACAGAGCAATGGCCTGCTCTATCAGTGGATCATTGCTCCCTGCGATTATCAGCAGCCCTTCTGCAGATGGCGCCGGGCCCTCTGCTGCAGAGAGGTTGACAGTGTGGGCTTCGATCCACTGATCTACCAGGTGCCGCGGGAAAAGCCATTTGCCTGTTGCCTTGGATGCAGGCAGTCCCTTTTCCGCGATCAGGGTATAGATCATTTTTTCATTAACGCCAAGGTATTCGGCTACCTGTTTTGTTGAAAGCAGCTTTTCCATGGAAGACTCCTTAAAGAAAATTTATAAAAGCAAGGTATGAGATTGGTTTGTTTTAGTCAATAAAATAAAAATAAGCTTACCAATAGTTACTAAAAATAACTTAAAAAAACATTAATGCAGGTGGTGTTGCAACAACAAATGGTTTGATTTGTTATTTCAGGGCCATTATTCATTATTAATAAGTTAATAAGTTAAGAACGTCCCTAGTGATAAAAAAATTTTGTTAAAGTGCGGGAAGGTGGTATTGTTTAGCAAATTTTCGGAGGGATGAGATGAAGATAAGAGAACTTGTTCAGACTACGCCGAACTTCCGGGTGCTGTCAGAAGACGAGATCGAGCGGATTTATTTTGACGCCCTTGGAATAATCGAAAGCAACGGCGCGCTGGTAAAAAGCAGGCAGGCTCTGGAACTTTTTGCTGACAGCGGGGCGGTTGTAACCGGGGACAGTCTGGTGCGCATCCCGGCGGTCCTTGTGGAAAAGGCTTTGCGTCAGCATCCCAAAAAAATCGCCCTTGCAGGCAGAACCGGGCAAAAATCGGTAAGACTGCAGAAAGATGAGCTTGCGTTTGGCGCAGGTCCGGTTTACCCGTTAGATGCGGGGAAAAACGGGCAGGCTTCAGGCAGTTCGGTTTATAAGCAGGTCTATAATGCTTCCAGACTGGCGGATTATCTTTCCAATTATGATTTTATAGCAGGCCCTTTTACGCCTTGTTCTGAAAAAAACAACTCATGGAACCTTTCCTGTGTGACAGCAATGCTTGAGGGTTCATCCAAACCCATGCTGCTTGGAGCTGCTGATAAAAACGAGCTTTATACCCTGTGGCAGATAATGTCGCTTGTATGCGGCGGGGAAAAAGAATTTCGTCTGGGGCCGCTTTTTGCCTGTTATTCGCAGATCGATTCGCCGCTGAGCCTTTCAGCCCAAGAGGCTGAAAAGATTTTGTTTTGCGCTGAAAAAAAAATTCCGTGCGTGTGCGCATCTAATGCGGTCTCAGGGATCACGGCGCCTGACAGCATTGCAGGCACCCTGGTTTTAACCCTTGCTGAAACCATGCTGGTATCAGTGCTTTCCTATCTTAAGGCTCCGGGCATGCCTCTTATAAGGGGCGGCGTGACAACTGTTGCCCGGCCTCCAGGAGATGGTCCTTGTTTTTCCGCGCCCGAGCTTGCCTTAACTTGTGCAGCAAATACCGATGTTTCCAAATGGCTTGGACTTGGCATGCTTTCTCCCGCTGGAATTACCGATGCTTCCGGGATTGATCAGGACGCGGGTGCTGATTGCGTATCTAGCCTGTATTATGCTTTTTTGTCCGGTGCGGACCTTATTTACGGTTCAGGCCTGGTAAGCAGCGGACAGAGCTTCTCTGCCGACAGTCTGGTCGTGTGCAGCGAGATTATTGAAATGATAAAACAAATCGGCAGGGGCATCAGCACGGACGAAGAATACCTGGCAATGGAGCTGATCGAATCGGTCGGACCCGGAGGAGAATACCTGACCTGCGATCATACCCTTGAGCACTGGCAGGAATGGTTTCGGCCGAAGCTTATAAACAGGTCCACATACCAAAACTGGGTGGATGCCGGGCAAAAAACCATGAGAGACCGGGCAAAAGAAGAACGCGAAAACATTCTGGCAGAGCATGCCCCGGAGCCGTTTGACCCCAAACTTGCCAAAGAGCTGCTGGCCCTGGCCAAAGCCGGAAAATAGGGAGCTTTTTTATGGGAACAAGGACTAATCTGACGGAAAATCAGTATGTAAGGTTTTCATTTTTATCAGAGGGCCAGAAACGCCTGATATTCAATCAGGTGCTGACAATTCTCCAGCATACAGGCGTGAAGGTACAGCATGAGCAGGCAAGGGAGCTGCTGGGACAAAACGGCTGCAGAATAAGAAACGACAAGGTATATATCCCATCGCATGTTGTCAACAGGGCGCTGGGATCGGTGCCGCCTGTTACAAATATTTATTCCTGGAACGGCGAAGTCGCCTTAAGAATCGAGCAGGGATATACAAATTTCGGCCCTGGGCCCACCTGCCCGAATTTTATTGACCCCTTCACATTTGAGCGCCGGAAATATAGCCGGCAGGATGCGGCAATGGTGGCAAGCCTGTGTGAAGCATTGCCCTCGATAGGCTTTGTTATGTCCCTTGGGCTGATAAGTGATGTTCCCAGCGGAATGGAAGGTCTTTACGAGTTTTCAGAAATGATCCAGAATTCCACCAAGCCGCCCATTGCCTGGTGTTTTTCCAGGCAGCACTGCAGGTATATCCATCAGATAGGAACTGCAATGGCAGGCGGGCCTGAAGCTTTTGAGCACAAGCCCAATTACCTTTTTTATAATGAGCCCATATCTCCCCTGCTTTCGGATTTCAACGCCGTTGACAAGGTGATGTATTGTGCGGAAAACAATATACCCCAGATTTTTGCGCCCGCCAGCACCGGCGGCGGAACAGTGCCGGCCACCCATGCCGCACACATAGCCATAACCCTTGCAGAGTCGCTGATTGGGGTCGTGATTGCACAGACCGTTAATCCCGGAGCCTGCATTGTTATAGGCGGAACCCAGTCCATACTCGACATGCGGGAAGCGGTATTTGCCTATGGGGCGCCCGAGCTTTCAAGCCTTGAGGCAGGTCTTACCGAGATGGGCGAATATTTGGGTTTTCCGGTTTTTTCCGCAGGCGGATGCAGCGATTCAAAGGCCATGGATGCCCAGGCCGCAATTGAGGCATCGCTTTCAATACATTCTGCCATGTTAAGCGGGCCCAGTCTGGTTCATGACGTGGGGTTCATGGAATCTGGCATGTGCGGATCTGTTTTCCAGCTTGTACTTGCAGACGAGATTATTTCAAAAAGCCAGTTTGTGGCAAAGGGCGTGCTCGTAAATGAGGAAACCCTTGCAAGAAAGCAGATACAGGCTGCAGGCCCGGGAGGCGATTACCGGAAAATCGGTAAAGGCGGCGGAAAAGACCAGAATTCCATCGGGCAGGCAAGCGGCGAAAAGCAGCTTTCAGAAGAATTAAAAAGCCAAGGCCCGGCCTTTGCTTCAATGCCGCAGCGCATTTTGGAGAAAACCAGATCGCTTGTAAATAAGGCGCCCGATCCTGCGGAAAGAATTTCAGAC
>CAZVFQ010000042.1:0-25135 GCA_964626455.1 uncultured Desulfobacteraceae bacterium | reverse complement strand
AGGATGTAGTATTTCTTTTCGTTTACCGTAAACATGCCGCCCAAACCGACTTCAGTAAGCTGCTGGACCGGGATAGACCCGCTGGGCAGGTTTACTGCATCCGCGCCTGACATGCGGACCACGCGCCGGAAATTCTGTTTGTCAGTTATCACCATTTCATTTGGAAGCAATCGTGCCATCTGTTTTAAGACTGCTTCTCCTTTGATGGACCATTTGATTGTTATTCGTGTTAAGCTTTCTCTATATCAATTTTTAATTGTTGTCCATGATCTCTTTTAACAAACAAGGAGTTATTTGGAACCACCGGCTGAAAAACCAGCCAAAAGCACCGGTTCAAAAATCAGCCAGGACATAGTCAGGCAACACTTCGACCATACACGCTTTTGGCGCGACAAAAAAGGATAACCGGTTTGAGAGCCGGTGTCCCGCTTCTTACTCTCCGGATTTCATCCGCTTCCGATAGCTTTTCCCTTCGAGGATCAGAATTTCCGAGTTGTAGACGAGGCGGTCGGCAATCGCAGTGGCCACAGTGGTGCCATCGAATATGTCGGCCCATTTGGCAAACGGCAGATTGGTGGTAATCACGGTGGATTTTTTTTCATGCAGTGCGCTGATAACCTGGAAGAACAGATTCGAGCCCTGTTTGCCCAGCGGAAGATAACCGAGTTCGTCACATACCAGTAAGTCCTGTGATTGATAATAATGGAGCTTTTTGACCAGAGAATGATCAGCATCGGCGGCAATGAGCTGGTTGATCATATCCATGGTGGAGGCAAACAGCGTCTTGATGCCGGCCTGGGTGGCAGCATAGGCGATGCATTTGGCCAGAAAGCTTTTGCCAACACCCGGATTGCCGATCAGGATGATGTCTTTTTTCTGACTTTTTTTGACGGCAATGGCATCATAGTCTTCAAGACATGGCGATTCCAGACAGATCCGGTTTAAATCCGGATTTTTCAACCGGACCGGATCATGGTGTTTTTGGGGCGCAATTTCCTGGTAGACGATGTTTTCAACATACTCGGCACCATAAAGCTTTCTGTCGGGGGAGATCGGATGTTGCAGGGCACCGGCGTGATATGAAAGGGCCGCAAAAAATCAAGAAAGGCCGCATTAAATCGGACCAGGGGCCCTACACGTTCGGTGACAGCCGTCAGCATATTGTCTACCATCAGTTGCGCACATGTCCCGCCAAAAAAAGTAAACGCGGCCAGAAGGCCCTGATGCAAATCAGCCTGGCACTGACTGTGGGTAAATGTGACATGCAGCATCCGGCTGTGACATTCAAGGACCACCAGGGCATATAGCTTACGATTGGTCCGGCCGTATTCCAGACTCCAAAAATGCCCCCAGTCCACCTGCATTTGCCGGCCAGGCCCGCTTTCAAATCGGCAATAAGCCCGGCGTTGGCCGGCACGTCTCAGAGTCTGCAGGTAATCCCGGACAATGGTCACCCGGCCGTCAAAGCCTTTTTGCTGCAGGTACTGCAAAACGACCGATGCCTTTATGGCAGGATAATCAGCAACGATTTGTTCGATGATGTCCCGGTAGGGGTCAAGCTTTGAGAGCCTGTCAGCCCGCTTGACAGGACCGGGATCCGGATTTTGCAGATACTTGGACACAGTCTGCCGGTCGATGCGCAGCTCTTTGGCAATATGGCGCTTGGAAAATCCCATCCGGCTGAGCCGATGGATTTCAAATACAAGATGTTTGTCGATCATTGGCTTATATCCTTTTACAAGGGTTTTTCCGGCAATTCGAGCACCTGGAACAATGTGCCGTCATAGGCGATCAGATCTTTTTCGACCAAAGCACGCCTGGCACTGATCACCATATCTGTCCGAATACGAAGCAATTGGCTGATCGTGGTCTCCTTGTAAAACGACAGCCCGTTTTTGTCCGATACGACAATGAGAAAAAAATAGAGCAACAGTTCATAGGGGCTAAGGGAGCCAAGAAAGCCGTCGGTTAAAAACCGGTGGGGTATAAAACCGAAGCTGCCGTTGATTTTGCGGACCCGATCGGTCCGCAGCAGTTGTTTTTTGATCATAGGGCACCTCCTTGCTTATTTGAGCCCTATCATGGACTTAACCGCCTTGTCTTCGCGTTTGTCTTTGCAATTACGGCCAAGAGGTTAATTCTGCATGAAAATAAATTTTTACCAGGTCCACCTTTGCAATATCGGCGATGAGCCAAAACGGACCTATAAGCGGTAAAGGCGGGGGTTTTCTCGCGTCCACCTTTGCAATAAAAGACTGCACAGCATTTACCACACTTTTGCGGTTGCGCAATTTTTGCAGCATTCGGTTGCGTTCGGCCTGTTTCGGGTGGGTTTGGCGATAGGTTTTCCAGTAGCCGGGGTTATTGTGCAACCATTTTTCCTGGGAAAGGCGCCGGTTGTGCCTGTAGTCAGAATCGGTTTTTCTGCGTTGCCGTTCCCAGGCAGTTTTTCTGGCGCGCTGACATGCTGGCTGCCGACAATAATTCTGCTGCCTGTTTCTGGGCGCAAAAAAGGTGCCGCAATGAAGGCAAAGTACAGATGCTGTCATTCCGTCACTCTCCTGGTTGGAAAAAGGTGAATTAAATGGCGGAATCATATTATTTATTATATAAAAACAGTACATTGAATTAAATTCAGGAAGAAAATGACAGGGCTTTTCCAGGGGATTTGGATGGAATTATATCCGGGAATCTCGGCAGGGAATTATATCGGGGTTTCCACCTCGTTATAAAAATCCGGGATTTCAGGTTATTATGAGGCAGTTTTGGATGGTTGAAGGCTATTATATAGTTGCCTGACAGTCAATCAATTTGTTTCCATTTTTATAGGATGGTTTTTATTGGTTTTAAACAGGCTTCCTGATGGGTATCAGGAATTATAAAAATTTTAAGTATTATTTCAACTTATTACGTAATAGCCGAATTTTTGTCAGACCATTTTGTTTTTTTTATTGACAATCGATTGTCGACAATATATATTTTACAAAAATGCATCTATGATCCAAGTCTGAAAACAGTAACAGAAAAAAAGGATGGCCTATCCATTGATCCGAGAGGCGCCAAGATGCTTGCTCTTTGTTCCAACGTGCCTGATTCTGTACCCTATTTGTTTGAACGGGTGGATACTGATTTTGCAAAAAAAAATGAAAAATTTTACACCATCATGTTGAGGACAAGGCTGATTATGAGCTGATCAAAGACGGTGATGAGCTTTGTATAAATGATTTTGTAAACCAGCTTAAAAGCGGAAAAGTAATTGTGGAAGATAAAACGCAGGCTCAGTCCTTTACGACCGCAACGCAGTTCAGTGAGCGTGAGTTTAAGCTGGTGCTTGAAGGGGGGCTGCTTAATTATTTGCGGAGTAAAATACATTAATAATTTTTAATCACACTCAAATACAAGGAGAGCATATGACTGACAAAAACTGGAACAGGTTGGAAGACAAAGCTTTTGGATTTATTAATATTCCCCCGCGGACAGCCAAGCCCAGGGAAAGGGGCCTGACAATAATGGCAGACAAAAGGCTGGGCCCCCGGATGATGGAAGATATTTTCGAGCTTGCGGGCGACTTTGTTGACTGGGTCAAAATAGGTATTTCCGCACCAAGAATTTATACCAAAGACATGCTAAAGAAAAAAATCGAGATTTGCCACTCATATGACGTAAAAGCTTTTATCGCCGGCGATGTTACGGAAATGAGCATTATGCAGGGGGCTTTTGATGACTTTTTGAAAGAAACGCTTGATCTGGGTGCAGACGGAGTAGAAGTTGCCACTGCCCAGGTTTACATGGATCTTTCAGAGAAATGCCTTCTGGTTGAAAAAGCTGCAAAAACAGGGCTTAAGGTATTTGGCGAAGTCGGCAAAAAAGGCCTTGGATTCTGGAGCGTTCCCCCCAGCTATATAAGCAAGGAAATTAAGGCTGTTAAAAACGCCGGTGCTTACAAACTTATTATCCAGGGTGAAGGAGTTGTTGAAGGGGTTGATGAAATTAATGACAAGCCTTTGTTTGAGATTGCAGCCCGCCATGAAGTCAGTGACATTGTTTTTCAGGCCAAGGATAACCGTGCGCACACATGGCTGATTCAAAATTTCGGCCTTGAAGTGAACATGGATGTAGAAAGCGAGCAGATTGTTGTAGTTGAACTTTGCCGTCGAGGTATTCGCAAACGGGGGCTTTTCGGTCTTATCGCAGGCGCAAAGGAATAAAACAGTACTTTAACATCAGAGAAAGAAGAGTTCCATGCCTGAAGAAACAGCAGATATCATAACAATCTGGAAGAAGGTTGGGATTCCCGAAGCCCCGGAGGTTGCCCCTGTCGCCGTAAACAGGGAAGATATAGCCTTGCTTGTTCTAGATATCCAGAATCAGAATTGCACTCCAAGGCCGCGCTGTGTTGCCTTTCTGCCGAAAATTCAGAATCTCTTAAATGAGGATAGGAAAAAAAGATGCTTGTGGTCTATACCCTTACCAAGACAGGACAGCGAGCCGATGTCCGGCGGAAGGTAGCCCCCCTGGAAAATGAGCAGTCTGTTGCTTCAGGCGTGGACAAATTTTTTAAAACCGAACTGGAAGATATTCTGTCCAGCCGCGGGATTAAAAAAGTAATCCTGGTAGGCACTGCAGCCTAGGGCGCTGTGCTTCATACCGCTACAGGGGCAGTCATGCGGGGTATTGAGGTAATTGTCCCGGTGGACTGCATGAGTTCTTTTGAAACTTATGCAGAACAATATGCCGCATGGCACATAGTCAATGCTCCGGGCACCAGGGGCAAGTGCCTGTTAACCCGCAGTGGGATTCTTAGTCTGGAAAAATAGCCACTTGTTTTTTCGGTCAATCAAAGCAATCGGTGGGTAATTTTTTGTTGACAAGAGACTGTCGACAATATACTATCATTAAAAATGCCATTTATAAAAAATCTATTATCAAGCATAAAGATATAAATAAAAAGGATAGCTACAAATGGCTGAAAAACAGGCTAAAATTATTGTTCGTATGAGTTATCCCTCGCAAATCGCCGATTTTATAGAAGAAGAGATTCTGAACGGTAACTATAAGCCAGGGCAGCGGATTACGGAAACAGAGCTCAGTTCAAGATTTAAAGTAAGTCGGTCTCCTTTGCGTGAAGCCCTGCAAAAGTTGGAGTACGAGGGCTTTCTTGAAAGAGAGCCTTATAAGGGGTTTAGGGTGGTCAAGATCACGCCTAAAGATGTAATTGATACTTTTGTTATCAGAGCCAACCTGGAAGGTCTGGCGGTGCAAATTGCCGTCGAGAACCAGGACCCAGAGGTCTTGGAACAGTTGGTGGCATTGCATGACCAGATGAAAGAAGCGGCTGCCAACAGGGACAGTCATCTTTATTATAAACTTAATTGGCAGTTTCACAAAGTATTTCATGAAGGATGCAAAAATAATAAATTGCAGAGACTGCTGGATAATTTCAGCAGACAGACCCAGCGCTTCCGCAAGGAATATTTCAAAATCCAAGGGCAAATGGAAAGATCGCTTACAAGTCATGCTTCACTTATTTGCATGTTCAAAGAAAACAAGGCAAAAGCGGCTGCAGAATACAGAAAAGAAACTCTGCTTTTAAATGCAAAACGGTTTGCAGATAAAATATCCGAACAGCGGAAAACTCACAGAGAAAAGGATGTAAGGGATGAGTATGAACCTTGTTCAAAAGATTATGCTGGCCCATAATGTTGATATGAGCGGCCAGTTCCTTGCAATTCACCCTGATCAGGTTTTGGTTCACGACGCAACAGGGACCCCTGTTTTTCTTCAGCTCGAAGCAATGGGAGTTAATAAGGTCAAGCCCTTTACCATTGTCTATGTTGACCACAATACCCTGCAGGTAGGCTATGCCAATCCTGATGATCATCGTTATTTAAAGCAAATGGCCGCCAAGATTGGTGCTTATTTTTCAAGGCCGGGAAACGGCATCTGCCATCAGGTACATCTGGAAAATTTCGCAAAGCCGGGTGTAGTCCTTCTAGGGTCTGACAGTCATACGCCTACTGCAGGCGCCCTTGCAAGTCTCGCATTCGGGGCGGGAGGACTTGATGTTGCCACCGCGCTTGCCGGAGAACCATATTATATGTCCGCGCCCAAGATTGTCGGTGTAAGGCTTTCCGGGGCCCTTCCGCAATGGACCTCAGCAAAGGATGTCATACTTCACCTGCTTCGAACGGCTTCTGTCAAGGGGGGAGTTGGAAGGATTTTTGAATATTTCGGTGCCGGCGTGGGTAGCTTGTCAGTATATGACAGGGCCACTATTTGCAATATGGGGGCGGAAACAGGTGCAACCACTTCATTGTTTCCGACAGACGAACGTACGCTTTATTTTCTGCGCAGGTTTGGCAGGGAGAAAGATTTTGAAAACTGGGCGGCTGATGAGGATGCGGACTATGATGAGGTAATTGAAATTGATCTTGATAAACTGGAGCCGCTGGTGGCAATGCCGGATTCTCCCGACAATGTCCGGGCGGTCTCCGAAGTTGAAGGAATACCTGTGCATCAGGTCTGCATAGGAAGCTGTACCAATTCTTCATATAAAGACCTCGGTGTTGCTGCAAGAGTACTTGCCGGGAACACGGTTCATCCCGAAACCGTGCTGGCAATCTCTCCGGGCTCTCGGAGAACTCTTGTGGCGATAAATGAAAGCGGGGATCTGGATTCTCTTTTAAAGTCAGGCGCAAGGCTGCTGGAATGTTCATGCGGCCCCTGCAATGGTATCGGTCAATCACCGGAATCAGGAGCAAACACTTTACGTACGCACAACAGAAATTTCAAGGGCCGTTGCGGAACCATGGACGCCAAGGCATACTTATGCAGCGCCGAGACTGCTGCAATCTCGGCAATAAACGGCTCTCTTACAGATCCGAGAAAGTATGGACCAATGCCACAGGTCCTGCCTCCTGACAGGGTGGAGGATTTCCCAGGATTGTTTATAAAGCCGGCCAAGGATCCTAACAGTATAAAGGTTATAAAGGGGCCAAATATAAAGCCAATCCCCCTGGGCCATCCGCCTGCTGAAAATTTTGAAGCAATGGTAGGAATTAAGGTCGGTGATGATATCACAACAGATGATATCCTGCCGGGAGGCGCCAAGATGCTTGCTCTTTGTTCCAACGTGCCTGATTCTGTACCCTATTTGTTTGAACGGGTGGATACTGATTTTGCAAAAAAAATGAAAAATTTTACACCATCATGGGTTGTTGTGGGGGGGGAAAATTACGGTCAGGGTTCCAGTCGGGAGCATGCGGTAATGGTACCCCTTCAGGCCGGTATGAAGCTTGTTATAGTTAAATCTTTTGCCCGTATCCATCGTCAGAACCTTATCAATTTCGGCATTGTTCCTTTACTATTTGAGGACAAGGCTGATTATGAGCTGATCAAAGACGGTGATGAGCTTTGTATAAATGATTTTGTAAACCAGCTTAAAAGCGGAAAAGTAATTGTGGAAGATAAAACGCAGGCTCAGTCCTTTACGACCGCAACGCAGTTCAGTGAGCGTGAGTTTAAGCTGGTGCTTGAAGGGGGGCTGCTTAATTATTTGCGGAGTAAAATACATTAATAATTTTTAATCACACTCAAATACAAGGAGAGCATATGACTGACAAAAACTGGAACAGGTTGGAAGACAAAGCTTTTGGATTTATTAATATTCCCCCGCGGACAGCCAAGCCCAGGGAAAGGGGCCTGACAATAATGGCAGACAAAAGGCTGGGCCCCCGGATGATGGAAGATATTTTCGAACTCGCGGGCGACTTTGTTGATTGGGTTAAGATCGGTACTTCTGCGCCAAGAATTTGTACCAAGGAGATGCTGAAAAAAAAGATCGAGATTTGCCACTCCCATGACGTGAAGGCTTTTATTGCAGGCGATGTGACGGAAATGGGTGTAATGCAGGGCGTGTTTGACGATTTTCTGAAGGAAACTCTCGATCTGGGAGCCGATGGCGTTGAGGTTGCCACAGCCGAGGTCTACATGGATCTTTCAGAGAAGTGCCTTCTGGTTGAAAAAGCTGCAAAAACTGGACTTAAGGTTTTTGGCGAAGTTGGTAAAAAAGGTCTCGGTTTCTGGAGCGTTCCTGCCGGCTATATCAGCAAAGAAATGCAGGCACTGAAAGATGCCGGTGCTTACAAGCTTATCATCCAGGGCGAAGGCATAACCGAGGGAGTAGAAACCATAAATGATAAGCCCCTGTTTGAGATTGCAGCACGTCATGAAGTCAGCGATATTATTTTTCAGGCAAAGGACAATCGCGCTCACACATGGCTGATTCAGAATTTTGGACTTGAGGTGAACATGGATGTTGAAAGCGAACAGGTTGTTGTTGTCGAGCTTTGCCGCAGGGGTATCCGCAAGCGGGGGCTTTTCGGGCTCATCGCAGGTGCAAAAGAATAAAATATTCTTTTAGATCCAAAAAAAGGAGGCAGCCATGCCTGAAGAAACAGCAGATATTATAAAAATCTGGGAGCAGGTGGAGATTCCGGAGGCGCCAAAGGTAACGCCTGTAACCGCAGGTTCTGCTGACACCGCACTTTTGATATTAGACATTCAGAATCAGAACTGTTCGCAAAGGCCACGCTGCGTTGCCGGCCTTCCAAAGGTGCAGTCCCTTTTAAAGGACGCCAGAGAAAAGAAAATGCTTGTGGTCTATACCCTGACCAAGACAGCGCAGCGCACAGATATTCGCGAAGAAGTAAGGCCGCTGGAAACCGAGCAGTCTGTTGCTTCAGGCGTGGACAAATTCTTTAGGACTGAATTGGAAGATATCTTGTCCGGGCATCAAATCAAAAGGGTTGTACTGGTTGGCACCGCTGCCCAGGGAGCAGTGCTTCATACAGCCACAGGCGCAGCTTTAAGAGGTTTTGAGGTTATTGTTCCCGTCGATTGTGTGAGCTCTGTCGAAACCTACGCCGAGCAGTATACTGCCTGGCATTTGGTTAATGCCCCTGGCACCAAGGGTAAATGTATTCTTACTAGCGCCGGCATGCTATCTCTGGAAAATAGTAAGCATATTATTTAGAGCTGTCCGGTTTAAAGCGCCTATTAACAGCAGCAGGAGGAGAACAACAGTATGCCTACAAGAATTCTGCATGAACGATGTTCATTATGTGGAACTTGCATTTACCAGTGTGGGAGCGATGTCTATGAGATCGCCTATAACGGAGATTCGCTAAAAGTATTGACCTCGGGTTCAAAAAACTGCGTAGACTGCTGTATTTGTATGGAGCGCTGCCCTGAGAATGCAATTGAACTCTTTTTCAGGGGAGAAAAATATTCGCTGGAAAAGTCCGATTTCCAGTCCTCCTAAAAAGGGAGTTTCACAGAATGCACCAGGAACACCTACAAACTGATGTATTAGTAATCGGGAGCGGGGCGGCAGCCTGTATGGCGGCCCTCGAGTCAGTTCGACATGGGGCGGGTGTCCTTATGGTTGACCAGGGTCGACTTGGCCGCTCCGGATCCACTACCACTGCAGGGGCCGGAACAGCAGCTGCTTTCGGACATACTGTATTTGGAGAACCAGGAAACCCGGATACGCCGGAGCAACAATATGAGGATATGCTTTCTAAAGGGAGGTACTTGTCCAATCCGGATCTTTTAAGGGATTTGGTTCATGATATCCGTCCTTTGGTAGAGCGCTTGTGCATCCTGGGGGTACCGTATTTAAAGACACAGGATGGACTGTTTATTCAAAATCAGGGAGTGGGGCAGACGTATGCCCGAAACTGCACCCCCAAAGGAAATGGCGCCGCCCTGACAGAAATTCTGATCAAGGAACTTTCCTGGAGGAAAGCCTCCTTTCTTGAAAAAGCAAGGGTAGTAAAGCTTATATGCGAATCCGGCCGGGTTAAAGGCGCACTGGCAATATCTATACAGCAGGATAAAGTATATGTAATTGAAGCGGGCTCGGTTATATTGGCAGGCGGCAGCGCAACCTCGCTTCATAAATATGCAAGCGCGGCCTTTAAAACGACAGGGGATTCCTACTGGCTTGCCTGTGATGCAGGAGCTGAACTCGCGAATATGGAATTTCTTGAATTTACTTTCGTGCCGCTTATTCAAAACAGGGCTGTTCCCTGCGGCGGAAGCACCCAGCTTACCTCCCGCGGCGCCAGATTCTATAATGCAGATGGAGAGCGCTTTATGAAGCGCTACAATCCTGAGACCCTTGAGAAAACTACAAGAGCTGTTCTGATTCATGCTTTTTACAGGGAAATGATCGAGGCGAGGGGTCCTGTTTTTATGGACTGTGCATCAATAAGTCCGGATTTGTGGCAGAAGTGGGAAGCTATCGGTCACAATTTCATCAATTTTATGAAGGCTGCCAAAGTGGATTACAGGTCAGATAAAATTGTTCTTGTCCCTGCCCTTCATTGTCTTTTGGGGGGAATCATTATCGATAATAGCGGGCGCACCTCCACAGAGGGACTTTTTGCAGCAGGAGAGGCTTCAACAGGCATTCATGGGGCAGTCAGGCTTGGAGGCAGTGCATTTGCAGAATGCTACGTATTTGGTACCCGGGCCGGGCGACAGGCTGCAAGAGAAGCATTGTCCTCTAAAAGATCCGACCTTGGCTGGTCTCTAGTCCGGCAGCACCTGGATAATTTTTTCCGTGACGGCAAACCGGTTGAAATATCAAAAATAAGGGAGCGTATGGAGGATTTGCAGAACCAGGCTTGGCAGTCTCTCGGAGTTATACGAAATGCAGATGACCTTGAGGAAGGAAGGGATTTTTTTTCCCGACTTCTTGCAGAGCAAACCCAATGGCAAAAGCGGGATCTGAAAACCCTTAACGAAAGCATTACGTTTAGGAATCTCGCTTATACAGCCCTTGCCTGCACGGGTGCGGCCCTTGCGAGAAAAGAGAGCAGGGGCGGGCACATCCGGGAAGATTATCCGAATGAAAATGACGACTATATAGCCTGGTTCGTCAATGACCACGATGATCCCGGAAAGTGCAGAAAACAGCCGGTGCCGGGCCTAAAGAGTAAAACCGCTAACGGGTTATAATTCGGTAGTCCAGGGGAAAGGGTAGACGATGTATATTGACGGTAAATGCATAGGCTGCGGGGACTGCAAAGATATTTGTCCGCAGGGCGCTATTTCACTACAGGAAGATTCAGCTGCGATAGACCGGAATTTATGTGTTGAATGCGGAGTTTGCCTGGATTCAACGATTTGCCCCCAGGAAGCCATCTGCGAGAGCAATGATGATTATAGCTGGACCAAAAAACTTTTCGGCCGTCTTCTTGATTCGATTCCGGGAACCCAGGTTAAAGGCAGAGCAGGGGGCTACGACGTAAAAACAAACGATGCCACCGGCCGTATACCATTGGGCAGTGCTGTTATAAGACTTGAACTCATGAGACCATACGGTGGGGTTACGATAGAGGCATGCGAAACATTTAAAAAAAATCTTGAGGCAGAAGGCTTCGAGTTAAAACCTCTTAAAAGATATGAGCTTTTGATGAGCCGATTAGACGAACTTCCTGATGATATACTGAAAACAAAAATACTTACCACCAGCTTTGAGACTGTTTTGCCTACTGAACAAATTGGAACTTTTCTCCAGCTGGTTAAACGCTTAACCCGGGCGCAGGGTATCTGGCTGTCCGCCAATCTGGCAACCATGGCGGATTCAATCGATGAAATGAAAAATGCAGTTCAACAAGCCGGAGTAAAACCCCGGCCGAGGGCAAAGGTTAATCTCGGGTTGGCCAGGAGGACCGAAGAATGAGCCATGCTATGCACAGAACTCTACCGGAAGACAGGGATGATTTTGTAGTCCACGTGCGAAGCACAAAAGACATAAACCGAAAAGGAGCATCAGAGAAACTGCGCTCGATTATACGCGAACTGGAGATCGCTAAGCCGGTGGTTTTCGGCAATCCGGGAAACGGCTGTACATTGCGCGTATCTGTCGAGGAGATACGCGATCAGATAACCGAAGGTTCAAATCTTCATATAACATACTCAGACTACGGGGATGCTTACAGAGCCATAAAAATGCTTAGGGATATGGGCACTGGTTTATCCGTTTCAATTGCCGGGCCCCTGGCCCGGATTTTTGATATGGCCTCAGAACTTTCCATGGAACCGGACAGTGTATTGCTTGATCTGGGAACATTTGGCCCGGTTCCTCATCCGGAAGAGTATGTTTCCGAAATCGTATCTCTTTGCGGACATATGAGGGTTTCGCCTTTTCTGGTAAGGCAATATGCGAAGCAGGTGAAATCCGGTCAGGATACCGCGGAAGAGGCTTCAGCGAATATAGGCAGGCATTGCCGCTGCGGATGTTTTAATACTACTGCCGCTGCAAATTTGCTCCGTGAGGAAGCTGCGAGGAGAACTTAATACTTTAAGGTTATTAGTATCAGGGGAGAATAATGGCGACATACACAGTATCACAACAGCTTGCCGGATTTGCTTCTGAGATGGAATTAAATCGTGTTCCAGTGGAAGTTAAAAATCATGTTTGTATGCTGATTCTTGATGCCCTGGGCGTCGGGCTGGCCGCATCAAATGAAAAATATTCCGAAATAGCAGTTGATACCATAAGCGATATAGGAGGCAATCTAGAGGCGACCGTGCTTGGAAGACCGCAAAAACAATCCGCGGTGTGGGCTTCTCTTGTAAACGGCATCCAGATACACGGTCATGACTTTGATGACACCCATTCCGGCTCTGTAGCTCATACTACATCGGTTATTGTTCCTGTTGTATTATCATTGGGTGAAAGAGAAGGCTTGAGTGGCAGTGCGGTTTTGAATTCTTCTATAGTAGGGCTTGAAGTTATTGGTAGAGTTGGATTGGCCTCCCAGGGAGGATTTCACAGGAAAGGTTTCCATACCACAGCTATAGCAGGAGTAATGGGCGGAGCGCTTGCTGCATCAAGATGCCTTGACCTGAATTTAGAAAATACGGTGTATGCACAGGGAATAGCCGGCAGTTCAGCGGCCGGGCTTCGCGAAGCGTATCTTTCCGGAGGCACCTGGACGAAAATGTATCATCCCGGCTGGGCTGCTCATTCTGCTGTTATGGCGGGGCTTATGGCAGAAAAAGGGTTTAGCGGTACAGATACAGTTTATGAAGGTAGATTTGGTCTTTTTAAAAGTCATCTTTCTCCGCAAGACGCTGATTACGAGGCTTTGCTTGGAGAGCTGGGAGAGCGCTGGGAAATTTCGAACATAGCATTTAAACCTTATCCATGCGGCGTCATAAATCACTCTTTTATTGATTTATCACTACAGCTCAGGGACCATCATGATATCAAAACCGAGGATATTGATTCGGTAACCGTTTTCATTCATCCGGATGCAGCCCAGACAGTCTGTGAGCCAGTTGAAACCAAGCAGAATCCGGTCTCGGGGTATCACGCCAAGTTCAGCCTCCATTTCAACATCGCCGCCGCCTTAGTTGACGGTAGTGTGGATTTGTCAACCTATAGGGACGAAAAAGTCCATGATTCTTCAATTCTTGATATGGTAGGCAAAATCAGTCATACCAATGATCCGGACTCTCCCTATCCGGCAACATATCCAGCGCGCATGGAAATCCGCATGAAGGATGGCCAGATTTTTTCCGGGGAAATTGACCATAACAAAGGTTCCCGGAAAAATCCTATGAGCAATGACGAAGTTAAGCAAAAATTTCTTTCTAACGCAAAGCCAGTGCTTGGGGAAAAGAGATCCGAAAAGGTTACGGAATATATCACTAACCTTGAAAAACTGGATGATATTCAAGATGTCATGGACTTGTTTAGGTAACTCTGACCGGGAGGTTAGGAAGAATGAGCGAATATATAGATCAATTTGAAAGCGATGAGTACCAAACCGGGGCCGGAAATCTTAAAATTACGTTTATAGGCAGATCCGCCCTGATTTTCTATTTTGAGAACAAAGTGATCCATGTTGACCCCATAATGCAAAAGGCGGATTATTCAAAACTTCCGGGTGCTGATCTTATACTGATAACCCATGAGCATCATGATCATTTCGACCTGAATGCCATAGAGGCAATATCCGGACCTCAAACAGATATCGTTTGTCCCGCCCGGTGTGCGGAAAACCTTCCCGGTTGCAGAATTTTAAATAATGACGAAAGTACTGAGATCCATGGCTTTTTTATTAAAGCCATACCCGCATATAACATTGTGAATATGCGTCATGGCAATACTCCGTTTCACCCGAAGGGGCACGGCAACGGCTATATAACAACATTCGGTGATCTCAGGGTATATATTGCGGGAGATACTGAAAATATTCCGGAAATGAAAATTCTTAAAAATATCGATATTGCGTTTTTACCCATGAACATGCCTGTAACAATGTCCCCCGAAATGGTCGAGGATGCAGTGCGGGCCATAAAGCCAAAGGTGTTTTATCCGTATCACTACGGGGATACAGCTATGAAATGGGGGGAGACAGATCCGAACGTAATTGTAGAGCTATTAAATGATCTGGAAGAAGTCCAGGTCAAAGTACGGAATATGAAGTAATATAGGTATATTATATTATAATTAAAAACAGAAGGTTATTTTTTAGAAGGGAGGTGGTAGAATAAATTAACTGTTTCAAAAGGTTTTTATAAGCCAAATTTAAACCAAACTACAAAGGAGGTAACCATGTCTAGATTTGCCAATAAAACAACAATTGTACAACTTATCATGGTGGCAGTCGTTGCTTTACTAATGATTCAGCCCGTTAATGCCCAGGAGCCGCAATGGCCACCGAAAAGTATTGAGGTTGTTATGCCCCACAGGGTTGAGAGCAATCATAATGCTATTACCCGCGAATTCTGCGAGGTGTGGAACAAGCATATGGGTGGGGATGTAGACTTTAAATATGTAAACAAAGGCGGAGCCGCAGGCAGGGTCGGCTATGATTATTTTGTTGAACAGGCGAAAGGAGACGGCTCATTCCTGCTTTCAAGCAACATTATAACCGGCGCAGCTATGTATTCAGAACAGGAGCCAAAATGGGACTGGATGGAAGAGCTCCATGCTATTGGCCTGTTTGCCATGGAGCCCGGAGTTTTTATGGTTCGGGACGATTCCAAATGGGAGTCTTTGGAACAGGTCATTGAAGCTGCTAAGGAGAAACCGATTTTGGTTGGAACGTCCCGCTACGTTCAGGGTGAAACCCTTCAACTACACCAGATTATGGAGGAAACCGGGGCACAGTTCCAAATTATACCTTTTGGCTCGGGAGGCGCAACAAGGGCTGCTGTGATGGGCGGACACGTTGATATGGCTTCCAGAAAATCTACAGGTATAAAAAAAGCGGGCGGAGAACTTCGTGCCTTAAGCATTAGCCAGGATGAGAACATAGTCCCCGAAATCATAGGGGAGGATGTTCCGACCACAAGCGAAGCCCTGGGCTTTGAGACGATAAATGTGGGCTCCTATAGAACCTTTTTCATCAATCCGGAAATCAAGAAAAACTACCCGGAATATTACGAAAAACTCCAGGATACCTTTAAAAAGGCCAAGAATGACCCGAAATACATAGAACGAGCCGAGAAGCAGGGTTATCCCGAAGAAACCATGATTGATCCCTCTCCGGAGAGAATAAATGAAATGATAAATAAACAGTTCGAGCTATTTGAAAGATTTCGTGAACATTATAAATAAATAACAATAATGGCTCTCCGGGATGAAAACTAATCCGGAGAGCCTTAATTCCAGCGCTGAGCAGAGGGAACATATTATGAGCAAGGAAAAATTAAAAAGTGTTGGAGACCTTATATTTCCTGTATTGGCTATAGCGTTTAGCTCTTACATGATAATACACCAGTATCTGCAAGGGTTTAGGACAAGCACTTTGGTCTACGCCGTTATGTTGTCTATTCCTGTATTTATATGTGGTTTGATTCCCATAATTCAGTTTTTTCTTTCGCTGTGGAAGGAAAAGAAAGAATCCCCCGAAAGTTTTAAAGTGCCGGAAGCTGAGGAATGCGAGACAGAAGGTGAAGAATCAAATTATAAAAAGCCATTGGGAATATTGGCGATCTCAATTTTGACATTATTAGTTATCTATTATACAGGTTTTGTAATTGGAATGTTTGTTCTAATGGTGCTTTTACTTCCTGTATTGGGTGTGAGATCACCCATGCTTATTGCTGTATTCAGTATTCTTATACCTGTGATTTTTTATTTTGTTTTTGCAAAATTGATAGGACTGCAAATACCTTTAGGGATTTTGGAAGGTATACTGTAGAATTTTTATAAATGCGGTTTGTACACACTATGTCTGAATTGTTTCATAAATACAGAGACTGGCATAAATAGGTTTACATTGCTTAATTTAGATATCATACAATTTCAGCATGTAATATCATCACCATTCTGAACGAGATGCAAATCTAATTTTGCAAACATTAGTAATGATTTTTTGAAGGCTTCATAAAAATAAAATTAATAGTTAATCACTGATCAGGGAGCGAGGTTTTTTATGGAAACAACAATGATTTGGGATGGTTTGCTAATCATGCTCAGCTATGGCTGGGTGCCCATAGTAGGGGTTGCATTGGGAATGATTGTCGGAGCAACCCCGGGGCTTACTTCAAGTAATTCCATGGCGATACTGTTGCCTGTTATTCTGCTATTCCCCCCTCACCCCGGTTTGATCTTTATCATATCTGTATATGCCGGTGCGGAAATGAGCAATAGCTTCCCGGCCATACTTTTGAAAATTCCTGGAACATCTGCTGCTGCAATTACCTGTATAGAAGGATTCCCACTTGTAGAAAAAGGTTTTGCAAGCAGAGCTCTGGGTGCTTGTGTACTGGCTTCGGCATTAGGCGGTATTATTGGAGGAATTATTTCTCTTACCGTCGCCCCAGTTATAGCAACCTTTGCCCTGAAGTTAAGCCCGGTAGAGGTTTCTATAGTAATTTTATTCGGTATTGTTATTATTGCTCAGGTTTCTACCGAGTCCTTCCATAGAGCTATTCTTTCCGGTTTTTTTGGACTTATGGTGGCAACTATCGGCACGGATCCTATGTATGGCCAGCACCGGGGCACTCTTGGTATCCCATATCTGATGGACGGAATTCAGATAGTTCCCGCGCTTATAGGGCTGCTGGCTTTCTCCGAGGTTTTTCTTACTGCTGAGAAATTAACGGGGAAAGGGAAAGGGAGTTCCATGGAGGCTCAGGTAATAAGTCTTAAAGAAATCGGAAAAGGAATGATTTATTGCCTTAAAAACAAGGTGGAATGGGTTCGATCGAGTCTGATAGGTTTTTTTATCGGTGCAATACCGGGCGCCGGAGGAAGCATAGCTTCACCGATAGCATATCAACAGTCAATGGCCTTTGCAACCCAGGAAAAAAAGAAAGAATACGGCAGAGGGTCAATGGATGGGCTCATAGCGGCTGATGCCGCAAACAACGGGATGGTGGGCGGAAGTCTTATTCCTGTCTTAACACTGGGTCTTCCGGGAAGTGCGACCACGGCTATTATGCTGGTGGCAATGGGATATCACAACTTGTATCTTGGTCCAAAGTTGTTTGCCATGAACGGTGATATAGCTTATGCCGTTTTGTGGAGTCAGTTTGTAGCAGCCCCCTTGATTCTTATTTTCGGCACTTTTTTTTCCTATTTGGCCGTACGGATAGTGAGGGTGAAGATGGCTTATCTGCTGCCCTTAATAACCGCATTTATCTTCATAGGCGGTTTTGCCCCACGGCAGTATATGTTTGACATAGGGGTGGTAGTATTTTTTGGTTTCCTGGGATATATAATGAAAAAGTTCGGCTATGTCCCCCTGGCCGCTATACTCGGAATCATTCTGGGGTACAAGTTTGAGGCTGGCTTTTTCCGGGGCTTGGCAATGGGAATGGGAGATCCCAGCATATTTTTCACACGTCCTATTGCTCTCGGGCTATGGGCAGTCCTGTTTCTTACAATATTTGTTCCCATGTTTCTGCACAGAAAAAGAAGAAAATAATGAAAACTAATTTTGATCAATTAATTACTACCCTATCTTCGAAAGGAGTGTTTACATGACATCGTTTACACTTGATAAGTCCCAGAAAACAATCTCCCAGATTTTCGCCGAAAAGATTGCAACTGTTGATTACGAAAGTTTGCCTGAACAGGCACGAAAAGTTGCCGTAGATGATTTTCTGGATATGGCAGGCTGCTGTCTTGCTGCCCGGCAGACCAAGTATATTGAGCAACTTTCCAGGGGATGGATTAGTTCTGGCAACTGCACAGCCCTGGGGCAGCCCTTTTCCTTTGATGCAAGGGGGGCGGCACTGGTTAACGGGGTTGCAACACATGGGGAGGATTTTGATGACACCCTGGAGGGGGCTCCCATCAGGGTTGGGGCCATGGTTATACCTGCTGTCCTTGCAGCGGCTGAGCAGTATTCTTTGACCGGCAGGGAGTTTTTGCTTGGAATTACGGTTGGGCTGGAAACCATCTGTCGTATGAATCATGTAGTAGCAGGAGAGGTCCACAAGCATTGTTTTCACCCTGTTGGGGTCATTGGCCCGTTTGGTGCAGCCGCAGGGGTTTGTGCAGCACTTGGGCTTGATGAGTCAAAAACCGCAAATGCCTTTGGCATTGCAGCAAGTCTTTCTTCCGGTATAATAGAATATCTTGCAGAAGGGGCCTGGACCAAGAGACTTCATCCGGGATGGGCCGCTCAGTCCGGCCTTTGCGCCGCCCTGTTTGCAGCCCAGGGATTTAACGGCCCAAGAACGGTTTTCGAGGGCGAGCATAATTTTTTTAAAGCCTATGCTCCCACTGCAGATCCTGCATATGGATATATTACAGAGGGTGTAGGGGAAAAATGGATGATGGAGAATATCGTGTTCAAGCCCTATGCCTGCGGGACAATGATACATCCTTATATAGACTGCATGATCCGGCTTTCCGAAAAGGGTATAAATCCCGAAGATATCAAAGATATAGAATGTGAAACAGGTGAGGGCCTAGTTCACAGGTTGTGGGAGCCTCTTTCTGACAAACATACTCCACCCAGCGGTTATGCAGCTAAATTCAGCATGCCGTGGTGCATGGCCATCGGATTTTTTGAACATGACGCAGGTCTTGAGCAGTTTTCGGATGAAAAGGTGAAGGATCCCAAAGTGTTGGAGTTGGCATCAAAAATCAGGTACAAAATTGACCCTGAAAACGAATACCCGAGAAATTACTCCGGGCACATCAGGGTCCAGTTAAAAGACGGCCAGGAAATTGAGCTTCGGCAACCCCATATGCGCGGCGGTTCCAGAGAGCCGCTTGAGCGGGACGAACTGGTGGAAAAGTTTTTTTCCAATGCCGAATACGGCGGCTGGTCTTACCGGTTGAGCAAACGTTTGTCTGATTTTTGCTTAAATGTTGAGTCCGTGGAAGATATGTCCATGCTTGGCGGATTCAGGCTTTGATCAGCCGAATTAAGTTTAATCAAATATGAAAACAATGTGCGGCTCTGCTAAAGCATTGCCGCACCTATTATCAAGGAGGAGCTGATGCACCCGCTTGTTAATTTACTGATATACTTGGCGATAGGATTTGTTGGAGGAGTGCTGGGAGCTCAAACAAAACTTCCGGCAGGTGTAATGCTGGGAGCTGTTCTGGCTGTGATAGGAACCAAACTGATTTTCAGGGCCAGCTGGGCAACACCTGCAGCCTATGGTTTTTTCTGTCAGGTCGTGCTTGGGGTCCTTATTGCACTTACTTACAGGCCGGGTATGTTTCGGGAGATGGGTTATCTAATTCTGCCGATCGTTATATCTACCGTGTATCTGGTTGTATGCGGTTTTTTGCTTGCCTTTATTTTTAAAAAATGGCTTCCGCTTGACTTCCCAACAGCCTATATCGCTACCAGCCCGGGAGGGATGAGTGCCCTTGTGCCAATGGCGCCGGATTTGGGAGTAAATGCCGCCCTGATCAGTTCTTTTCATTTTTTTCGGATTTTTTTCGTGCTTTGCACGGCACCTTTTATCTTTAAACTTATGATTAAATAAATTGGACTGGCTTTCCGGCGATATGTTTATTGTTGATTGGGGATTTTCTGCGCTTATGGGAGCCACATTTTTTACTTGCGTGCTTTCGGGTATGGCGGGTATGGCAGGCGGTATTATTCTTTTGGGACTCATGGTTTCATGGGTTGATACGCTTTTTATTATCCCTCTCCATGGGGCAATTCAATCAGCAAGTTCTGTTTCAAGAATTGCTTTGTTTTTTAAGTCGATACGATGGGAAATTCTATTTTATTACAGCCTTGGTATTTTACCCGGAGCACTATTGGGGCTTCGCATATTTACGTCCTTCTCGCCTGATGCTTTTAAGATTTTGTTAGCTCTGTTTATTCTTGCAACAATCTGGCTGCCCAAAATGAGACCAAGGCATGGCGGGGGCACAGAACGTTATTTTCTGGCTCTGGGGTTTGTTTCAGCCATGCTTTCCACTTTTATAGGTGCCACCGGATCATTTATAGCCCCTTATTTTATCAGGGATGACATCAATAAGGTTGAGCTGATAGCCACTAAATCAGCGTGTCAGGGCCTGGTTCACCTAGCAAAGATTCCTATTTTCGGTTTGGCGGGAGTTAATCTTTTTGGGTATTGGCCTCAGCTTTTGCTTCTATTCTTCGCAGCTTTTGCAGGCATCGGGGTGGGAAAACTGTTTTTAAACGCTATTCCTGAGCGGGTATTTTTCGCGGGGTTTAAAATTTTGCTAACAGTGATTGCGATACGCATCATTGCTATTCAAGCAGGCTTTATTTGATATGATTTCAGAAGATTATGATTATAAAGAATTCGTCATAACACAGTAAAATTTTTGGGAGAATTTTATGTAAAAAGCTTGAATAAAAAATGGGAAACAGCCAGAAGCTGTTAATTGCGAATCTGTTATACTACAGAAAGGGGGTGGTTAAAGGACAAAAAATAAGAAGTCTTGTGTAGTAAAAAAATATAAATGTTTAACGTTAACGTTAAGGAGGCTTAAAAATGAAGACAAAGATATTTGCTATTGCAACAATCATTGTCGTTTTGGCTTTAGGGCTTACTGCCAATGCCGCAACGGTATATGAAGAAAACGGTACCAGGCTTGATTTAAATGGAGATCTTCAGATTCAACTTCGACAGGATATCGGTGATGATGAGGACCTTTATGTTGATTATGACGATCTTACAGTGAAATTTTCCGGGAAGCAGGATCTGGATTATGGGTGGACTGCTCTGGGTTATCTGGAAATGGACTGGAAGAAAGATGTCAAAGGGGATGGCACTGATAAACCAGTTGATGAAGCCTATGTAGGTGTTGATTTTGGCCCTGTGATGATTTCCGGCGGGCTTCGTGACTGGGGATCTAATGATTATTTCGAGGTCGAGGAGGCCTACGAATTCGACGGCGGCGCTGCTTTCCCGGAAGATATAGGTACTGATACCCTTCGTGCCGATGCCAGCCTGGGCTTTATAAATGCGGTTCTCTCCCACGAGCTTGAAGTAGATGACGATGAATCAGCCACCGACGTATATGTATATACCGATTTTAAAGGAATCGAAGCGGGTCTATTGTATCAGACTTACAAGGATAACGCGGATGCCGATTCTGTTGAAACCCTTGGCGCCAGGATTGCCTATGATTTTGATTTTGTTTATCTGGGCGCGGATTACAGCACTCTGGATAGCGGCGATAATCTGAATTACGAGGACGTGGACCATGTAAACCTTGTGGCCGTTGTTCCTATTTTAGATAATACTGAGTGCGCATTTGGATATGGCCTGGAATCGCCGGATGAAGGCGATGACATCAACAGCTGGTATGCCAATATCACCCACAAGCTGAGCGGCAATGTCAGTGTTTTGGCTGAAATCGGCGATACCGACGAAGACGACACAGATCCCGGCTATGTTGCGGGTCTGCGGTTTAAGTTTTAATTTTAAGGTTTACTGATGCTAAAGGCGGTATGGTTGTCACTCGAGATCATGCCGCCTTTAGATTATTATAAAAATTACGGGGGTGTTATAAGTGAAAATTGATACACAAACCTGTATTGCGTGTATGGAATGCGCTGATTATTGCCCTATGGAATGTATCCATGAACATGACGGCGAAGTTGTAATCGACCAGGATGAATGTGTTGAATGCAGCGCCTGTCTTAAGGCAGGGGTTTGTCCCACTGATTCATTATATCTTCCGCCTGAAACAAAAAAGCATTATCCCAGAGGGCTCCGGGCTGCTTTCAGCAACCCCGCAGAGCAATTCCCCATGGCAAAGCAGGGTGGCAGAGGCACTGAAGAGATGAAGACAAATGATGTGACAGGCAAAATAAAGCGTGGTGATCTGGGCATGACACTGGAATTCGGCAGACCGGTCACAGGTACCCGGCTGGGGGAGGTTGAAAAGATCACCTCTGTGATCTGTCCGCTGGGTGTTTTACTTGATCCTGCAAATCCTGTAACCACTCTTATCGATAATCCGGAAACCGGAGCCATGAAGCCGGAAGTTGCAAAAGAGAAAGTTCTTTCATGCATACTTGAGTTTTCATTTCCCCAGGAAAAGCTGGAATTGATAATTGATAAAGTCCGGGAAGCACTTATACAGGTAAATACCGTAGTATCATGGGGGGTCATTACTCGCTTTGACAAGGACGGAAGCCTTATGTTTGAGGACCGTCTCAGGGATAAGGAACTGTCAATTCGCCCGAATGCCAAAATAAATGTGGGGCTTGGAAGACCCTTTATAGAATAGATTAAAGGATTTAGTTATGACTCATTCAGCTCACCGTTATGGTACTAAAGAAAGTCTGAAAAATGATTATACAGTATATGCACGTACCTCCCGTCA
The DNA here is from genome assembly GCA_964626455.1 of uncultured Desulfobacteraceae bacterium. Lineage (GTDB taxonomy): Bacteria > Desulfobacterota > Desulfobacteria > Desulfobacterales > Desulfosalsimonadaceae > Desulfosalsimonas. Next base: position 2,316 of record CAZVFQ010000042.1, on the reverse strand, counting down.
TGTAAACAGAGAGCATTGCGGGCCGAAATTAAGGCAAATTCTTGAGATATTTTTGTCAGAAAATCCTGTTAATTTTGGATCAAGCCATGCCGGAAACAGCTATGCATCCGGCCTCCGGATAGAGGAGTATGCAAAGAGTCTGGACAATGCCTATGGAGTATGCTGCTCTTTTTCAAGCAAGGAATCCGTTAAAAGGGTGTTGCAGAAGCTAAAGTCTGTAGATACAGGTATTTCTATCGTTGTAAGCGGCCTTATTGAAGAAGTAAAAGATATGGCAGCAGAGGTTGGGATAAAACCCCATACAGCACTGCTATCCCTTGGTATTCATGGGAATACGGATTTGCTGCCGGAAGAAAAAGTCCTTGAAATTACTACAATGTGCGGACACAGCATGGTGGCAAGCCGGCTTACCGAGAGGGTAATGGAACAGGTCAGGGCCGGCGAAGTTTCAGCCGAGGAAGGTGCCAAAGTTTTGGCACAGCCCTGCCCCTGCGGAATTTTTAATGTGGACAGATGTCGTGACATCCTCAAGCGCCCTTAAGTGCTTTTACTTTTTGGTTATAACAGGAGGAAACAATGCAAAATAATCCATATGCGGATATTCCTTCAGATATGTGCATTACGGAATCAGCCGCAGAGTTTGTTGAATCGGTAGGGTTTGATGATATACCCGAACAGGCAGTAAAAACCGGAACTCGCTGTGTCCTGGATGGTATGGGGCTTTTTGTGGCTGGTTCCGATGAGGAGTCCGTTCGGATTCTGGCGGATCAAGCACGTTCCCAGGGCGGATGTCAGGAAGCGCTGCTGCTTGGCAAAGGCGAAACAATGGTACCCGCTTCCTTGGCTGCAAGAGTTCTTGGAACAGCCGGTCATGCCCATGACTGGGATGACAGCCAGGTCAGCAAAGACTCTGACCATGTTTACGGATTGTTAACCCATCCCACCATTCCCCCGCTCTCAGCTACGCTTGCAATGAGCCAGAAGCTTGGCGGCATCATCGGCAAAGAGTTTTTACTCGGGTTTTTAACCGGCTTTGAAGTCGAATGCAAAATATCGGAATGGATGTTTTCCCAGCATTACAAGCGGGGATTTCATTCAAGCGGCACTGTCGGAACAATGGGTGCTTTTGCGGCAGCGGCAAAACTCATGGAGCTTGATGGCAGCAAGATCCGCTGTGGTTTTGGCATTGCTGCTAGTATGGCGGCTGGAATCCGTGTTAATTTCGGAACAATGACAAAGCCGCTGCACGTGGGAAGAGCTGCGGAAAACGGAATAATAGCTGCTGAATTGGCCTCCAGGGGATTTACTGCAGATCCGGATGCTTTGGATGGCATATGGGGATTTTTTGCTGTTCATGGAGGCGGGGTAAGTGCAGAAAAGATTGGGCAGGGTTTCGGCAAAACATGGTCAATCGTTGATCCGGGTGTTAGCATAAAACCTTATCCGTGCGGAGTGCTGACACATCCTTCCATGGACTTGATGCTCAGGCTGGTAACAGAAAACGACATCAGGCCTGAGCAAATAGAGAAGGTTACTCTTTATGCTGGCAGCAACATACTTAACCCGATTCGTTATCCCATTGCGGAGAATCATTTGCAGGCCAAATTTTCCCTTCCTGCCGAACTCTCAATGATCGCTATTAACCGGAAAGCAGGAAAAGCTGAATTCAGTGATTCTTTTGTGAAATCAGAGGCAATGCAGACCATGCAGCGCAAAATTACAACCCAGCATGACCCTGAGATTGAAAAACTCGGTTTCGATAAAATGCGCTCCAAAATAACGATTCGCTTAAAGGACGGACAAACATTTACAGATAAGGCTGATGAGAGTTACCGGGGCGGGCCTGATAATCCGCTTACGGATAAGGAACTAGAAGAAAAGGTCCATGCGTGCTGCGAAGGTGTTCTTGATGATTCGGAGCAGAACCAGCTTATTGAGAATATATGGCATATAAACAATATTTCCGACGTGCGCATTCTGGCCGAAAAGATACAGTCCGGTAAAGTATGACCATTTCTGCGGGCCAGCCTTTTAACTTTAAAACCCATTATTGGCCACAGAAGTCCTTAAAAAGACGGTCTGTGGGGGTTGGTTTATAATTTGCGGGGCAACAAAAAGACAATAAGGTGTCGATTATGGAAGATTTAAATCTGCTGATGGTGTGTGTATCCTCCTTTGCGGCAGTGTTTTGTGTGCTTGTGTTTTTAGCCGGTGTAATTCGGCTTTTGATATTTATTTTTCCTTACAAGGAAGAAGGCATGGATACTGCTGTTTTTGCAGCCATTCATTCAGCTTATGCAGCTATTTACCCGGATG
>CAZVFQ010000041.1:0-26078 GCA_964626455.1 uncultured Desulfobacteraceae bacterium | reverse complement strand
TTTAGCGAAGGCATTTGATGAATCCCGAAAACGGTCAGGAGCGAAAAAACCGACCACGACCGCAGGGCTTCCTTCCTGTAAAAACCTCAAATAAGGTTAGAAGCTTTTTACGAGTGCATTAAATTTAAGGCAGATCAGAAATTTTAATGGCGAATAAATCAGCAAAAAATAAAAAACCTGAAATATTGGCTCCTGCAGGCGGCAGGGATTCTTTTCTGGCCGCTTTGGCCGCGGGTGCTGATGCGGTGTATTGCGGGCTTAAGCAGTTTTCAGCGCGCATGGCCGCGGACAATTTCACGATCGAGGAGCTGGCCGCTCTGACAAGACTGGCACGCGACAGAGGGGTTCGTGTATACGCGGCCTTAAACAGCCTTATTAAGCCTGAAGAGCTCCAGGATGCAGGGGAGCTGGTTTTGAGGTTAAAAAGGGAAGTCCGGCCCGATGCCCTTATAATCCAGGACCTGGGAATGCTGTCTTTGGCGGCCCAGACAGGATTTAAAGGTGAGATTCATTTTTCCACCCTTGCAAATGTGAGTTTCCCGTCCGCTGTTAAACTGGTGCGCTCTTTTCCAAATGTCACCCGCGTGGTATTGCCCAGGGAATTTTCCATAGACGAAATCAAAGCCATGTCAGAGGCATGTCCCAAGGGTCTGTCTCTTGAGGTGTTTGTTCATGGTGCGTTGTGTTACGGGGTTTCAGGCAGATGCTACTGGAGCAGCTTTCTGGGAGGCAAAAGCGGGCTCAGGGGAAGCTGCGTGCAGCCGTGCAGGCGCATATACAGCCAGGGCAAGCATAGGGGCAGGTTTTTTTCATGCCAGGACTTATGGCTTGATGTGCTGGCAAAGGTTCTTCTAGATGTGCCGGCGGTTTCCGGATTGAAAATTGAGGGACGGAAAAAGGGCCCTCATTATGTCTACTATACAACCGCGGCATACAAGCTGCTCCGGGACAACCCGGATGACAATCAGGCAAAAAAAGATGCGCTTTCTCTTCTTGAAAATGCCCTGGGACGCAAGGCAACTCATTACGGATTTCTCCCCCAGCGGCCATGGAATCCCATTGACACTGATACCCATACGGGTTCCGGCAAGATGATGGGCATAATCCAGGGACCGAGGCTGAAGCCTTATCTTGAACCGCGTGAGGATCTTTTGGCCGGCGACCTGCTTAGAGTCGGATACGAGGATGAGTCCTGGCACAGGGTAATGCGTATGCCCAAGTCCGTGCCCAAAAAGGGCAGATTTTACCTGAACCTGACTGAAAAGGAGAGGCCTGCAAACACCACCCCTGTTTTCTTGATTGACCGAAGGGAACCGGAACTGGCAGCAGAAATGAAAAAACTTGAACAAAGCCTTGAAAATATCGGCCAGGAGGCAAAAAAGCCTTCAAAATTCAAGCTCAGCCTGCCACAGCGAAAGATTCATCAGCAGCCTTCAGTGGAAATGGAAGTGTTGCGCGCTTTGCCGGAGGAGCAGCTTTTCGGAAACGATGTGGGAATCTGGTTGTCTCCTGATATGAACCCTTCTGCAATGCCGTTTTCAAACAGAATCTGGTGGTGGCTGCCTCCTGTTATCTGGCCGGATGCGGAAGACAGCCTCAAAAAGGTCATCCGCGGGGCTTTGGACAAGGGTTTTAAGAGGTTTGTTTTAAACGCGCCATGGCAGATGAATTTTTTCCCGCCAGGCAAAAAAATCATAGCATGGGCCGGACCTTTCTGCAATGTCTCCAACGAACTTGCAGTTGAGAACTTGGCAGCCCTTGGATTTTCCGGGGTCATCGTAAGCCCGGAGCTTGGCAAAAAAGACTATACAAGGCTGCCCGCAAGAAGTCCGCTTGCCCTGGGCGCTGTTATATACGGAAACTGGCCTCTTTGCATATCCCGTGTTGTCTCGGATTCTTTGAAGGAAAACAGTCTTTTTAAAAGCCCCAGGGGCGAATTTGCCTGGGTAAGTTCCATGGATGAGAATTACTGGGTTTTCCCGGACTGGGTTATTGATCTGACCGGCCATGAAGAAACCCTTAAAAACCTGGGCTACAGGATGTTTGTCCGCATAAAGGAACCTGTCCCTGAGGGGATAAAGATGAAAAAGCGGCCGGGCAAATGGAACTGGGACATCGGCCTGAAATAGTTTGACAAACCGGTTTTTTTTGATTTCTCTTTCTTTTCCTGATAAATTGTAGTAAAATAATAAAAAAGGGGTTTTTACGCAATGTTATGACAACTCACAGGGAGGGGAAATCATGAATCTTGCAGAACTGCCGGAAAAGGAACTTGAAAAGTTTGGAGAGCATGTTTCGGTGATCTTTAAGGATCAGCAATGGACAAACCTCCAGATGCGAAAGGCCTCAAAACGGCTTGCAAACGCCCTGAAAAACCTGGGCGTTGAAAAGGGCGACCGCGTGATAATCCAGATGCCCAACTGTCCTGAAGTTCTGCAGAGTTTTTTGGCTGTCTACACCATAGGCGCTATAGTGGTCCCCATCAACTTCATGGTCGGCGAGCCTGAGACAGCCTTTATTTACCAAGACACCGGCGCAAAGGTGATTATCAGCAGCATTGATTTCCTTCAAAAGATCGAAGCCTGCCGTAAGGAAGCGCCAAACATCAAACACATTATACTTGCCAGCCCCGAGGTCCCCCCGGAGGGGTATCTTTCCTATCAAAAGCTGCTTGAAGACAGTTCCGAAGAAATCACAATGGAATCAATGGATGACGATGACCTTGCGGCTCTGATTTACACAGCAGGCACCACTGGATGGCCCAAAGGCGTTATGCACACCCATTACAGCCTGTATGTGAATGCCAAAATGCAGCAGGATACGATTAATCTGCCCACGGGCCTGATAAGCATAGGCGTTTTGCCGTTGTGCCATTCCTACGGGATTGCCAGCATGAACTACGGTATGTATGTGGGCGGCGGCACAACCGTTGTGCTTGATTCCTTTGACATTGATCTTGTTTTTTCCTCGATTGAAAAATACAGGGCAAACATCATGGGAGCTGTCCCCACGATGTATGTTTACATGCTGCTGCATCCTGATCCGAAAAAATATGATTTAAGTTCCATGAAATACTGGATCTCCGGATCAGCCCCACTGACACTAGAGACCTGGGAGCGTTTCAGGGAAACCTTTGGCGCGGAAATTATCGAGGGCTGGGGACTGACAGAAGCAGGTGCAAATAATTCGGTAAATCCCCTTGAAGGCAAAAAAAAGATCGGCTCCATCGGACAACCCATGAAGGGCACGATAATGAAGGTCGTCGATGATCAAGGCCGCGAACTTCGGCCTAACCAGGAGGGCGAAATCATAATATCCGGGCCCATGCTTATGAAGGGCTACTGGAACAGGCCGGAGGAAACCGAAAAAGTATTAAAAGACGGCTGGCTTTATACAGGAGACGTGGGATACCAGGATGAAGAGGGGTATTTTTTTATCACTGAAAGAAAGAAAGACCTGATAATAAAAGCCGGCGAAAATATCGCCCCGCGAGAGATAGAAGAAGTACTTTATGCTCATGCCAAGGTTTCCGAGGCAGCGGTGGTGGGTGTACCAGACAAGGTTTACGGCGAGGATATAAAGGCCTTTGTGGTGCTTCTCCCGGAGCAGACCGCAACAGAAGAAGAGATAATCGAGCACTGCAAGTCAAAGCTTAAAAAGTTTAAGTCCCCCAGAGAGGTTGTCTTTCTGGATGCGCTTCCCAAGAGTCTGGTAGGCAAAATCCTGCGCAAGGAACTGCGCAAGATGTAGGTTCAGCCGGTGTCAATTCCTGTTATCACCGGGATCAGGGCTGTATTTAATATCGATTGCAAGGCGGTTGTCTTCGGGCGGAAGGTCAGTCCACCAGCCTTGCACCAGATCTTTTTGAAAAAATACAACAACGCGGCCCATCAGACCGGTGCCTTTGGTGGTTAGCACCTGTTGCGGTTTTTTTTCATCGCCTTTCAGGTGGGCCAGGTAGGCCTCGGCGATCTGCGGGGCAAGGATTTCCATGCCTTTTTCAGATACCCGGTGTTTTTCAAGGGCATCTCGGGCAAGACCGACCGTGCCGTCAAAGGCAAATTTTCTTGCATATTCGGGAAAGCCTTCGGGCATGGATTCAATGGAGTCTATGAATCTGCTTTCTATGGTGCAGGTGTTCCGGCCTGAAATTTCAACAATGCGATAGGGGCACGGCCAGGTCAAAAGCGAGCCTGTTTCAATATCAAACACCCTGCCCAAAGGCTCCTTTGTGTGCTTTACAGTTATATCCTGGGCGTGGAAGTGGCCAGTAAAAACCAGTTGTACCCCGTAGGCGGCAAAAAGCCGGGTTACGGTATCGCTGTTGTCAATCACGTATTCGCCGTAATATTTTTCATTGGCCGGGTAGTGTTCCATCAGTCCGTGGTGCATAAAGGCTATCACCGCTTTTTTCTGCTGCTTGGCCTGAATAAGGGTTTCCTCGATCCATTCAAGAGTTTGTTCAGAAAACCTGCCGTCGGTAACAGGATGTTTGTCAGGTTTGTTTTCCCGCCACAAACATGAGTCCAGGGCAAGGAGCCACAGGCCCGGCACTGGTTCTGCTACATAGCTGAGAGATGCGGGGTCTTCATCCAGGGCGGATGAATATCCGTAGTGCGCATATATTTCCCTGAATTCTTCAGGGGAAACATTTTCCACCGGCTCTGACCCGTCTTCTGTATATCTGCGGGCAGCCCCGCTTTTTATGTCATGGTTGCCCGGAATTACAAATATATCGGCTGATGGATGCAAATTGCTTATTTTTTCGGCAACATATCTGTGATTTATTTTTTCGCCGTCCTTTGTTAGATCGCCGCAAATAAGTATAAAATCAGCGTGTTCCTGCCTCACCCGTTTAATCCCGGCATCGAGTATCTCGTTGCTTTTGGTCAGCATCTTTCGGTCATCGCGGATGTATGCCTCAAAATCCGGCCCTGAGGTGCCCAGGCTCGGATGGTAATAATGCGGATCTGCCAGGACAATGAATTGTGTCTCGGGATAGGGAAATCTTTTTTTCTGCAGGTCTTTGACAGCTTCTTCCTGCTGATATTTAAATTCATGGGGTGGTTGTTTCAATGTAGCGCATCCGCTGAGCATAATTGAGAAAACCGCTGCTGCAGACATCAGGACAAGAAAACAAATCACTTGTTTTCCAAGCGTTTTTATCATGATTCAATGCCTTTCATTTCATCGCCAAGGCCTCAAAAACTGCAATATCACCAGTTCTCTGCCTGAAGTAAAATTTCAAACCATGTTCTTATGTGTTCTGCTTTTTTTCGCGCACAAAAAAAGAGCTATGGATGATCCATAACTCTTTGAAATAATTGGTCGGGGCGGCAGGATTTGAACCTGCGACTCCTTGCACCCCATGCAAGTGCGCTTCCAGGCTGCGCTACGCCCCGATGTAAGACGAAAAATCCTTAGCATGTGGTTTTGTCTCTGTCAAGGTTATTATGATCCGGCTTTTTCTGCCGCCTCCAGTGCCAGATCGATATCCTTTACTATGTCTTCGGGATCCTCTATTCCCACAGCAAGGCGTATGAGGCCGTCTTTTATACCCAGCTCAAGCCTTTCTTCCCTGGTATGCATGTAATAGCTTATGGTGGCCGGGTGTGTTATAAGGGATTCTACGCCGCCGAGGCTGGGCCCGATGCTGATGATTTTGAGTCTGCTTAAAAAGTTCAGCACGTATTCTGCATCATCTCGCACTTCAAAGGTTACAACCGCTCCAAACCCTTTCATTTGTTGTTTTGCAACATCATGATGAGGATGGCTGGGCAGTCCCGGGTAATAAACCCGTTTGATTTTGTCGTTAGCTTCCAGGTGCTCGGCCACGGTCTGGGCATTGCTGTTTAAGCGCTCCATGCGCAATGGGAAGGTTTTAAGCCCCCTTATAAGCAGGTAGGAGGAATTCGGGTCAATTACGCCGCCTGTGATTTTTAAAAATTCGCGGATAGGGTGTGTCAGTTCCTTTTTGCCGAGAAGAACTCCGGAGAGCAGGTCGTTGTGGCCGCCAAGGTATTTTGTGGCGCTGTGGACCACCAGGTGTACGCCGTATTCCAGGGGTTTCTGGTTATAAGGGGTGGCAAATGTGCTGTCTGATATTACGATTATGCCCCTTTTGCCGAAAATATCCATGAGCCGCTCAAGATCCATAATATTTAAATACGGATTGGTCGGCGACTCTGAGAAAAACACCTTTGTATTCGGCTGGATGGCCTTTTCCATGGCCTCGTAGTCGCACATTTTAACGACTGTTGACTCTATGTTGTAGTGACCCAGGTAAGATTTGCAGAAATCAAGTGTTCGCTTGTATGCATCGTCTGTTATTATCATGTGATCGCCTGCTTTGAGCAGGCTGAACAAAGCCGTTGTAATGGCGCTCATTCCGGAGGAAAAAAGAACCGCGTCCTCGGCCTCCTCGAGCGCGGCCAGCTTTCGTTCGGTCGCCACCTGGGTGGGGTGGCCATAGCGGCCGTACTCAAAACGTTCTATGTCGCCCTCGGCGAGTTTCCGGATTTCTTCGACGTTTTTGAAGATAAACGTCGAGGTCTGAACAATGGGTGTTGTAACAGAGCCGTATTCATTGAAGCGGACTTCACCGGAGTGCACGGCCCGCGTTGAAATTCCACCGTTTTTGTAGTCATCCATTTGTAAAGCTCCGTTGCAGTTGCAATATTATATCTTGTCCTGATCTTTAAAGGCTTTGAGTGCAGCTTTTTTTGAGTTATGGATATCAATTATCCGGTCCAGGCGCACCAGCTTAAAAAGCTGAAACAACTGATCTTTTACGTTAAACAGTTTGAGCTCTCCGTTTTCAGTGTGCAGGGTGCGCAGACAGGACAGCATTGCCCCGACCCCTGAACTGTCCATGAATTTCACACGGTTCATGTCCAGGGCTACTTTTTTTGATGTTTTAAGAAGAGGGGATATGTCGGTTTTGAATTCAAGGGCATTGGCTGCATCCAGGGCGTCTGTAGTCACCCTGATAACAAGCACATCATCTGCTTTTTCGGACTTAAACTTCATAGCCGCAACTTTCCTGTCTTACCCGCCCTGGTTCCTTTTGACCGGAACAATTCATTTCACTTAGCAGGCCGGCGTTAAAATATCAAGTTTTTTCCGTAGTTATCGGGTTTGTGCGGGGCCGCCCGGCCCCGTTTGATCATACCCCTCAGGAGCCGCCGTAACCTACGGAAACCGACTCTCCGTCCAGGATCACCGGCACCTTGCGCACGCCGTTGGAAAGTTTTAACATTTCATCTAATTTTTCTTTGTCTTCCTTTACATTGACGTAGGTATGGTCTTTGTAGGCTTCCCGAGCCTTGTCAGTATAGGGTCAACCGGCTTTTCCGTAGATGATGACGCGATCGGCCATTGCTGCCTCCTTTTGGATTTTTTACAAGTCCATTATTTTTAGTTTACTGTTTTTATTTTTATCATTATATACAATAATATCATATTATACAACCTTTGCGGAACTACCTTTGCGGAACTATCCGGAATGGCAGCGATCCGGCCCGTCACTGCCGGAAAAAAATGGCCGGGTCCGGAGGAATTGACTCTGCTGCTGCTATTGTTTATATTATTATAAAATCAGCCATAATAAGTCCGCAAGCAGGAGGTGGAAACAATTATGGCAAAGAGCTATTACTCAATTCTGGGCATTTCGCCTGATGCAAGCACCAGCGAGATAAAAAACGCTTACCGCAGGCTTGCAAAGCAGTATCATCCTGACCATGAAGGCGGAGACAGCCGGAAATTCAGAGATATTCAGGAAGCCTATGGCGTGCTTGCAGATGCTGAAAAACGCAGGCAATATGAACAGCAGGGGGCAGGGGAACCGGTGCGGGTAAGGGTTTCCAGACCCCGTGGCGCGCCGCAGGCGCAGCCGGAACCTTTGATCCCGGAGCGCGAGCCCTTTGCCTGCAGCCCAGGGGCTGGACGCAGGACTGCATCCGGGTTCCAGCAAGGCGAGGATCTTTTTGACTGGATTTTGCGTAATTTTTTCTAGTTCTAGTTGTTTTCAAAATTTTCCGCGGCCCGGGGCCGGCTGAAAATTTTGTGAAAGGGGCAGATGGGAACCGGACAAGACTTGTTTTCACAACTCGACAAATTGTTTAGCCCCCGCAGCGTGGCAATTGTCGGCCTGCCCCAGGGAATGAAGACAGGCAGACTTTTTTTAATGGCCCTCCAGGATATGGGCTTTGCCGGCCCTGTTTATCCTGTCAACCCCAACGCTGATTCCATTGACGGCTTAAAGTGCTATCCTGATGTTTCCTCTATAAAAGATGAGGTGGACCTGGCAATCGTTCTTGTCGGCAGAAACGCCGCTCCCGGTGTTGTGCGCCAGTGTGCTGCCAAAGGGGTAAAAGGCGTAGTCCTGTTTACCGCCGGGTATAAGGAAACCGGCAGCAAGGAAGGCCGGAAAATTGAATATGAGATGGCTGAAACAGCAAGAGACTCGGGAATGCGGCTTTTTGGCCCCAATTGTATGGGAATTTACGCGCCGCGCACCGGGCTTTCTTTTTTCCCGGGCCTGCCATCAGAGCCGGGAAATCTGGGACTTATCTCCCACAGCGGCTCGCTTGCAAACATTGTTGCAAGGCTGGCGCCGCAAAAAGGACTGGCTTTCAGCAAGGCTGTAAGTCTGGGAAACGAAGCTGACCTGCAGAGCGCAGATTTTCTGACCTATTTTGCCAGAGACCCGGAAACCCGGATAATCAGCGGATATATCGAAGGTATAAGGCACGGTCCCTATTTTATAAAAGCCTTAAAAGAGGCCGCACAGTCAAAACCTGTGATCCTGTGGCGTGTGGGCATGACGCCTGAAGGCGGCAGGGCCGCATCTTCCCATACCGGCGCTCTTGCGGGCTCAAAAGAAATCTGGCGTGGCCTTGTGAACCAGTATGGCGTTGTTAATGTTTCCGGCTGGGACGAGTGGGTGGATACCATGATGGCTTTTTACCTGCTGGGGCCCTGCAGCGCAAGGCGGATGGCCATTATTTCCGGTGCCGGCGGTCTTGCGGTTTCAGCCGCAGACGCTGTCGGGCAGCAGGGCCTGCAAATGGCAAAACTGGCCGAAGAAACAGTAAAGGAGCTTGAAAAGCATGTTCCGCCTACAGGCACCAGTCTTGCCAACCCTGTGGATGTCAGCCTTACTGCGCATATGGATATCAATATTTTTTCCCAAACCGCCGCGGTTGTCGGAAGAGATCCCAATGTGGATGCAGTGGCGGTTATAGGTTCGGGACTGGACGAAAAAAGCAATAATCAATATATCCAGGCTGTTATCCGGGCGGCAGAAGATACGCAAAAGCCTTTTCTGGCGGTTGCGATCCCCGGCATGCCCCATGATACAGGTTTGCGCTTTTGCCAGGCCGGCATTCCGTTTTTTGATACAGCCGAAAAAGCCATGGCAGCCTATGCCAGAGTCAGCACGTATTATGGCCGTAAGAGGGAATAACAGCCCTTGATTACCCGAACATATCTTTGAATTTTCAGGTTTTTTCAACAGGCTACTGCGTGCAGTAGGCGGATTTTGCTTTCATTGCCGGTTTTGTGAAGGAGCAGCGGGGTATCGTTAAAAATCCCGCCCGCCTGTTTAGGTATACGGGGTTATGTCCACGCCGCGCATACGTGCACGAACCTGATACCAATCCAGTTCGTCTTCAGGAGGGGTTTCTATCTGGTCTTCGGGTTTGCGTATCAAAGACACGGCCTCATTTGGACAGGTGCTTACGCACAGGCCGCATCCTATGCATTTTTCAGTAATAACCCTGTAAACGTCACCTTCCTGTTCAATGGCATGGACCTGGCATCGTTGATCAGCGCACAGACCGCAGCCTTCGCACAATTCCGGGTCTATTTGTGCATAGTAGCTTGATCTGATTACATGGGAGGCCTTGATGCCAAGCTCGTTTATTCCCCTTAGCACACTGCAGCAGCATCCGCAGCAGTTGCAGATAAAGTAATGGCCGCTTTTTATGTTCCAGGTAAGGTGTACAAGACCTTCCTTTTCTGTCCTCTCGAGCAGTTCATAGGCCTCCTGACGGGTCATGGTCTTTCCGCCAAAGTGGTTGTTTTCAAATATTCCGGGGAGGGGGGCATATGCTGTACATACCTGAACAGGCCGGTCGCAGGGCTCTCCCAGAAGAGCCTTTCCCTTTTTGCAGACGCAGTCAAAATACATCAATGATTCGCTTTTTTCTATTATGCTCGATACCTTTTCGAAAGAAAGGGCCTCGTGATCGCCTGCAACCTCGGACTCTATGGGTATGACCTGCATCATCTGAGGTTTTTGGGAAAGGAACTGACCGGCATAGACATTAGCGTATGCCTCGCATAACTCCGCCATTTCGCGGTCCATGCGCGGCATTTGAAATTCGTATATCCCGAATGCCCAGGGCAGCATTTTGTAGAGCTTAACCCCGCCCAGGTCAACTCCGAAAATCTGGCCCTTTTCCATCATGGTTTCGAGTCCGGCGGCAAGCTCTTCTATGGGGCGGCCCGTACGTTCGGCAATCTGTTGCGCTGTTTCAAAGGTAAGTTTTAACTCGCAGAACAATTCTGCTTCCTCAGGCTCGAAAATTTTTTCAAGCAGCCTGATCTCAATACCGTCTTCAGTGGCTGGAAATCCGTTTGGCAGAGTGTCGAGCACCCGGGCCAGTTTTTGATAAGCTGAATGCGCCATTGGCCTTATCCTTTTAGAATTTACACGCCGAACATACAGGTTTTAAAAAAATGCTACCGGTCTGCGGGCTGGTTTGTTTCTTTGTTTTGTTCTGAATATTTGCGGCGATTGTAAGTTCTTACAAAAGCAACAATGGCATTTATATGTTCTTTTTTGGATCCTGTAAACCTTATTCCTGTCAGATAAAGACCGGGTCTTTCAGATTGCCGGGTATTGGCAACGCGGCCTTTGACCTGAACCTGGTTTCCGTCCAGATCCATTGTCATAAGAATAATAAAGGGGCCGTTTAATGGCTTCTGTGTTTCCAGAAGCGCGCCGCTTTGGCTAAGGTTAATGGTTCGGCCTTTTCCTTCGTCAGCTTTTTCTCTTTGTTCGTTTAAAAGAATGTAGTCAACGTCATTTGACGTATCTATTCTGCGGTGTTTGCGTTTTTCTGCAAAAGTGCTTGCAGATTGCTGATCGCCCATTGGGACCTTCCTATAATCAGAGTTTTAATATTCTTAACGTTGTTCATGAAAGGATCGATACCCTGATTTTTGGGTTGTGTCAAGAAAAGCCGTCAATGAACCCCCCTGGAAAAAATTTTTTCCCAGGGGGAGATTGGGATGCAAAGCTTAAACTATTTTTCATATATTCCGACCAGGCGGTTCATTGCAATTACATAAGGTTCAATTTGTTCAAGCAGCTGCCACTGGGTAAGGCCGGGCTTTAGATCCAGTTGTTTGTTTAACGCCATCAGCCACCAAAAATAATGATGAACACCATGACCCGGGGGCGGCTTGGGGCCGTTGTAGCCCTCCTGGCTCATGTTGTTTATTCCCTTTGTATACTCCTGTACCCCTTCAGGAAGGCTGGTGGCAGATCCCGGGATGTTGTAGAGAACCCAGTGAACAAAACCGTAAGTTCCGGGCAGTATCAGTGGGGCGTCAGGATCATGACAGATTAAGGCAAAAGAACGGGTTCCTTCCGGTACATTTGTCCATTCAAGCGGCGGGGAAACGTCTTCTCCGTAACCCGTGTGTTTTTGGGGTATTTGACCGCGGTTTTCAAAAGCAGTGCTTTTAAGCTGCATTTCAGAAATTGCAAATCCCATACTCGCCCTCCTTTCTGTTTTTTTGATCTTGATTTCCTCATTAAATTTAACCATTATTACGGCTTCGTCCAGGAGGCAATAATTTTTTCTCAGATCTAAAAATATTGGTTCAGCCCGAGCTACGTCTTGCCTGAAACGCCAGAACCAAAGCGGATGCAATTGCTGCAATGCATGCCATCTGAACCGCAAAAAGGGCAAATGGCACGTATAACAGGGAAAGCAGGGCGGGTGAAAGGGCATATCCTGAAAATTTTATGGCATTGTAAATTGAGGTCACCGGCTGGCGCATTGCAGGAGAAATCTGAATTGCCATCGTGTTAAGCGAGGTCCAGGCGGTTGCCGCACCCGTGCCCAGGATAAGAAAAAACAGCAGGTAATTGGCAAAAGAGTAGGATACGGCTACCATCAGGATAATGGCTGTTGCGGCAATAAAAGTGCCGGCAAAAAAAACTTTCTGTCTTCCTATCTTGTCTCCCAGCAGCCCTGCAATGGGCGATACTATGATTCCGGACAGTCCGGTAACCGATAGAATGGTGCCGATTTTGTCCGATGAAAGAGACAATGTCTTTAAGTAGTCAGCGGTAAAAGTCATTATCCCGATGTATGCCAGAAAAAGGCTGAAAGCTGCAAAGCTGATCCACAGAACACCGGGAGTCTTAAAGGCTTTGGCAAGAACCGGCAGGGTATCGGTGATTTTTGCAGACGATTTTGCGGCTTTAGCCACCGGGGAGCTGGTAAACCAGTAGGACAGGGCAGATACCAGGGAGAGCATGGCTATGAAATAGAAAAACCAAGGCCATCCGAGGCGCACCTCAATTACCCCTGAAATAAAGGGGCCGAAAGTAACGCCTATGGTGTAGGCCACCCCTAACAGGCCTATTGCTTTTCCCACGTCTTTTTCAGGCACCATTTCTCCGATTAGCGCCATTATAACCGGGGTTAAAAATCCCGCCCCTATACCCTGGAAGACCCGGAACACCAAAAAGGCCGAAAGGCCGGTTGAAAGGCCGCACAATACCGCTCCCAGCGCATATAAAAGAAATCCGAACAAAAGTGTCCGCCGTACATCAAACAATTGTGCTATTGACCCGGAAAATATCTGAATAATTATGAAAGGGATCATGTACGCGGTAATGGATACCGATGCAGTGCTGAAAGCAACAGACCAGGATCTGGCCATGACCGGCAGGATCGCGACAATTCCGAAACCGCCCACAGGCCCCATGGCCGCGCCGATATAAAGGGGGATAAGTTTTTTCAGGTTCAATTGTCTTAATCCGGTTCAGGTTCAGTGATAAATGTTCTTTCTGCTCTATACCGGTTTATTTGAATCCAAAGCGGCTGGCAAGTATGTTTTTCCGGCGCAAAAAGTTGATGAACTCGTAAAAAGTTTGATTTCAGATGGCGCCGTAAAAAGTCCAAGATCAAGGCCTGTGCAATTTTGAAGAATGCAGCGTACTTAGCCGTACGTGAAATTCTTCAGAAATTGCGCGTAACGCAGATATTGAACTTTTTACGGTGCCATCAAAAGTTGTTTTACGCTTTTGCAGGATTTGCTAAGGTGTCTGGCAAATTGCGCAAAGACGCAGGCGCCCCCGGAAACTTACCGGATGACCGGTGCCGCAACATACGGATTTTGTAATTTTTTAAAAAGGAGCTGCTGCCATGAAAGACAAAAGAAGTCAAATCCTTGATACGGCTTTTACCCGGGCGAAACAGTATGGACAGGAAAAAGATGCGCTTTTTTCCTAAGGAGCCGAAGCTATTTTTTGCCCTGCCGGACTGGTTTAACAGGGCTTTGCAGCAGACACTGCCCGTGATTCTCGGATATCTTCCCATTGGTTTTGCCTATGGGGTGCTGGCCCAGAAAAGCGGGATCTCCGGGTTAAACACAGTCCTTATGTCGCTGCTTGTGTTTGCGGGTTCGGCCCAGCTTATAGCGGTGGGGCTGCTTGCTTCCGGAGCCGGGGCGGCAACAGTGATTCTGACAACCTTTATGGTCAATTTGCGTCACCTTCTCATGTCCGCCTCCCTTGCCCCTTTTCTCGGGTCCTGGAGCAGGCCGCAGCAGGCCTTTTTTTCTTTTCAGCTCACAGACGAGACCTTTGCGCTGCATTCCGCCAGGTTTGCAAGGGGGCAAAATTTTAAGCCCGAGACACTTTCCATAAATGTTATTGCCCAGAGCGCATGGCTTGCAGGTACGTGCCTTGGGCTTTTTGCCGGAGGGCTTGTTTCTGATGTGCGGCCCGTAGGTCTGGACTTTGCCCTGCCGGCCATGTTTATCGTGCTTTTGGTATGGCAGGTAAAAAGCCTGCTCAGGCTGTTTACAGCCCTGTTTGCCGGGGTGTGCTCCCTGTTTTTGTTTTTGCTCGGCTTAAAAGAAACCAGTGTAATCATTGCCACAGTTCTGGCGGCAACCCTTGGAGTTTTATTGGAGACATGGATCAAAAAGAGATTTTCCTGATCATATTAGGCATGATGGCGGTCACCTACGGCCCCAGGGTTCTTCCAATCCTGGCTCTGTCCGCGAAACCACTTCCTGCCGGGACGGCCAGATGGCTGGAGTTGATCCCGGCGGCCGTTCTGGCGGCTCTTTTGTTTCCCGGTTTGTTTGCCCCCCAGGGCGGGCTGCAGATATCAGCACAAAATTATTTTCTGCTGGCCGCAGTACCCACCCTGTTTGTCGCCTTAAGGGCCGGGAGCTTTGTCTGGGCAATAATGACCGGTATGGCCGTAGTTGCGGCTTTGCGGTTCTTTTTTGGCTGACCGGTTTTAATCTTTTCAATAAAGGCTTTTTGCCGGTCTGTTTCTATTTCAGAGTTTTTTTGGGCAGATTTGCAATTACGTCTTCGGCCTCTTTTACAATTTTTTCGACCATATCTTTTACCGTCGGCATCTCATTTATCCGCTGGGCGCATTCGCCCGCAGCCATCATGGCTTTTTCTTTGTTGCCTTCGTAGACGGCTTTAATTGATTCAATTTCGTAGTTAATCAAAGACATGTCCAGGGTGCTGTAATCATCGGGCGTACCGAGAAAGACACCCGGCGATTTTTCAAGAGTGTTTTTTGCGTGCTCTAAACTTCTGGGAGTTTTAAGCCACCGTGCGGGGCCTACAAAACCGCGGGCTATAAGTGTTCCACGGTCCTGTGCATCAACAACCGCCTGTTTCCAGATTTCATGAAAATCGCTTTCCTGGGTTGCAAGAAAGCGGGTCCCCATGAGCACTCCGTCAACGCCCAGGGCAAAAGAAGCTGCTATAGTCTTGCCGTCTGCAACTCCTCCGCCGCCGAGCACCATGGTGTTTTCGTCTGATACTGCTTCAACAACAGCAGGAAACAGAACCATGGAGTGCAGGGGATCCCAGTGCGTATGAAAACCGCCTTCATGACCGGATGCAACAATTACGTCAACCCCTGCCTTTTTGGCGCGCAGGGCGGCTCTTACTGATGGAACTATGTGAATCCAGGTAAATCCGGCACCCTTTATCTTCTCGCCCCAGCCCATGGGATCGCCGGCCGAAGTATACATTACCTTGAGGGTGTTTTTCATGTCGGGATTTTCTTCCCGGGCCTTTATGGCGGCATTTATCATGGCATTGGCCTGTTCTTTTAGCTCCGCTGATACCATCACGTTCGGGCCAAATACGCCGCCCTGATCTTTTACCAGTCTGTGAGTCCGCTTTAAGACTTTTCCCAGCGCTGTGCCCATGTCGTCGTCGCGGTCTGCCTCTCCGCTGTCCACGAAAGCGTTATAGACCCAGGGCTGATCTTCCTTGTGAAAAAGGCCGCTTGTGGACAGAAGCCCCAGCACTCCGGCGTTGGCTGCTGCAACACAGAGGTTGTTGTTGCTGAAAGGGCCCATACCCGCCTGCACGATGGGATATTTTATCCCGAGAAGGTCACAGAATCTTGATTTAATCATACAAAAGCTCCTCTCCGTTGGTTTTTAAAATGGTTTACAAACTCAAGCCTAAATCAGCCGCAAACAAACAAAAAAGCTCATTTTTAAATTCAAAGGACCATATCATTTTCAAAATGATTTTGCAAAATCTAATGGCACCGTAAAAAGTCCAATATCTGCGTTACGCGCAATTTTTCAGAATTTCACGTACGGCTAAGTACGCTGCATTCTTCAAAATTGCGCAAGCCTTGATCTTGAACTTTTTACGGCGCCATTTAAAATCAGACTTTTTACGAGAGCATCAAATCTGGTCACCATAAAAAAAGAAAACAATTTCGCGAAAGCAGCCCCGGTTTTTGCCATACAGTTTGTAAATTTTTATGATATAGTTATTATAAGTATTACCATTTCTAAATTAACCAAAAAGAAGGCCATTAAAAAAACAGCGGGGTCAGGTGATGACAAATTTTTATAAAACCGGAGATATCGGGGGAGGGCCGCCTCAGCAGCCGTTCCGTTTGGAAGACATTAATTTTCCCTGGCTCACAAGGATCGTAAAGCTTATATTGCTGGGATTGATTGTGTTGGGCATCTTTATGGGGCTCAACTGGGCGCGGGGATTTTATACCGACTGGCTGTGGTTTTCCAGTCTCGGTCATGAGCAGGTGCTGTTTGTTCGCGTAACAACGCAGATATGGCTTTACCTTCTTGCAGTCCTGGTGTTTGTTGTTCTGGCGGCGCCCAATTTGTACCTGGCCTACAGAAACACGGCTGATTATCAATGGCAGCAGGAAAAGGAACTGTCCCGGCAGGACTATCAGGGCGTCCGGCGCCTGATGCTGTGGGTCGGCATACTCGCCATTGTGCTCGGCGCCACATTTCTGGCGATTTATTTTTCCGCCCGGTGGGAGACGTTTCTGCGTTTTTTCAACTGCGCTCCCTTCAATGAGACGGATCCGGTTTTTGGGCGGGATCTTTCCTTCTATGTTTTCAGCCTGCCGGTTTTAAGTTTCCTGCGTACCTGGCTTTTGGGCGTGCTTACCGTGATCATTCTTTTTGTCGCGGGTTTTTATTACGTGTCGGCCAATCTGAAGGGTGAGCCTTTTTCCTTTGAAGGCAGCCTGAAAACTCATCTGCTGATACTCGGCTCTTTTATTTTCTTTTTGATTGCCGCGGGCCATTGGCTCGGGAGATACGAACTTTTGTTTTCAAAGACCGGCACAGTTTTCGGGGTCGGTTACACGGATGACAATATTATAATTCCGGCCCGCACGATCCTTACCATTATTGCAATCGGTGCCGGCGGGACACTTTTGGCGGCCACCCGTTTACGGGGATACCGTGTGGCTGCGGCCGGCATTGGCCTGTGGCTTGCTTTAAGCATTCTGGGCCTTATCGCCCTGCCCGGGATTGTCCAGCGGCTGCAGGTGGAACCAAGCGAACTGGCCAGGGAAAGGAAATATATCGCCAGAAACATCGAGTACACCAGAAAGGCCTACGGGCTCGAAGATATTGCGGGTAAACGCCATCCTGCCCTCGGCGAGGTCCGGTCTGAAACAATTGATGAAAACCAGGGTACAATACAGAACCTGCGTTTCTGGGATGAAGAACCGCTGCTGCAGAGTTATAACCAGATCCAGTTTTTCAGGCTTTATTACGATTTTTTAAGTGTTCAGACGGATCGCTACATGGTCGACGGGGATCTTCGCCAGGTAATGCTCTCGACCCGGGAGTTGTCATCGGAGAAGCTGCCCTCCGAGGCCCAGCGCTGGGTCAACCGGTATCTTCAGTTCACCCACGGCTACGGGGTCGCCATGAGCCCGGTAACAGAAGTGGCAGAAGGCGGCCGCCCGAACTTTTTCCTTCGGGACCTACCCCCCACCGGGAAAATCGAGCTTGAGCGCCCGGAGATTTATTACGGATTAAAGAGCCTTCCGTTTGCCATTGTCAACAGTGACATGGAAGAATTTAATTTTCCGGCACAGGACGGTCCGGTTTATACTCATTATCAGGGTGAAGGCGGGGTTGAACTCGATTCTTTTTTCAGGCGGCTTTTGTATGCCTGGCAGTTCAGGGACCTTAACATTCTGATTTCCGGAGAAATCAATAAAGACAGCCGTATCCAGTACAAGCGAACCGTGACTGAGCGCTTTGCAAAAATTTCCCCGTTTTTACAGCGTGACGGGGAGGCATATACAGTGGTGGCAAACGGCAGACAGTTTTTTATCCAGGATGCATATACTACAACCGCCCGGTACCCATATTCCACTGGCTGGCAGGGGCGGTTTAACTATATGAGAAACAGTGTCAAGGCGGTTGTTGATATGTATAACGGCAATGTTGACTATTATGTTTATGACGAATCGTGTCCCATTATCCAGACATACATGGAAATATTTCCCGGACTTTTTAAATCCGCCGATGAAATGCCCGAATACCTGCAGGATCATGTCCGTTACCCCATGGATCTTTTCAGCGTCCAGACCCGGATGCTTCTTCAGTATCACATGACCGATCCAGTGGTGTTTTACAACAAGGAAGATCAGTGGTCGGTACCGCAGCATGCGGCATCCGCACAGTCCGAAACACTGAGGCCGTATTATATCGTGGCGCGGCTTCCAGGCGAAAAAAAGGAGGAATTTCTATTGATCCAGCCTTTTACGCCTGACAAACGCCATAACCTGGTGGGATGGATGGCCGCAAGAATGGACGGTGAAAATTACGGTGAAAAGATTCTGTATAAATTTCCCTCCGGCAGACATGTGGACGGTCCAAGGCAGGTGGAGGCCAGGATAGATAACGATGCGGTGATATCCGAGCAGTTCACCCTTTGGGGGCAGGTGGGCTCCGAGGTCATGCGCGGCGATATCCTGGTAATTCCGTTGGGGCAAAGTCTGCTGTATGCAGAGCCGGTGTTTTTAAAACCCGAAGCCCTTGAATTTCCGGAGCTCAGACGCATCATCCTTGCCGACAGCCGCCGGGTGGTTATGCACCCGAGCCTGGAGGACTCTGTTGATGCTTTGGTTGGAAAAAGGGCCTCAGTGGCTCCTCCTGTTGAAGACGAAAAGGATCTGGAGGAGTATGAGGAGGGTGTTAAACCGGGCGATAAGGGTGTTCCGGCCGAGGGGCTGGAAGCTGTTCGCCAGGGACTCCGGGATGCAATCGAAAGCCTGCAGGAAGTCTCGGAGCGTTTACGCCGTATGGAGGAAAATCAGTAATCCGAAAAACATCTGCTTATAGACCTCTTCCTGCCTGTTTCAGGAAGTTTGTTTTCAATCTCGGACAAAGGAGGAAAAGGATATGTCAGAGAGCCAGGTGGAACTGAATAAAAACCGCACGAAAAATCTCGGCAAATTTTTAGAAGCCATGCCTGAAACAGCAAAGCAGGTAGGCGCCCAAATGGAGGAAGCTTATAAGGCCGGAGCCATTGACACCAAAACCAAGCGCCTCATGGCCATGGCCCTGGCCCTTGGGGCCGGATGCCGCAACTGTGTGCTCGGCCAGGCCATGGGTGCGCTGGACCAGGGAGCAACCAGGGATGAATTTCTCGAGACTCTGGCGGTGGTAATCAGTATGAGAGGAACCACGGGTGTTGCAGAATCATTGAGGATTATCCAGTTGCTCGATGAGCTTGAGGTATTATAAAGAAAAGGGTGACCCCCCTTCGCCCTCCGAAGAAAATTTACAGGGCAAAAAAATGGCAGCTTCTAAAAGATCCGATGATGAGGCCTTTGAATACGCCGAGGGCATCATCAACGCTGTTCGTGAGCCCTTGATTGTTCTGGACCATGACTTAAGGGTGATTTCCGCCAGTCGTTCCTTTTATGACACCTTTAAGATAAGGCCTGAAGAGACCCTGGGGCTGCTTATATATGACCTGGGCAACAAACAGTGGAATATCCCCAAACTGCGACAAATTCTCGAAACCCTCCTTCCCAGGAAAACAACCCTTGATGACTATGAGGTTGAACACGAATTTGCCGACATCGGCAGGCGCACCATGCTTCTCAATGCCCGGGAAATTCAAAGAAAATCCGGAAAAAAGCGGCTTATCCTCCTTGCCATAGAAGACATCACTGAGCGCAAACACCAGGCAAACTTGTTGTCAGAATCTGAAGAACGCTACAGACGTCTTTTTGAGACTGCAAATGACGGGATCGTGCTTCTGGAAAAAGCTGAAGGAAAGATAACCCATGCGAATCCTGCCATTGCTGAGATGCTGGGCCGCGGCCAGGATGAACTTATCGGAAAAAGGTTAATGGATATCGGTTTTCCCAAAGATAGCGGGACCATTCAGGAAATCTCCAAAACACTGGAAAACGAAGGCATACTTCATTACAAAGATGCGCCGGTGCAGGCAAAGACGGGGCAGGCAATTTATACCGATATTTATATGGTCGATAAGGCAAGGCTGGTGCAATGCAATATTCGCGATGTCACCGGGCGCAAACAGATGGCAGAGGAGTTGCGGAAAAGCGAGGAGAGGTATCGTTTACTGGTTGAATCGTCAAACGATATTGTCTGGATCTTTGATTTATCAAGCATGACCTTCACGTATTGTTCTAAATCGGTGGAAAGGATTCTCGGGTTTTCTCAAGAGGCGGTAAAAGGTGCCAAGCTGGATGATATCTATCCGCCAGAAACAAAAAAGAAGGTCCTTGCCGTCTTTGACAAAGTTATCAAAGAAGAAACCAATTCAGACTGGGTTTTAATTGAGGCACAACATCGCCACAAAAACGGCCACCTAATTTGGATGGAACTCAGTGCGGTGTTGCACAGGGATAATCAGGGTCAGCCGGTATCATTTACAGGTGTCTCCCGGGACATCACCGAGCGCAAGCGGGCCGAGGAGCAGCATGCCCTGATCGAAGCCATCTACCGCAATGCGCCGCTTATCATGATGGTGGTAGACCATGACCGCCGTATTCAGCAGATCAACGGCTTTGCCGCTCAGTTTGCCGGACGGCCGGCAGAGGAGATGCTGGGGTTAAGAGGCGGCGAAGCCCTGCGCTGCCTGCATGCCCTCGATGATCCGCAGGGCTGCGGATTCGGGGAATTCTGCAATAATTGTCTCATCCGTAACACGGTGGTAGACACTCTTGAAAACGGCAGGCCTCACCTGCAAGTCGAGGCAACCTTCGATTTTTCCCTGGAGGGCACGACCCGGACGCTGACTTTGCTGGTCTCAACAACCCCCATCTTGTTTCGCGGGAAAAATATGGTGCTGGTGACAATGATGGACATTACCGAACTAAAACAGTCCGAACAGGAGCGGGAAAACCTGCAATCCCAACTGCTCCAGTCCCAGAAACTGGAATCCGTGGGGCGCCTGGCCGGCGGGGTGGCCCATGACTTTAACAATATGCTTACCATCATCAACGGCTATGCGGAAATGATGACAGATGAGCTTTCTCCTTCCGATGCGTTGTATAATAATGCCCTGCAAATCCTTGATGCCGGAAAAAGATCAGCCGTGATGGTTGGCAAACTGCTGGGTTTTGCCAGAAAGCAGACCATTTCCCCGGAAGTAATGAACTTAAACGACAACGTAGCAAGTATGCTCAAGATGCTCCAGCAGCTAATCGGGGAAAACATCGACCTGCTCTGGCAACCCGGTCAAAATCTCTGGCTGGTAAAGATGGATTTTTCCCAGCTTGACCAGATACTTGCAAATCTTGTGGTAAATGCCCGTGATGCAATTTCCGATGTCGGCAAGATAACCATAGAAACAAAAAACGTCGAATTTGACGAGCAGTACTGCGACAGTCATACCGGCTTTGTTCCGGGACAATTCGTAATGCTGGCGGTAAGCGATACAGGATACGGCATGGAAAAGGAAGTCTTTGATAATCTGTTTGAGCCGTTTTTTACGACCAAGGAGATCGGCAAGGGCACCGGACTGGGCCTTCCTACGGTCTATGGCATTGTCAAGCAAAACAGCGGCTTTATCAATGTATACAGTGAACCGGAACAAGGCACAACCTTTAGGATATACCTGCCGCGCCATGCCGAGGAGGCCGTTGCTTCGGTCAGAGAAAACCAGGAGCAATACCCGCTTGGAAATGGTGAGACGATACTGGTTTTGGAAGACGAGGTTTTGGTTTTGAATTTAACCAAAGCCATGCTTGAAAAACTGGGATACAAGGTGCTGGCGTCAAATTCAGTCCATGAAGCGCTGGCACTTATCAAATCCAGCGGCGGTGCAATCGATCTGATTATAACCGATGTGATCATGCCGGAGATGAACGGCCGTGATTTTACCGCTCAGGCCAATACTCTTTACCCGGATATGAAAACGCTTTTCATGTCCGGATATACATCCGATGTTATCGTTCGTCACGGGATTTTGGAACAAGGCGTGCGTTATATCCAAAAACCCTTTTCCATTAAAGATCTGGCGATAAAAGTGCGCGAGGTGATTGAGGAGGAAAGTGAATAAGCGGTTTTTGCAAACCTCACTGAGTGCCGGCCATTTAATGCTCATAGCCGCAATCATCTGGATCGTTGTTATCGCGGCCTCCTTTGTATGGAATTGGTATCAGATCAGTGATTCCATGAGAATTCTGGCTGAAAACGAGACTCAGCCCTCTTCTTCCGCAAATCAGCGAACGGCTTTGACAATTTTTCATCTGTTGCTCGGCTCCCTGGGTCTGGCCGGGCTGGAGATCGGGCGGAGGCTGCATGGCAGTTCCGTGAGGAGATTACGGGAAAACGAGTCACTGGTGCGCGCCATCAGCAAGTCTGCCCAGGATGCCATTGTCACAATGGATGCCGAAGGACGGATTTCCTACTGGAATCCTGCGGCTGAACAAATTTTTGGCTATACTTCAGATGAGGCGATCGGGCAGAACCTTCATTTCCTGCTTGCCCCTTTGCGTTATAAAAAGTTATATGAAGCGGCCTTTCCGGAATTCCAGCGTTCAGGCCGCGGCGATGTTGTTGGGAAAACACTGGAGTTAAAAGCCCTGCGGAAAAGCGGAGAAGAATTTTCAATGGAACTGTCCCTTTCCAGTGTGCAGATCCAGGACAAATGGCATGCAGTCGGGATTATCCGCGACATATCCGAGCGCAAGCAGGCCGAGGAATTTTTAAACGAGCAATCTCAGGTTCTTAATGAAAGAAACAAGGAATTGAGATGCCTTTACGGCATATCCAGGCTCGTAGAGGCTCAGGGCAACTCACTGGACGATATCCTTCAGGGCGCCGTAAATCTTCTTCCTTCCTCCTGGCAATATCCCGAAGCTGCATGTGCGCGAATAAAGTTTGAGGATCGCGTTTATGTAACCGGAAATTTTCGCGAAACATCCTGGCGCCAGGCCCAGGACATCATTTCGCAAAAAGAGGTGGCCGGATGTGTGGAGGTTTTTTATCAGGAAGAAAAACCCCCGGCCTATGAGGGCCCTTTTATTAAAGAAGAAAGGGAATTGATTGACGCTGTGGCGGAAAGGCTCGGCCATATAACAGAACGCGTCCGCGCGCAAACCCGGCTGCAGCAAAGCGAGCAAAAATTCAGAGAAATTTTTCACGGTTCCAATGATGCAACTTTTATCCACGACCTCTCAGGTCGATTCCTGGAGGTAAACCAGGTCGCTTGCAGCAGGCTTGGCTACAGCCGTGAGGAACTTCTGCTAATGACGCCCATGGACCTTGATGTCGGTGAATACGCAGAAATAGAGCCGCAACGAATTCAGGATATTAATAAGCATGGCTCCCTGGTGTTTGAATCGGTTCACCGCTGCAAAGACGGCAGCACAATTGCTGTTGAGATAAACAGCCGCAAAATCGACTATGAGGGTAAAAGCTGCATACTAAGTATTGCCCGCGACATATCCGAGCGCAAGCAGGCCGAGGAGACGATCCGGCAGATGGCCTACCATGATTCCTTAACAGGTCTTCCCAACCGGAAGCTCTTCTCTGATCGCCTGGGTATTGCCATGGCGCAGGCTAAGAGGAGTCAAAACAATGTCGCAGTTATAATGTTTGACCTCGACAATTTCAAAGACGTAAACGATACTTTGGGCCATGACAAGGGAGATCTTCTTCTCATAGCAGTCACAGAGCGTCTTAGCCAAGCACTAAGAAAGAGTGATACTGTTGCGCGCTTCGGCGGCGACGAGTTTGTGCTGATTTTTCCTGATCAGAAGGGCCAAGACGATGCATGCCGGGCTGCACAGAAGATCGTCGAAAGTTTCCGCAAGCCCATTTTCATTAATAGCCATAAACTGATTGTCACAGCGAGTATCGGAATTGCTCTCTATCCCCGTGATGGGACAGACGAGGCTGCCCTCTTGAAAAATGCCGATATCGCCATGTATCAGGCCAAGCACGCAGGGCGGGATCGATATCGGGTTTTTAAAAAAGGGGACAAACCTGCTTAATTTTGTCAATGATTTCAAGAGGTGAATGGTGGAGGGCTTGCCGCCTTGCGGCAAATCCGACTTAGACTCCATTATACATTGAAACCCATTTATTTACAATACGTTGTGACGCCTCAAGGCCCCATCCTCCATATTTTCCCCAAACAGAGAATGGACGTGGGTTTGATACCCGTTTGCACATCAAATATAGTGTTATCGCAACCCAGGTCTCCAGTATCTTGTTACCTTACTCCTGCATTTAATTAAATCCATTGTTGATGGCACCGTAAAAAGTCCAATATCTGCGTTACGCGCAATTTTTCAGAATTTCACGTACGGCTAAGTACGCTGCATTCTTCAAAATTGCGCAAGCCTTGATCTTGAACTTTTTCCGGCGCCATCTAAAATCCGACTTTTTGCGAGAGCATTATTGTTGACATATGATTAAAAATTTTAGATAAATACTTTCGTTTGAATTTTGCAATGATAGCCCTTTGGTGATCATATGCCTTATCAAAACGTTTCTTTTAATAATTTCAAGCGAGTTCTTCCCTGTAATATATTATTTTGTGCAATTGCCCTTGCCACACAATTGTTAATGGCCGAAGTTTTCCATAAACAAATCGCCAAGGCTATTTTCAGGATTTGGATGAAAATGGCATTTTAATCACACTGGTGATCTTATAATGACCGATTTCACCCCAAAGGAAATAACAAAGTATAGGAAGTCAAGGTTTTTTAAAGACTTCTCTGTTGGCTGCGGTACTCTCATACTGCTTGGTATCCTCATATTTGTCCTGGTGCCTCTTATAGTCCTCGGCTTCAAAATCGCGTTATGGCTTGCCGTTCCTATAGCGGCGATCATTATAATCGTTTTTTTGGTGGCTCTTTTTGGGCGCTTTGTCTCTGAAGTGACGAAACGGTGGTACGAGAAGTGAAAAACAGTGAGGTGTTTTCCGTACGTGCAGATTATTTCCCCCTACACCTCCGCCATATATTTGGATAGCGTGGAAATAAATAACTTTCTGATGTTATTAAAAATAAATGGTGGAGGCGACGGCCGCAATCTCCTTTGCCGCGTCTGCGTCGATATGATTGAACAGCCGCTTGGCCAAAACGCGCGAGATTTCGTTGGCCTGTACCAGAACCACCGATATGGCGTCCCTTGCCACCACGCTGGCAACGCCTTCCACTGCCTGCTGGCCGATGGCCAGGGTTTCATCGGCTTCCATATCCTTGCCGGTGATACTTGAAAGAATCGTTGAGGACGCCTTCATTTTCAAATCGAAATACGCCGATTCACATCGAACCAGCTATAAATGCTTATTCAATATAAAAACATTCGCTGACAAAGAAACACAAAAAATTTATGTTAGCGGAAAATCCAAGCGATTGCCTGTTGTTTTGATTAAACGAGCCGTAAGGCGCCTGGAATATATCGATTATGCTAAAGATATAAATGATCTTAAGGTGCCGCCAAGCAACCGCCTTCATATGTTAAAAGGGGACAGGGAAGGGCAATTCTCAATATCCATAAATGACCAGTGGCGGATTTGTTTTCGTTTCTTTGAAGGCGATGCGTATGATGTGGGAATAACTGATTACCATTGAGGAGAAAAGCAATGGGGATTAATAATACAATAAAGCGAGAAATACAGCCTACACATCCTGGCGAAATGCTACGTGAAGATTATTTGCCGGATTATGATTTAAATGCGACTTCACTTGCTAGAGCTTTAGGCGTATCCCGGCAAACAATTCACGAGCTTCTCAGGGAAAAACGTTCTGTTTCACCATTGATGGCGTTAAAGCTATCCCGACTATTTGGAAATTCTCCGGAATTTTGGTTGTCCGCCCAGCATGCAATAGATTTGTGGAAAGCCGAGCAGGATTTTAAAAAAGAACTATCGAGTATTAATCCGCTAAATGCTGCTTGAATGGCAAGATAGATTATCCAGCCTTGTAACCTGAGTTCCCGGGTTATTGTAACGAGGTGGGAGGCGTAACGCCCAATTTAGTATAAAACTCCATCTG
>CAZVFQ010000040.1:24415-26408 GCA_964626455.1 uncultured Desulfobacteraceae bacterium | reverse complement strand
CATCAAAGTTTCTGTTTGCCAAGGTGCCGTTCGGGCCTTAAAATCTTTGATAAAATACAAAACTTTTACTGCGATGAGGATTTCTATGAACAGAACCGAGATGGTCTCCAGGATCAAACACGCAGACAAACCATGGGATCTTGTAATTGTGGGCGGCGGTGCCACGGGGCTTGGATGCGCCATTGATGCCGCCTCCAGGGGTTACCAGGTGCTTTTGCTTGAACAGGACGATTTTGCCAAGGGCACATCGAGCAGAAGTACAAAGCTCATACACGGAGGGGTAAGATACCTTCAGCAGGGAAATCTCTCGCTGGTTCTCGAAGCCTTAAAGGAACGCGGGCGCCTTAAAAGAAACGCCCCGCACCTTGTCCATAACCTGCCCTTTGTGGTACCGAGCTATGACTGGTGGGAAGGCCCGTTTTACGGCATCGGGCTTAAAATATACGACATGCTTGCCGGAAAACACGGATTCGGGCATTCCAAATTTCTGTCAAAACAACAAACACGCCAGTATCTGCCAACAGTAGAGACAGAAGGACTGCGCGGCGGTGTGATATATTATGACGGCCAGTTCGACGACTCGAGACTTGCCATAAACATGGCACAGACCGCGGCCGGGCAGACCGCAACAGTTGTAAACTACATGAAGGTCGCAGGACTGATAAAAAAAGGGCAAATGACAGCAGGCGTGCTTGCCAGGGACACAGAAACCGGGGAGGAATACGAAATTCAGGCACGCGGGGTTATAAACGCTACAGGAGTATTCACGGACGAAGTGCTTAAAATGGACGACCCTGATGCCCTCAGGATGATTCTGCCGAGCCAGGGCATTCACCTGGTGCTCGATGACTCGTTTCTGCCCGGTGATACCGCCATCATGGTGCCCCACACTGCAGACGGAAGAGTCCTGTTTGCCACGCCATGGCATGACAAGGTAATCGTGGGCACAACCGACACCATGGTTGACCAGATCCTTACAGAACCCCGGCCTTTTAAAGACGAAATAGAATTTCTGCTTTCCCATGCGGCAAAATATCTGGAAAAAGACCCGTCAGCCTCTGACGTGCTGAGTGTTTTTGCAGGCCTGCGCCCGCTGGTCACCCAGAAAGAGGAAGAAAACACTGCTGCTGTTTCCCGGGATCACACCATATACATTTCCCGCTCCGGGCTGGTAACAGTAACAGGAGGCAAATGGACCACTTACAGAAAAATGGCAGAAGATGCAATTGATAATGCGGCTGTTATTGCTCATCTTGAGGAACGCCAGTGCGTTACCCGGGATCTGCACATTCACGGATATCACAACCATGCGGAAAAATTTGGAAATCTTTCGATCTACGGAGCCGATGCCGCGGAGATAAACGATCTGATCCGACGGCAGCCTGAATTAAAAGAACAGGTGCACCCGGGACTAAACACCATCGCGGCAGAGGTGGTATGGGCGGTCGGCCACGAAATGGCGCGAACCGTGGAGGACTTTCTGGCCAGACGCACCCGGGCCCTTCTGCTCGATGCAAAAGCCAGCATGGAAGCCGCTCCCGCAGTGGCAAAACTCATGGCCGGCGAACTCGGATACGGCAATAACTGGGTTAAAAGCCAAATCGAAGCCTACCAGAACCTGGCCCGGGGCTATCTGCTGGAATAACTAAGCATCAATGTCTTGCTCGCCCCATTCGCCCCACAAGGAAACCATCTATAAAAAGCGAAACCAGATGGTGAATCACCAATACCATAAGGGCCTGTCCGTATTGAGGAAAAAGGGTTACCTGCAGAATAATGGACAGAGGCAGGGTTTTCTGACTTCCCATAAAAATAATTGACTCCATTCGTCCGCGGGGAACCGAAAACAAATAAACCGCAATAAAAGCGCACCCAAGAAGCATAATATGAAATAAGGCAGTCAGTCCTCCTGTCCAGACCATCTTTAACCAGTTGCCGGAAAGCACAGGCAGCGCCTGGGATATGCCCATCCAGACGATACATAGAATCAGAC
>CAZVFQ010000040.1:0-24315 GCA_964626455.1 uncultured Desulfobacteraceae bacterium | reverse complement strand
GAAAGCACAGGCAGCGCCTGGGATATGCCCATCCAGACGATACATAGAATCAGACCCGGATCAAGAAGCATTCCCGAAAACAGAAAAATCAGAAAAATAACCACATCCGGGCCGCGATGCTGCTTTAATACCACGCCAAGACCCGCTACAGCGCCCGTGGGATCAAGTATGGTTGCTGCAAATGCCCCTGCAAGCCCGAATAAAAACCAATATTTTTTTACAAGCTCCAAAACAATTCAATATCCTTTCCATAGCCGGCAAACCGGATTTTTTCTATTGCACACAGACCGCAAATCAGGTTAGATAACCAGAAATTCAAAACAACAAACTTCTGCCGCACTTAACAAGTACAGTCAAGGCTTTTTCCATGCAGTTAAAAAGACTGGAAATCTACGGTTTCAAGTCATTTGCCGAAAAATGCGTCATCTCATTTCCTCCGGGTGTTTCCGCTGTGGTGGGGCCCAACGGCTGCGGGAAAAGCAACATCATTGATGCGATCAAGTGGGTCATGGGCGAACAGAGCGTCAGGCAGCTGCGCGGTAAAGCCATGGGAGACGTTATTTTTTCAGGCACCGACAAAAAGGCGCCTGTTAACATGGCTGAAGTCTCCCTTACCATCGCCGACATTTCAGATTATGCTCCGTCGCCCGTAAGCGCCTATTCGGAAATAATGATCACCAGACGCTTATACAGATCCGGAGAAAGCCAATATCTGTTAAACAGACAGCCATGCCGATTAAAAGACGTCCATGACATTTTCCTGAGACACGGAATGGGCTCAAGGTCCTGTGCCATTATCCAGCAGGGAAATATAGGAGCCATAACCGATGCAACAGCCGAAGAGCGCCGCAGCTTTATCGAAGAGGCCGCCGGAGTCGTCCGCTACAAAAACCGACGGCAGGAAGCCATTGCAAAGGTAAACGCCACCCGCCAGAATCTGACCCGCATAAAAGATATTCTCGAGGAAATAGAAACCCAGCTTGAGAGCCTTTCCCACGAGGCCCAAAAAGCCCTGCAGTACAATGAATACCGACGGGAGTTAAAAGAAACCGATTTTCTGATAACAGTTTACTATTATGAGGATTATGCAAAGCGCATCTCGGAAAGCAAAGAGCTTCTCACCCGGCTCAGGGAAAAAGATACTGTCAGCGAAGAAACTTTAAGGGAATTAAACTCAGCACTGGAAGATATTGATACCCGCCGCAAGCACAAGGAAGAAGAGCTTACAGGGCTCAGGGCAAAAAGAGCCGAAAGCCAGCGCTCAAAAGACAGGCTTGAAGAAGAACTCCGCCATTTAAATGACCGGCAGGACCAGCTTGAACAGGAAATTTCAGACCTGGAACAATCTCTGGATGAAGCAGAGGCCAAAAGCAGAAAAATCGACTCCGAGATTGAACAGGCAGAAGAAAAGATCCGGGAACTCGAATCCGGGATTCAGTCTGTAAAAAAACAAATCAGGGATCAGGAATCTGCCTCAAGCAATGACAAGACAAATCTTGACGCCCTCAAACAACAACTCGCAGAGCAGAAAAAAAGACAAACAGAGCTGGCATCAGACAAAGCCAGATACCAGAACACTTATCACAGCGCAGCCGCCGGCAGGGATCACATCAAACGACGCCTCAGGCAGGTGGGATCCGAAAAGGCTGAAACAGAAAAAAACATAGCAGAACTCTCTGAAACCCAAATATTGCACCAAAATCGCCAGAAAGAGCTCCAGGAAATACGCGACACACTGACAGACCAAATAAACCGTTGCAGGGAGCAGATCAAGGTTGAAAGCAGAAAGCTTGATGAACAGACCAGGGAGGCGAATGAACTCTCAAATCAACGCGCCAGGCTGAAATCCAAGTTAAATGTCTTAAACCGCATGCAGGCAAATTTCGAATGGTACAAAGACGGTGTACGGGCTGTTATGAAGGAGCAGAAATCCGGCGATCAAGGGGGAAAACAGGCAAGCCTGGAAATCATCGCCGATATCATTGAGCCTGAGGCCGGATATGAGGCAGCAGCCGAAGCCGCGCTGGGAGAAGCCCTGCAGTATATTGTGGTAAGCGACAGAGCAGCCGGGTTAAACGCCCTTGATTTTCTGAAAAAAAACAACGCCGGCAGAAGCGGATTCATACCCGCGGACATCGAAACGACAGCGGTCCGGCACCATGAAGACAGCAACGGAGTCGCCCGGCTTTCCAGCCGCATACGGGTAAAAAAGGGATTTGAAAACGTGATTGAAACCCTTATAGGAGACGCCGGAGTTGCCCGGGATCTTAAAAGCGCCCTTGCTGAAATAGCATCTGACACAAATTTCCGCGTTATTGCCACTAAAAACGGCGATATGGTAACCTCATCAGGAATACTCGTGGGCGGCAGCACGGACAAGATGGCAGGAATACTTGAAAAAAAACAGGAAATCAGGCAGATAAACGCGGAACTGGAGGAGTCCGACAGAAAACTTAGGCAAGCAAAACAGCAGCAGGAAGAACAGGAAAACGCGGTGCGGGAATATGAAAACCAACTGGCCGGGCTGACTGAAAGGAAATATGAAAACGATGCAGCGCTTATCGAAGCTGACAAGGCCGCATACAGAACCGAGGAAAAAATCAAGCAGGCCGGCCAGCGGCTGGAAGTGGTAACATTGGAACAGCAGCGGCTGCAGGGAGAAAAAGACGACATCAGCAGCGAACTTGCCCAGCAGGACACCGCGTTGTCGGAAATTTCAAAGCAGATGGATGCGGTGCAGGAAAAAATTGACGAGTTGCAACAAAAGAGCGAGGCGCTTGACGGAAAAATCCGAAACTTTGAAAGCAGACGCAATGATCTGAACCTGCAACTGACAAAATATAATGCTGAACTGGAAAACAGGAAAAACACGGTTGACAGGCTAAAGGAGTTCAGGGACGAAGGCCGGCGCACAATAGACCGGACGCACAAAGAGATTGAAAAAAAGCAGCAGCAGGCCGAAAAGGCCGCACACCAGGCAGAGGAATTAAGAAAACACCTGGAAGCAGAAAAAAAGAATCTGCAGTCTCTTCGCGAGCGGCTTAAATCAGAGCAGTCTGAATTCGAACAATTATCGAGCCGCAGACAGGAAACAGATGCGGGCATTTCCAAGACCCAGAACGAGCTTGAAAAAATCCGCGAAAAAATCCATAAGCTTGAACTAGACCTTTCAGGCCTGCACATCAACCAGGAAAATCTTGTAAACCGGTTTCTGGAAAAATATGCTGATTCCTTTGAAAAAATTCGCCCTGAATACAGGGACCGGGTTTTGTCACATGACTTTTCAATTGAAAAAACCGAAAGCAGGCGTGCTTCCCTGCGGCAGAAAATAGACGATATGGGCGAGGTCAACCTTGGGGCTATAGAAGCCTATGAAACCCGGAAAAATCGTTATGATTTTCTGGCCGGCCACAAACAAGACCTTGAGGAGGCCTTAGAAGACCTGGAAAACGTGATCCAGAGGATCAACCGGATAACAAAAAGACTGTTTACAGATACCTTTGAATCCATAAATGAAAAGTTCTCAGAACTTTTCCCCAAACTTTTCAACGGAGGTGCGGCCTGGCTGGAGCTTACCCGTCCTGACAAGCCACTTGAGACCGGCGTTGAACTCATGATCCATCCGCCCGGCAAAAAGGTAAGCCGCCTCAGTCTGCTATCGGGCGGAGAAAAGGCTTTATCCGCAATTGCGTTTATCTTTGCCATATTCCTTTTAAACCCGGCGGCTTTCTGTCTTCTCGATGAAATCGACGCACCTCTCGATGATGTAAACGTGGAGCGCTTCAATGAGCTTTTGAAAATCATAGGCGAAAAAACCCAAATAATAATGATCACGCACAACAAGAAAACAATGGAATTCTCGGATATGCTCTTTGGGGTGACCATGGCGCAAAGCGGTGTGTCAAGAATCATATCAGTCAATATAGATGAAGCCGTAAAAATCAACGCAGAAAATGCAAATGCGGGAAAAAGCAAAGGAACCGGCCATGCCAGAACTCTTAACTGATCTGATTGAAACTTCCCGCCAATGGCTTACCGACTACGACCGGACCGCTGAAATCATTCCGGCGGTTATTGTTGTTTTGCTGATAATACTGCTCTTTGCGCTCATACGGCGTAGAAGGAAAAAGGACGGACAAAAAAACAGGGCAATGCAATCTGCGGAACTACAGCGGGACGTGGATCTATTTGAGAAACCAGATTTACGGACCCAGGGGCCGGAGTTCGGGGCGGCACCCGAAGCCGGGCACGAGCCTGAGCCTCAGCGGCGGACCGTGCCGGAATCCGGTGTTGCAGCCGCAAAACCTGCCGGTTTGATGGACAGGCTGAAAACAGGGCTGGGCAAAACCCGCAAATCCCTGACCCAACGGCTCGAAAACGCTGTCTCCGAGAAAGGCGAAATTGACCCTGAAGCCCTGGAGGATATTGAAGAAGCCCTTATCACGGCCGATGTCGGCCTTGAAACAACCACAGCGCTTATACGCAAAATAAAGGAAAATGCATCCGAAATTTCAAATACCGAGAATCTGCGCACGTTTTTAAAACAAGAAATAGCAAAAGTCTTCAGGCCCACGGAAACACCAAAGCAGTCTGAAAAAAAACCCCATGTGGTAATGGTGATAGGGGTAAACGGCGTGGGCAAGACGACAAGCATCGGAAAGCTGGCACACAGATACCGGCAAGAGGGCTTGAGCGTTATTGTAGGCGCCTCTGATACTTTCCGGGCTGCTGCTGTGGAACAGCTCGAAGTCTGGGCTCAACGCGCAGGCGCCCAGATTGTCTCGCACCGGGAAAACGCGGATCCCGCCGCAGTAGCCTATGATGCGGTGGAGGCCGCAATTTCCAGGGGCATAGACCGGGTTATTATTGATACAGCAGGCAGGCTACACACAAAAACAAACCTCATGGAACAGTTAAAAAAAATCAAACGCAGCATTGCCAAAAAAATTCCTGATGCCCCACACGAGGTTCTTTTGGTACTTGATGCCACAACCGGGCAAAACGCCGTATCCCAGGCAAAAATGTTTCACGAAGGCATTGGAGTGACAGGGCTTGTACTGACCAAGCTGGACGGAACTGCCAAAGGGGGAATAGTCGTTGCTATCTGCAGCACCATGAAACTCCCTATTTCGTACATCGGCGTAGGTGAGTCCGTTGAAGACCTTCAACCGTTTGATCCGAACCGTTTTGTCGATGCCCTTTTTTGAAACAGCAGGCAAAAATCCATCCTCCCCGGTCCGGGCTAACCCATGGTGCGCAAATGCATTTTACTGTGGGTCCGCACAATGATGATACATGATCTTGAGCTTTTGCTCCGATTCAAATCCGTTACAGATCAAGGTTAACAAAAAAAAATTTTCAAAAAATTTGTAAAAATCACATTTTATGTATTGACAAGCCGAAAAACCTACTTTAAGTTGTTATAAAATCAGGGCTTTTGAATAAACCTAAAAAAAAGGGAGGGAAAAGTCATGACAAAAGCAGAACTGGTCGAAAAAATGGCAAAGGATGCCGGAATTTCCAAGGTCGCAGCGACCGCAGCGCTCAACTCATTTATGGACGGAGTTGTAAAATCGCTTAAGAAAAAAGACGGCAAAGTGACGCTGGTTGGATTCGGCACATTCCAGAAAGTCCGCCGCAAGGCCAGAACCGGCAGAAATCCGCAGACCGGCGCGCCGATCAAGATCAAGGCCCGCAACGTGGTCAAGTTCAAGCCGGGCAAGCAGCTGCGCGAAACCATCTAACAGCTTTCATTCCACTTGCGACAGCAAAATTAAAAAGGGTGGCAAAAATACTGCCGCCCTTTTTTTATAAATTCGAAATCCGATCCACGAATATCAAAACAAATCCTGAACAACAAAGATTTCGGATTTATTGCTAAGTGTACCTTACTGTGAAGTCACTGTATGTGCCGGTATATTCTTCCTCCCGGATCTTTACGTCGGCTACCGAAGCAGCGGGCGGGCCCTTGCGGCACCAGTCGAGCATTGAATCAACACTTTCGACATCTCCCTCAAAATAAGCTTCAACCGTACCGTCCGGCACATTTCTCACCCAGCCGGCGACCCCGTAGCGATCAGCGGCCATTGAAGTCGCCATCCGATAATTTACACCCTGTACTCTTCCGCTGATAATTGCACGCACAGCCTTTTTTCCCGCCATTTCCTATCACTCCTTTCTTCCGGTCCGTCTTTGGGGGCAGCGGCAGTTTAATCATACAAGCACAAAATTCCTATGTATGCTGTATATCAATGACTTATAAAAATATTAATTCATCATAGACGGATCTTCAACCACTGCCCAAACCACCCGCACCTGCATTGCTTAACAATTTTGCAAATCCGTTTTCATCCAATACCGTCACTCCAAGGGCCTTTGCCTTATCTATCTTGGAGCCGGGTGAATCGCCTGCGACCACATAATCTGTCCTGCTGCTCACAGAACCCGATACCCTGCCGCCGGCTGCTTCTATTTTTTCCTTTGCCGCGCTTCGGGTCATGGATGAAAGGCTCCCTGTAAGGACAAAGGTCTTGTCTTTTAAAGGCTGTGGTGTCTCGGCTTTCTTCTCGGATATTACCTGAACACCCAGCTCCTGAAGCGTCCTGATTGTTTCCAGATTTTCCTTTCTCCGGAAAAACTCTGCAATACTTCCGGCCACAACCGGCCCGAGGCCTTCTATTGCTTCAAGCTCACCGCGGTCTGCTGCCGCCAGCTCATCAACTGTTTCGTAACAGGATGCAAGCAGTCTGGCCACATATTCCCCGACATGACGAATGCCAAGTGCATAAAGAAATCTGGAAAAATAAATTCGCCTGCTTTGTGAAATTGCTTCCACCAGATTCTGTGCGGATTTAGGCCCCATCCGTTCCAGACCCTGCAGGGTCTCAACATCAAGTCTGAAAATATCTGCAAGAGAGGCCACGATCTTTTTATCAACGAGCTGATCAATCAGTTTTTTACCCAGACCGTCAAT
Source organism: uncultured Desulfobacteraceae bacterium (assembly GCA_964626455.1). Classification (GTDB taxonomy): domain Bacteria; phylum Desulfobacterota; class Desulfobacteria; order Desulfobacterales; family Desulfosalsimonadaceae; genus Desulfosalsimonas. Next base: position 17,342 of record CAZVFQ010000040.1, on the reverse strand, counting down.
ATCAAATCCCCCCTTTGATGCAAAATGCCGTACGTTTCCCTTGAGTTGTGCGGGACAATCCCTGTTTATGCATCTCGTTATTGCCTCATCGTCGATGCGTACCGCGTCAGAGCCGCACACAGGACATTTCAACGGCATCTTAAAAGGCTTTTGCGCACCGGTGCGCCCGGCCCCGATCACTTTTACAATTTCCGGAATTACGTCTCCGGCACGCTGAACAAGCACGGAATCACCTATGCGCACATCCTTTTTTGCCACCTCATCTTCGTTGTGAAGAGATGCTCTGCTTACAGTAACACCGCCGATATTGACGGGTTCAAGAATAGCAACCGGGGTAAGCGCACCCGTTCTTCCCACCTGCACTACAATGTCTTTTACCCGGGTTCTTTCCTGCAGGGCTGCAAATTTTATGGCAATCGCCCAGCGCGGGCTTCTTGAGGTGGCCCCGAGTTGTTTGTGGTAATCATAACTGTCAACCTTCATTACGATTCCGTCTATCTCGTAGGGAAGCTCAATGCGCTTTGAATCCAGGTCGCGGTAATACCGGACTGTCTGCTGCGCCGTGATTCTTCTTTGCACCAGGGGGTTTACCGGAAACCCCAGTTTTTCAAGGATATCGAGAGTCTCTGCATGAGAGGAAAAATCAAGGCCCTCTGCAAGTCCGACACCGTAAACGTATATCCGCAAAGGTCTTTTGGCAGTAACAGCGGAATCAAGCTGACGAAGTGAACCAGCAGAAGCATTGCGGGGATTGGCAAAAAGGGGCAAATTGTTTTCCATACGCCACTGGTTTAACTTTTTAAAGTCAGCGGTTTCCATAAACACCTCGCCCCTTGCCTCAAGCAGAGCGGGAACAGGGATATCATCCAAACTATTTAGCCGGAGCGGAACTGATTGTATAGTCTTTATGTTCGGGGTTATAAGCTCTCCTGTATAGCCGTCGCCCCGGGTGGAAGCTGTCTCAAGCATGCCGCGCCGGTAGACAAGCTCCACTGCCACCCCGTCCATCTTGGGCTCAACTGTATAAAGAATGTCTCGGTCTGTCTTCAGCCCTCGTTTTACGCGCTGATCAAATCCAAGAATGTCTTGTTCATCAAACCCCTTGTCCAGGCTCATCATGGGCACTGAATGGGCTATGGTCTCAAATTTTTCCAAAGGCGGGGAGCCCACCCTTGCAGTGGGGGAGTCCTGTGTGGCAAGCTGCGGGCAGCGGGCTTCGAGCTCGAGCAGTTCCTGCATCATCCGGTCGTATTCAGCATCCGGGACCTCCGGATCATCAAGCACAAAATACCTGTAGTTATGGTAATGAATTCTTTGCCTTAAGTATTCGGCCCGCTTCTGCGTTCTTTCATCCGGCTCACGGCTCATGCGGTTCTTTACTCCAGCGGATTTACATGTTCGGCCAGCTCATCTTTTATCTCGTCTATGATGTCATACAGCCACAGCAAATCCTCCATACTAAGGCGGCCTGCCTTTGCAGGAGCCCTGTCACTGCCGTCTTTTTTCTTTAAAATCCTGGGGCCGATCTGAACCTTCGGCTCTCCTTGGCCATACTGATTGATGGATACCAAAAGCCCGGTATCCTCATTTTTCCACTGTCTTATAACCTTGTCTTTTTCAGGATCATATCCCGCCATTTTTCCTCCATGCAGTTAAAACACCGGCACTCAGGCCAGATTTTATGTGGAAATTCTGGAAAAATCCGCCAGCCTTCCAAACAGGTCTGATATCTGCTTTAAAAGGGCCAGGCGGTTTTTCCTTATATTCGCATTTTCGCTCATAACCAGTACTGTATCGAAAAAAACGTCCACTTCCGGCTTAAGGGCTGCTATTTCCGAAAAGGCTTCATCAACCATGCCCCTGCTCAAATGAGCGGAAACATTTTCATCGGCCCTGAGAAAAGATTCAAAAAGGTCTTTTTCAGCAGGGTCGGCAAACAGGTCTTTGTCAACATTCGGACTGGTCAAATCCGCCGGTTTCGCCTTTCTGATAATATTTACCACGCGTTTAAAGGCCGCTGCCAGGGATTCAAAGTCTGGTGCGGATTTTAGACTGTTAAGGGCTCTGGCCCTGAGCCACACTTCCGGAATTTTGTCTGCAGATGCCGAAATTGCTGCTGCGGCAAGATCTTTGGAAACCCCGGAATCTTCGAGCAGGTATGCAATCCTGTTTTTCAGAAATCCAAAGACCTCATCAGCCTTTTTATCAAACTCCTCTCCCTCTAAACCAAACAATTCCAGACCCAGGCGAATAATTTCAGACAGGGAAAATTCAAGTTCTTTTTCAAAGGCTGTCAGAATAATTCCGATACCCTGTCTTCGCAAGGCATACGGGTCTGATGCGCCCGTGGGCAGCAGGCCTGCACAAAAGCACCCGCAAATGGTATCAATCTTATCGGCAATGCTTAACACAGCGCCCGTTAAAGTTTCAGGCAAAGGACCACCGGAATAGGCCGGCCTGTAATGCTCTTCAATGGCCCATGCCACATCATCGGCCTCTCCTTCGACGTTTGCATATATCCGCCCCATAACACCCTGGAGTTTTGGAAACTCGTCTACTACATGGCTTACAAGATCAGTCTTGCAAAGCAGGGCTGCGCGGTCAACATTCCGGCGATCCCGGTCCGCAACTCCAAGCATACCGCCCAATTTTTCTGCAAGCTTTCTGATACGCATGGTCTTGTCATACACCGAGCCGAGTTCCGCCTGGAAAACCACTGATTTCAAAGACTGAACACGTTGATCAGAATTGGTTTTAAGATCTGTGTGATAAAAAAACCTTGCATCTTCAAGTCTTGCTTTAAGCACCCTTTCATGGCCGGCAGCAACAACACGCATGTCCCTTGTGCGGGTATTGTTTATTGATACAAAATAAGGCATAATCCTGTTTTCTTCGTCAACAACTGCAAAATAACGCTGGTGCTCCCGCATGGCTGTGACCAGTATCTCGCGGGGCAGTTCCAAAAACTTGGCGTTAAACCCGCCTATCACTACCGCAGGGTATTCCACCAGGTTGTTGTTTATTTCCACCAGGTCCGGATCTTCCAGGATATGACCGCCGGCCTTTTTTACTGCCTGCTGCATGCTTTCATACATAACAGAGCGCCGCTGATCCATGTCTGCCAGCACATAAGCATCCGCCAGTATATCCGGATACTGATCCGCGGAATCCAGGCGGATCCTGCCGGGCTTCATGAATCTGTGGCCGAAAGTGCGGCGGCCGCTTTTAATTCCAGCGAATTCAAAGGACACTGCCCTGCTTCCAAGCAATGCAGCAATGGAGTGCACCGGCCTTGCAAAGGAGCTGCGAAGCTCGCCCCATCGCATGGTTTTGGGAAACGGGATGGCTGAAATCAAATCCGGAAGAATCTGCCTTAACACGGCAGCCGTGGATCTGCCGGGCTCTGTTTTTTCCACGCACACATAGCGTCCTTTTTCAGTATCTGTAAGCTGCAATTTGTTTACAGAAACCTCTGATTTTTCAGCAAACTTGCGGGCGGCTACCGTGGGCTCCCCCTGCCGGTCAAAGGCCACATTCTCGGGAGGACCCGTTATTTGAATTGTCGCGGGATGCTGTCTTTTCGCCACGTCTTCAATTAAGACGGCAAGCCGCCTGGGGGTCCCGTACATACGTGCCTGCCCGCATTCTATTCGCAGATCGCGCAAGCGCCCGGTAAGTCTGGTAGAAAACGCCTCTAAAGCGGGAACAATATATCCTGACGGAAGTTCTTCTGTTCCGATTTCAATTAACAAAGGATTCATTTTTCTGCCTGTCGGTCTTGCTGCCGGGTTTTTAACATGGGATATCCAAGGGTTTGACGCTGTTTTATGTAGATCTCGGCACATTTTCTTGCCAGATTGCGGATGCGTGCGATATAGCCGGTTCTTTCAGTAACACTGATCGCGCCCCTGGCATCAAGAAGGTTAAATACATGGGAACATTTAAGACAATATTCATAGGCCGGAATAACAAGATCTTGTTTTGCGATGCGACCGGATTCGGATTCAAACTTTGCAAAACAATCAAACAGCATGTTCACGTCTGCGGATTCAAAATTATAAGTTGACTGCTCAACTTCCTGCTGGTGATGAAGATCCCCATAAGTAAAATCTTTGTTCCACTTAAGATCAAACACGTTGTCCACGCCCTGCAGAAACATGCAGATCCTTTCCACCCCGTAGGTAAGCTCCACTGAAACCGGATAAACCTCAATACTTCCTGCCATCTGGAAATAGGTAAACTGTGTGATTTCCATACCGTCTAACCACACTTCCCAGCCGAGTCCCGAAGCACCGAGAGTCGGGGATTCCCAGTCGTCTTCCACGAACCGGATGTCATGATCCATGGGATCGACCCCGAGGGCTTTCAAGCTCTTTAAAAACCTGTCCTGTGCGTCGTTTGGCGAGGGCTTTAAAATCACCTGGAACTGGTAATAATGCTGCAGACGATAAGGGTTGTCCCCGTAGCGTCCGTCTGTGGGCCGGCGTGAAGGCTGGGCATATGCGACCCGCCACGGTTCCGGGCCAAGAGCGCGCAAAAGGGTGTCTGGATGAAAAGTTCCGGCGCCCACCTCCAGATCAAAAGGCTGAACCAGCACGCAGCCCTTGCGGGCCCAGAAACGCTGTAAAGCCAAAATTACGTCCTGTACATACATTTTCTAACTCCCTGGGTGTCCACTCCTGTTTCCAGTATTGCCGCCCCCGGACGTTGCCCTGCAACAGCGGTCCATTCTCTGCGCAGTTTAGAAATAGCTTCAGCCGGCCCAATGGCCCAGATGCAGCCGCCTCCGCCTGCCCCGGCAAACCTGGCGCCGCAGTTTCGGGCAACGGCTGCTTCTATAAGGGCGGCCCCGGTTTCATCCACCACCTGCGGGGTCAGGTCCCTGCGAATTTCCGTCTCATGATTCATATAGGCGGCAGCCGTCTCAATATCACCTTCGGCAAAAGCGTTGACAAACCTTTGGGTAATATCCACGATCCGGGCCCAGCGGCCTCGATCTTTTCCTGCAAGAAACCTTCGGACCCAGATGCCGTTTATATCAGCAGACTCATGGGGCACGCCGCAGTAGGCCACAAGGATGCTGTCATTTAATTTGTCCGCGTCTTTTCTCTCAAGCAGCGATTGTCTTCTCCATCCGGGCCTGCCTGCCTTTTCTTCCCAGTGCCAGGCATTGACTCCACCGTATGCGGCGGCAAGCTGATCCTGCATACCGCATGGCACCCCGGCAATGCTTTCTTCTATTCCGTGAGCCAGAAAGGGTATTGTATCAAAGCCCGGACAATCAATCCCGGCTGCCTCCAGCAGGGCTGAATATGCTGCAACAAGAGCCACTGCTGCCGAAGAAGAACCCCCCAGGGCGCTTCTGGGAGGCGACTCTGACTCTGTTTTGATTAAAAGGCCGTCAATACCGAAATAAGCAGCAACGGCAAACATCAGGCCCAGCGGATGATCAAAAGGCACCTCGTCCATTCGATACTGGGCCGGGGAAAACCCGGTTGACTCAGCACGGATCAAACCCTGTCTGAAAGGATGCAAAGACACCCTTGTGCGCATATCAAGCGCGATATTAAACGTGCACGGTCCCAGGTGCGCCAAAGGATAGAACAGGCTGGATATATCCAGTGTTCCACCCATGTCGATTCTGCAGGGCGCGGAGGCTTCGATCCTGTATTTTTCGAGAATCCCGCGGACACGATCTTTTATTGAATGACTTGCGTCTTCCGGCATTTGCTCACCGCCTGCGCATCTGCTCAAGAACCTTCAGACTGCGGGGCATCCGGCCAAGGTAGTATGGAATAAAAGACTCCATAGCAGTTTGGGCCTCTTTTACGGATTTTTGCGTAAACCTCAGCCTCTGAAGTCTTTTAAAATCGTTTTCACGTATCCAGCAAAGCAGTTTAACAGTGCCCTTTGAAATTCGCAGGCGTGTTCGGGACTCGCCTGCCGCACATCCATTGCACACAATGCCGCCTTTTTCAAGATCAAAAATCACCTCGCCTTCGGAAATCCTGTCCAGCAGCATCCCGCATTTACAGCAGGAATCAAGTTTAGGCGAGTAGCCGGCAATGCTTAAAAAACGAACCTGGAAAATAATGCTTATCTCGGCCGGAGCGGTCAGATCAATATCAAGCGCGTAAAGCGCATCATAAAGAAGCCTGTAAATACTCGGCTGCGGCTTCCAGTCCTCCATCCATCCGTTTATAAGTTCAGTCCAGTATCCGGCGTAAAGGGTTTTATATACATCAGCACGAATCCCTGCAAAGGGCGACTGCATGGAGGCTTCCTTTAAGATGGGCATAGACCCGGACCGACTCGGAGCGCACACAAGCCCAAGTGCAGTAAACGGCTCAAGCAGGCCTGAAAACCGTTTCCGGCTTTTTTTTGCATTTTTTGCAATTACCGAGACCTTGCCTTTTTCCAGGGTCAGAAAAACAATTATCAGATCATAATCACCGTGATCTATCCTGCGCAGCAGAATTGCCGGTGTTGAAAACCCGGACATGCTCTATATTCCGAGAAGAAATGTGGCAAGTTGAAAATAAAAGAAGACAGCTACAATATCAATAGCAGAGGTCACAAACGGACCGGTCGCAACAGCGGGATCCACTCCTGTTCTGGCAAAAAGCATCGGCAGCAAAGAACCTATGAGTGCAGCAACGGACATGGAAACCAGCATACCCGCTGAAACAGCTATGCTGAAACCAATTACGCTGTACTGGACCTGCGCCAGGACAGCCAGAAGAAGCCCGTATATCAATCCCAGCAAAATACCAACGGCCATTTCCTTGCCAACCACAAGCCAGATATCATGTATATGAATACGCCCTGTTGCAAGTCCCCTTACCACGATGGTGGAGGACTGGATTCCCACATTTCCGCCCATGCCCATTATCACCGGAATAAATGCAGCAAGATAGGAGATCTGCTGCAGGCTGGCTTCAAAATATCCTATAACGAAAATAGCAATTACGCCCCCAACGCAGCTTGCAAACAGCCAGGGCAGCCGGATACGGATACTGCGGAAAACTGACTTGGTTTCAACAAATTCCTCTCCGACGCCGGCCATTTTCAAAATATCTTCCGTGGCCTCTTCGCGAAAAACATCTATGACGTCATCCACGGTAACCAGGCCGACCATTCGCTGTTCTGAGTCCACCACAGGTACTGCCAGAAAATTGTAGCGGGCAACAATTTTGGCCACCTCTTCCTGATCCATGTCGGTTGTAACTGAAATCACGTCTGTGGACATGAAATTTTTAAGCGGCGTCCCGGGCTTGACCAGCACAAGCTGCCGTAAAGAACATACTCCAACCAGACGCTGATTTTCATCCACCACGTAGATGTAGAAAGGCATTTCAATGTCTTTGTACTCCTTGGACTGCAGAGTGGATATGACCTCGCCGGCTGTCATGTCTTCGTGCAGGGCGATAAAATCCGGAATCATGATTCCGCCTGCAGTATCATCCGGATATTTCAGAAGGCTTTCAACATCCTCGCCCCCTTTTGTCCGGATTTTTTCAAGAACTTCATCGGCCTGTTCCTGGGGCAAAAGCTTGATAAAGGCAGCAGCGTCGTCAGAGGGCATTTCTTCAAGAATTTCGACCAACTCGTTTATACCAAGCCCCTCTATAATCGAAAGCACTATATCCTCGTCAAGCTCGCTCAGGATTACGCCCTGCTGCTCTCGGTCTTCAATCAGCCGGAAAAGCCGGCGCCGGTGGGAAACCGACAGGACAGGAAACACAGTTGAAAGATCAGCCGCATGAATCCTGCTTATAATCTTCTTGAGCCTGAGGTTGGAATCACGGCGCAAAAGACGCTTGATGGTTTCAATGAGTATGTAGTTGCGCTGGCTTGTCATTTTCTGCCTTCGGGTTTTTCCGACAAAATTATTTCTGTCTGTTGCCCCGGCTCGCCTGCAATATCTACGGGTTCACCGTTAAAGTTAACCAGTACAGAGGCCGGATCATTGATCGAAATCAGGAAACTGTTCCGTGCTGCCAGCTCCAGATAATCTTTGGGGGTCAGCTTATATTTTGTGGGATCCCGGCCATCAACACTTATATTTATAGTTGTCTCGGAAACCGCATTAACTGAAAGCACCTGCAATTCAGAATCCGCAGCAATCGCCCAATCCGAGGAATTCAAAAGTTCGGTCTCTGCATTATCCGTTTTGATTGGGGAAGTCTTGGCTTCCGTCTCATTTCGGCCTGTCTCCGCCTTGTTCAACTGCGTGTCTGCGGGCTCATGGGCATTGCTTGCCAGGCTGGCCACATACAAGGTAATAACCATTACCATTGCCAAGGCTCCAAGGGCCAGCCCCATCCTGAGCAGGTTTGTTTTTCCTGATCCAAATATTTCTTTCTCCCGCCGAAGGGCCTTTGCATGGGCTTTGCTGTCTGTTTTAAATTGTTGTATAATATCTTCGGGATCCACGCCTACCGCATGAGCATAGGCCCGCAAAATCCCTTTTGCATAGACATCCTCAGGCATTCCGGCAAAATCTTCAGCCTCGATTAATTGCAACTGGCCGATGGGCACGCAGATCCGGCCTGAAAGCTCCTCAAGGGAGACTCCCCGGTTTTCACGTATGGCTTTTAAATAGCGACCAAAGGACAATGTAACTGCCCGCCCTTTTAACGAATTATTCGTATATGAGCATCCTTGCGCAATGATTCCAGCCAGCTGCTGTATTTTTCATTTACCATTTGATCATAAAGCTTGTCACTTATTTCATCTGAAACCTCTTCCAGGGGCTTTGGCGTACTAATGGCCATGTCCTCCACATAAAATATCTGAAAACCCGGTTCGGTCTCAACGACTGTAGAAAACTCTCCTTTATCCAGATCTTTGACCGCAGATTTGATGTTTTCAGCAAGATCCGGCATGGCGAATTGCCCCAACTCGCCACCCTCTGATGCATTTGGAGCTTCTGAAAAATCTCTTGCAAGTTGCTCAAAGGATTCACCTTCTTTTAATTGATCGACAATGAGCTGCATCCGCCCGAGAACTTCTTCCTTTGCCCCGGGGTTGTCTGGCTGCGGATATCGCATAAGAATGTTGCGAAGTTCATATTTGACCTCACCTCCGAACTCTTCAGGATTGGCCTCGTAGTAATCGCGGATATCCTCATCTGTGACCACGATATTGGATTTGATCTTACGATTTACCAGCCTGCTTCTAAGCACCTGCTGTCTGATCTCCTCGCGGTATTGCTCCATGTTCATTCCCTGCATCTGCAAGGCCTGTCTAAGATCTGCGTCAGTATACCGGTTTCTTTCTTTTATACTTTCAATTGCGTTATCCACATGGCTTTCACTTATGCTGATATTGGCCTCTTCAACCTGCTGGTCGGCAAGCCTCTGATTTATCATCTCATCGAGTATTTGCTCACGGGCCTTGTAAAGCTCTTCGCTAACTTCATCCTCGGAAAGGCCACGGGATTCCAATTGCTTCCTTACCGGCTCAAGGGCCTTTTCCAATTCCTTCAAACGGATAACATCTTCGTTTACAACGGCAACAACCCTGTCAACCACCTGCCGGGCACCGGCACCAAAAGGCACAACAAAAACAATAAAACAAACAACAGCAAGAGCCAGACAACCTTTTATCCTGCTAAAACCGACCATATAAAAACACCTCTTTCTTTCAATATATAAAATTTTTAATTATTAACATATGTTGCGATTTCCATCAATATCTTTTTGGCCTGATTCATCAGCCTGTTAATTCCGCCTGTCTTTGCCATGCGCACATACAGTGAATGATCAGGAGTAAAACGGTAAAGATCCGGGTCTTTTGCAATGAGCGCCAGGACTCCCCGGGGATTTTTCTGGTGCATCTCTGAAAACGAAATACACATAACTTCATGGCTCAGATCAAGGCGTTTTACCCCGGCTCTTGTCGACAGTATTCTTAACATGATTTTAAGCAGCAGGTTTACCGCTTCTTCCGGAAGCTGGCCGTAACGGTCTGCCAGCTCGGTACGAAAATCTGCCACTTCCTTTAATTCGCGCATCCTGGCCAGCCGCCGGTAGGCGGCCATGCGCTGGTTAATATCCGGTACATAGGATTCAGGAATATAAACCGATACAGGAATATTGATTTCCGGCTCAATGGCTTCTACCACATCTTCGCCCTTTAACCTGTTTACAGCCTCTTCCATGAGCTTTAAAAACATGTCGTATCCAACTGCCGCGATATGGCCGGACTGTGATACTCCAAGGGCCGAGCCGCCGCCGCGTATCTTTAAGTCGTTTAACGCGATCTGAAATCCAGCCCCCAGATCGCTGTGCTCCATTACCACCCTGAGGCGCTTTTGTGCATCCCTTGACATGGCTGCCTCCCTTGGAACTATCAGGTAGGCATAAGCCTGGGTGTCAGCCCTTCCAACGCGACCCCGCAACTGATATAGCTGTGCCAGGCCCATACGATCGGCACGGTTGATGACCATTGTATTAGCGTTTGGAATGTCAAGGCCTGATTCGACAATTGTAGTTGAGACCAGCATATCGATTTCGCGGTTGATAAAGCGGTACATAACCTCTTCGAGCTCTTCTTCAGCCAGCCTTCCATGGGCAACTCCCAGGCGGACCTGGGGTATTATCTCCTTTATCCGCCTGGACATGTTCCATATGGTATTAATATTGTTGTGTACAAAAAAAATCTGCCCTCCACGCTCCATCTCGTTTCTAACGGCTTCGGCGATTACAGCCGGATCAAATTCGCTGATATAGGATATGATTGGCTGACGCAGTTCCGGTGGCGTTGTAATCACACTTATATCGCGCACACCGAGCATCGACAAATGAAGAGTCCTCGGGATGGGTGTTGCAGTCATGGACAGCACGTCCACCGTGCTTCTCATCTTTTTTAATTTTTCTTTGTGTCTGACCCCGAAACGCTGCTCCTCATCTATGACTATCAGACCGAGGTCCTTGAACTCAATATCTTTCTGAAGCAGCCTGTGGGTCCCGATAATAATATCAACCCTGCCCTCACCAAGCTCTTTGACTATCTGCTTCTGTTTTTTTCTGCTGCGAAACCGGCTTAAACTTTCGATATTAACAGGATAACGCGCAAAGCGCTCCGTGAAAGTCCGGAAATGCTGCTCTGCCAGAAGCGTAGTTGGCACCAGGACCGCTACCTGCTTGCCGTCATTCACTGCCTTAAATGCTGCCCTTAACGCCACCTCTGTCTTGCCGTAGCCTACATCCCCGCAGATCAGCCGGTCCATTGGAACCGAAGACTCCATGTCTTCGGCCACCTCTGAAATCGCACTTAGTTGGTCCGGGGTCTCCTCATAGGGAAAACCTGCCTCAAAGTCCTTGTAATAACTGTCAGGCGAGCTATAGGCATGCCCTTTTCTGACTTTGCGTTCTGCATACAAATCAAGAAGCTCGCCCGCGATCTTTTCCACTGATTTTCTGGCCTTTGCCTTGACCTTGCCCCATGAAACGCCGCCAAGCCGGTCGATAACAGGGGTTGCACCGTCAATACCCATGTATTTCTGCACCATGTTCATTCGGTCAACAGGCAGAAACAGTTTATCCCCGCCACGGTATTCAAGCACCAGAAAATCGCTCGTGATCCCCTCCACGGTTATTTTTTCCAGCCCCAGATAGCGGCCTATGCCGTGATCCACATGAACAACAAGGTCGCCGGCGTTAAGATCCGCGAAATCAAGCAGTGCGGTTTGCACAGACTGGCGGTTTTCCCTCCGGCGCCTCTGTTTGACCCGGGTGCCGAAGATCTCCCTGTCCGTGATTACGGCAAGCCGGTGTGCCGGCCAGACAAAGCCGCCTGAAAGTCTTCCTATACATATTGCCGAGCCCCTCTCGGAAAGCTGTATTTCTGAAAATGAATTAATTATTTCAGGGCTTATGCCATAGTCTTCTGTAAGGTCCAGCAGCCTTTCTGCCTGGGCCTTGCTCCTGCAAACCATAAGAGTTGCGCATCCGCTTGCCTGGCTGTCCTCCACCCAGTCTACCAGGGGCTTTAAAATCTGATCCTCCCTTTTTTCCGCAAGAAGGGTGTTTTCAATATCTGAGTTGTCCTTTACCCCGAGTTCAAAAACCTTTTCATCCGGCGAGTCCGTGTTTTTTGTCAAACCGACTCCCACCGGATAAAAACTGAGGCACTGCCGTGATTTGAGCATGGTTTTCGCGGTTTGCCAGTCCTGATAAATATGTTCGGAAGGCACGCACATGCGGTTGTCACTGCAGGCCGAGACATAATTTTGCACTGCAAGATCCTCCTTTTTGCCGGCGGCCTTTTCAACCTTCGGGGCATCATATTCAACCATCAATGTGCGTCCGGACAGATAATCAAACACAGTATCCGGTTGCGGATAAATAAGCGGCAGCAGGCTCTCAATACCTGCAAACACGCCTTCACTGCGCAGCCTTTCTACAAAATCGTCCTCTGCGACCCGCCCCAGGCCTGCACTGATCCTCTGGGCTCTGGCCCGATCGATAACATCGCTTACCTGGTGTCTGTATAAAATCGCTTCCTTTGCCGGCAAAACCACTGCTTCACGCACAGAACTTGTCTTTCTCTGGGTTGCCGCAGAAAAAAAACGTATCGATTCCACAGTATCACCAAAAAACTCTATGCGCAGGGGCTCGTCATACATTGGAGAGAATATATCCAGAATGCCACCGCGAATGCTGTATTCTCCAGGCTCTTCCACCATGGCTGCATGAGCGTATCCGCCCGCATTAAGCTTGCCAACAAGCCTGTCGCGGTCTGCATCCTCGTTTACCATTAGCAGTTCGGCATAATCGCACAGCTCGTGGCGCGGGATAATTTTCTGAAGAAGAGTTTCAACAGGAGCAACCACTATCGCGGGAAGATCGCCGCCCACTGCCATCTGATACAATATTCTGATGCGTCTGGCTGCTGTCTCGTTGTGATAGGCAATCCTTTTAAACGGTAAAATATTGTAGGGAGGAAACAGGTATACAGATGGTGTGTCATCGGTTCCGGAAAAAAAATCCAGATCCTGAACAAGGCTTTCACCTTCGCTTATCCCTGAGACCACTACAAATAAAGGCCGCCCGAGCCGACGGCTCATACAAGACAGCATGTAAGCCTTTTCTGCTCCCGCTGCTCCTGTGCACGAAACCCTGCCGGCACCCTGTTCCAGCATTTCGCATACCGTATGAATCGGGCTTGTGTCCTGTGTTTGCGTGTTAAAAAATAAGGATTTATATTCTTTCATATTTATTTTCAACTTCCTGATTCAAAGTTCCGCAGCATCAACATGGCCGGAATTGGCGAGAAACGGCTTGACTACGGCGACTTTTCCATGATAACAATTCAAACCGTTTTGCCGACGTAGCTCAGCAGGCAGAGCAGCTCACTCGTAATGAGCAGGTCAGCGGTTCGATTCCGCTCGTCGGCTCCAGAAATTCTTTTCCGGGTTTCAGACGTCTGTGAACTGAAACCCTTTTTATTTCAGCCGTACTCAAATCCACCGGCAATCGGCCACCGTGCACGCCATCGATAGCATATTACAAATATCGTAATATAAAAATTTATGCCGGAAAAATCAAATTCTCCCGGAATTTGTCAAAAATATCTATAACATCTTGACATATTATTTATATCGATTTATTTATAATAAAAACATGATCATTTAATCTTGAAAAACTCTGCGTAATTGTTTATTAACGACCGTGGTTTTGCGGAAAACTTTTAACCCGGATGCGGAAACCAATTTTTTTTATGAAACAACCGGATGCCGCTGAAATAAAAAACGAAATCGAAGCAATTTCAAGCCGGATAGACAGTATCTTAAAAACCGTAAAAAAGTATTACCCTGTAACAGAGACAGAACCGGCCCGGGAAACAAAACCCGCAGCCGAAGAACAACAGGAAGAATCTGATTGCCACATTAAACAAACGCCGGATCAGGAGGCATAATGGCTTTAACAAAAAATAAAATCATCGAACAGGTCAACGAGTTAGGGTTTACCAAAAAAAAATCGGTAGAAATCGTGGAGTCCCTTTTGGAAATCATTAAACGAAGCCTGGAAAACGATGAAGATGTTCTTGTATCCGGCTTTGGGAAATTCTGCATAAAGCAGAAAAACACAAGACGCGGCCGCAATCCGGCAACCGGCGAAGACCTTCTTCTAAATGCCAGGAAAGTGGTAACATTTAAATGTTCCGGCAAGCTGCGCGAAAGAATCAACAAGGGCAAATAACCTGCTATTCAAGCCCGTAGCCCTTTATTTTACTCAAAAGAGAAGGATGGCTTATCTCCAGAAGGCGGGCTGCTCTGGTACGGTTTCCACCGGTAGCTGCAAGAGCCTTTCTTATAAGGACCTTTTCAAGGGCCTGTCTGCCTGATTTTATGGAATACCCTGATATTATATCGTCAATTCCATTCTGGCGGGCCTCTCCTGCCTGACTCAGCGATGAAAACAAGCCCGCATCCAGTTCCTGCTCGTCTGCAAGAATTACAGCGCGCTCAATGAAATTTTCCAGCTCGCGTACGTTTCCGGGCCAGGTATGCTCCATGAACATTGACATGGCCTCCTGCGAAATCCCCTTTATATTTTTTTTAAATCTGGTGCTGTAGCGCTCTATAAAGAAACGGCAAAGAAGCGGTATATCCTCGGTTCTCTCGGCAAGGCGCGGAAGATGGATGGGCATGACATTTAAGCGATAAAACAGATCTTCCCGGAAATTGCCCTTTTCCGCCTCATCTGCCAGATCCTTTGAAGTGGCTGCAATTATTCTGACATCTACCTTTTTTGAAATGGCGGTGCCCACCGGCCGTATTTCATTGTCCTGAAGCACCCTTAACAGTTTTACCTGCAATGAAAACGGCAGATCCCCGATCTCGTCGAGAAATAAGGTGCCGCCTGCCGCTGCTTCAAAAAGACCTCCGTAATCCCGGTCCGCTCCTGTAAAAGCCCCCTTTTTATGTCCGAAAAGTTCACTTTCCAGCAGATTTTCAGGAATTCCGCCACAATTGACCGGAATGATAGGCTTTTGCCAACGCTTGCTTTCGAAATGAATTCCCCGGGCTATCAACTCCTTGCCGGTTCCGCTCTCTCCTGTTACCAGCACAGTGGTATCGTAGCGGGCCACCTTGCGTGCAAGCCTGAAGACGTCCTGCATGCTTTTACTCTCTGCAATCATGCTTCCGAACCGGTTGGAGTGCTCAATATTTTCAAGGCGATTTTTTAACTCTATGTTTTCGCTCTTCAGGCTTTCGCGTTCCTCGGCCTTTCTTAAAACCAGCAATGCCTCATCCGGCTTAAAGGGCTTTGAGATATAATCATAAGCCCCCTTTTTCATGGCCTCTACAGCGACATCAATTGTGCCGTAGGCAGACATCATGATCACACTCGTTGTCGTCAAATATCCGGCTGCTGCCTCAAGAAACTCCATGCCGTCCATGTTGGGCATCTTTATATCGCAAAAAATATAATGATAATGATTTTCACCGACCTTTTCCAGCGCAGCCGAACCGTCTTGGGCAGTCTCCACCTGGTAGCCGGCATCAGAGAACAACAGATTGAGCATGTGGCGCATATTTGACTCGTCATCTACGACCAGAATCTTTTTGTTTCCTTGGCTGCAGGGCTCTTGCTTCATTGGGCGCTTCCGTTTTGATAATTTTCTTCATATCCCGGCTTATTATTGCCGTTTTCAGGGCTGCTTTCCGCAACCGGCAGCTTTATAATGATCTCGGTTCCCCCGTCTTCGGGAAGATTTACATCAATTTCTCCTCCCATCTGCTCTATTATCATATAACTTACCGAAAGCCCAAGTCCCGTGCCTTTTCCGATTTCCTTGGTTGTAAAAAACGGATCAAAAATCTTATCAAGGTGGCTTTCATCTATGCCTGTGCCATTGTCGATCACCTTTAATTCAAGCAGGCGGATTGAATCAGAATTGGACTTGCATTCCGGATAACCAATGTTGCAAGAGACAAGTCTGATAAGTCCGTTGCCGTCGTTTTCAGACTGTTTTATGGAGTCTGCCGCATTGATCATAAGGTTGACCATAACCTGGTGGAGCTGATCATAATCACCGTAGACGCCGTCATCTTCAGCCTCAAGCTGAAATTTTATACAAATACCTGCAAACAAAGGCTGCTGAGCAAGCATTTTTCCAGTATATTCAACCAATTCGTGAACCGAAAGAACTGCAAAATCCGCGGGCCGGCTTCTGGAAAAATCCAGAAGCTGGCGTATAATTGTATTGACGCGCTGAATCTCGGCCTCTGCGCGTTCGATATAATCCATGGCAGCACTGTCATCAGCGGAAGCGAAATGGGATTTCAACAACCCAAGGTAGCCGAGCACAATACCTATGGGATTGCCGATCTCATGGGCAAGACCCGCAGACAGCCGGCCCGTGGATGCCAGTTTTTCCGCCCGCACAACTTCTTTTTGGGCAGTCAAAAGCTGCCGGTTAGACTCCTCAAGGGAATCCAGAGAAGAGCGCAGTTCATCACGGTCCGCCTCTATCCGTCTGAGCATCTGGTTAAGAGCTCCCGAAAGCCTGCTGAATTCATCATCCTGTCTTTCAGGAAACATATCATAGGCTTCATTGGCTCTGTATTCATCAGTAATGCGAATCAAGCGGTTTATCGGCCTGGTAAGCATTCGGGAAAGACTCCAGCCGCCAAATGAAAGCAGCAGAAGCAGGTTTATGACAAGATAGAACACGGCCATCTGCTGGACATCGCGCATTGTGTTATAAACGGGAGCCAGGGGAACAACTGCGGTGACAGCTCCTCTTAAATCCGACAGCGGCTCGGATATTACTGCATAACGGCTGCGCGGCCAGAAAATCCCCCAGATTGTTCCTTTAAGCCGGGTTCGTGCGCCCTCGCCCCTAAGGGTGAGATCATGAAACTTGTAAACTTCGTCTGCCAGGGATTCAGGCAGATCATTTAGAAACTCAGATTCCCGGCCCTGGCTGGTTATAAGCGCAGCAAGAACAAGATCTTTTTCTCCAACCCGGAAAAAAGCCCCGGCATTTTGGCCGTCCTTATCGTCTTTGTCTGCAAGGACCGGAATACTTTTTTTTGCAAACCCGATTCGTTGTTCCACCATCCTCTGTTCAGTAATCTGCAAAAGAACCAGATCGGTCAGCGCGATTGCAACAAACAGCAAAAACGCCACATTTATTAAAATACCGGTCTTTAGACTTTTAAATCGCATGGGACAACCAAACCATACAGATACTGAATGAATTGCGGGTTCGTAAAAAGCTTCCTGCATCGCCTGATGTTTTTACAGGAAGGAAGCTTTTTATGAAGCCATCATGTCACAAAAAAGCCCCGATGTCCAGTAGTTGGGCATCGGGGCTTTTAT
>CAZVFQ010000039.1:14667-26721 GCA_964626455.1 uncultured Desulfobacteraceae bacterium | reverse complement strand
GATGCCGGGAGTTGTTGTGTGAAATCTGATTTACTGTTATAATAAATGAATACAAAGAGTGATTTTGTCAAGCAAGTAAATCGAAAAATGGCTGAATGATGAAAAGATGAGATATTTAAAACCGTTTCAGAATATCGGATGTCCCGACTGCAATACAGGGCGGCTGCGCCTTGTGCGTACTTGAACCAGATTTTTTTTGCGCTGCCGTGGATGCGGCGCTGGATTTTCACTCGAAGAGCTGGCAGATTCCATTGATCAAGAGCTCGAAGAAGTCCTGGGAGATATTCCCTGTGACAGACTATAGATCTGTATTTTGAAAAACAGGAGGGGCCATGGCCAGAGGATATTTGCGAATTGTTGTTTTTGTTTGCGTTCTTCTGGCGGGAGTCCAGTTCCCCGGTTTCATGGATCAGTATCAGAAGCGTGTGAATGCACATCTCAGCGAAGCGGAAAAAAATCTTGCCGGATTTCAGGATACCGCGGATAAATATTTCCAGGGCAATATCGGAGCCCTGATCAGCTATTATGAAAACAGCAATGATCCGGTTTTCAAAGACGATGCCAAAAGCGTGGAGAAGATCTACAGGCGCTGGCAGATGCTTCTAAAGGAACAGGAGGCTGTTGCAGGCCCCTGGTATAAGTCCGCCTTCCATATTGTATTTTCCCACAATAATGAAATCCTTGAAGAGACATTTTCCCAGTATTCATATACGGTACTTCTCACACCGGCAGCCGTGGCATGGGGTGTGGGGATTGCTTTTTTTGTTTCCTTTGCACTAGAAACCCTGCTTTTATCTTTGTTTTTTGGTGTAAATCGTCTGGTGCAGGGCAGGAAAGCCAGGCCTCTTAGATAAAAACTTCCAAGGAAGTCCAGGGTCGGGTTAATTGAAAAATTTTTTTGCCGGCATAATATCTTTATAGACAAAGGAAAGAGACAATGAAGGAGATACGCGAAAGAGCCCGCAGTCTTATGAAAGGTTACTGCCGTGTATGCCCGGTGTGCGACGGCAGGGCGTGTGCAGGAGAAGTGCCCGGAATGGGGGGACTGGGCACAGGGGCCGGCTTCAGGGACAATATCCGTGCCTTATCTGAAATAAAATTTAACATGCGGTGTCTGCACGATGTCAGGGAGCCGGAGCTGAGCCTTAATCTTCTGGGTTTTGATTTCTCCATGCCTGTACTTGCAGCTCCCATAGGCGGGGTGTCTTTTAATATGGGCGGCGGCATGGAGGAAGAAGACTATATTTCTGCCAAGCTTTCTGCGTGTGCGGATGCCGGAATCATTGGATGTACCGGAGACGGGGTCCCGGATTTTATCCATGAAAGCGGGTTTGCCGCTGTAAAGGCACTCGACGGACGTGGAATCCCTTTTATCAAGCCGTGGGAAGACAAGGAGTTGTTTGCCAAAATTGACAAGGCATTGGCAGCAGGAGCCACTGTGATCGGAATGGATGTGGATGCAGCAGGGCTGGTAACCCTGGCCAAAATGGGGCGACCGGTATCACCGAAGCCGGCAGCCAGACTGGCCGAAATTATCGGGAAGGTACCGGCGAAATTTTTGGTAAAGGGAATAATGACTCCTGATGAAGCAAAGATGTGCGTGGATGCAGGTGCAGCGGGTATTGTTGTCTCAAATCACGGGGGAAGGGTGCTTGACGGTGTGCCCGGAACAGCAAGGGTGCTGCCGGGGGTGGCCGCAGCGCTCCGTGGTCAAGCAGTTGTGCTGGCAGACGGAGGGGTGAGAAGCGGGGGCGATGTTTTGCGAATGCTGGCACTGGGAGCAGATGCAGTAATGATCGGGCGGCCGTTTTCAGTTGCAGTTCTTGGCGGAGGCAAAGACGGAGTCGCCACCTACATTTCACAGATACGTCAGGAGCTTGTTCAGAGCATGGTTCTCACCGGTACGGAATCTGTGCGTAGAGTTGATCCATCGATCCTTTTGCGCAATGATTGATTTATTGCGGTATCCGATTCCAGCCCAGGGATCAGATGGGGATTTGAAGCCCGTCCGCGCAAAGCCAGGACAGCTTCCAGAGTCCCTGCTTTTTGATTATAACGGGGCCGGTGATTCTCAATTCCCGGGCCACGTATATGTCAAAGCCATCAACCCTCTCATATCGGAAGTTTTCAGGACGTTTCGGCGGCTCAAGGCTGACACCGACCTCTCTAACCGCACCGATACTTCCGGTCGTCTCGATGTCCACAAGGTATATGGTAACATCTGATGCTTTTTTTGCCGCAAGGTATTTTGCGGCCCCTGGCGAGAGTCTTATGTCCATTGCTGCGCTGTCCCGCCTTATATATAGTTGTTTTGCTTTAAACCCGGGACCGGATAGAGGAGAAAGGCCGGTCCCGGGTTTGTGTTTTATATCAATCAGCCCGCCGGAATTATAACTAGGTCACCTTTTCAGCCGAAGGAGCAAACGGCTGCTTAAAGTAGATGGCGGCTTCTATAATCATCCAGATTTCCAGGATCATGATGCAGCCGCCTATGAAGAAAAGCAGCCAGTTGGCACTGTTATAGAAGTTCTGCAGGTTTATTATCATGGCCCAGCCTGTCATTATAATCATGAATACCATTGGTATGGCGGCATAAAAGCTCGGCACCTTTTTGCGCACCAGGTAGATAGTAATGATCAGAAGCGCAAGGCCGGCAAGCAGCTGATTGGCAGCACCGAACAGAGGCCACAGAGTTAAGGCACCCTTGCCGGATCCGTTGTAGAATGCAAGTATAAAGGCAGTGATAACAGCTATCAGCGTGGCAACAGTGGGTTCTCCTATCTGGGGCAGTTTAATGGCTCTGCCCAGTTCACCCACGATGTATCTCTGCAGGCGGGTTGCTGTATCCAGGGTGGTTGCGGCAAAAGATACAAGAAAAACACCCATTATGGTAACTGTAATACTTTTGGGGATACCGTAGGAGCCGACCATATTGGCAGCACCCTGGACAAATGCGTCAATTTTGGCCCCGAGTCCGTTTGCCGCCGCCCAGGATGTATAATGGTGGCTAAAGGCTTCTACACCTGTAAAGGTGCTGCCCCCGACGGTCATTCCTATCCCGACCCCGGCAATGCAGGCCACGATGACAAACGTGGAGAGAGCCCCTTCCGTTAGCATGGCGCCATAGCCGATGAACCTTGCGTCATCTTCGGAATAGCATTGTTTTGATGATGTCCCGGAGCTGACAATGGAATGGAATCCCGAAATAGCCCCGCATGCGATTACAACAAACAGAAAGGGCCAGATGGGAGGAGCCCCTTCCGGGGAAGCCTGATAAGCTGGTGCCACAATTTCAGGCCTAGCTATAATCACGCCTAAAGCCAAAAGGGCAAACGCAACGAACATCTGATGGGAGTTTATATAATCCCTGGGCTGTAAAAGCACATTTACAGGCAGTCTTGAAGCAATAAAGGCATAGATAAACAGAATAACCATCCAGGTAATCAGAGCGCCGTTACCGCTCAATCCCAGTGCTGTAAGATCCACCGGCAAAAATGTGCCGACAACAACAAACAGATAAAGCAGGATTACCGCTACAATCCCGAGTGTAACGTGGCTGGCGCCTTTCTTGTACACCATGTATCCCAGCCAGACCGCAATAGGCACCTCGATCCAGACAGGTATCACCGCCTCGGGATACATGTTAAACAGTATGGCTATAATCAGGGCAAAAACAGCAATGACGATTAAAAGAAGAAAGAAAATAATCAACAGGAAAAGGATTCTGACTCTTGGACTGACAAGATCTCCGGAGATATCTCCAATCGAGCGGCCGTTGTTTCGAAGCGAAATAATAAGGGCGCCGAAATCGTGCACAGCTCCCATGAATATGGAGCCTAAAAATACCCAGAGCACCGCGGGCACCCATCCCCATATTACCGCAATCGCCGGGCCGAGTATCGGCCCGAGTCCGGCAATTGAAGTGAAATGGTGACCGAACAGGACATGCCTGTTGGTGGGTACAAAATCCAGGTCGTCTCTTAACTCGTGGGAAGGGCAGACTCTGTCTGCGGCCAGCTGAAAAATTTTGCCTCCCAGGAATCTGCCGTAGGTGTGGTAGGCTATGACAAATCCCGCCAGCATAAGAACAACCAGAATTAATGAACTCATAAAACCTCCTCCTTTGCTTTTTGGTGGGTTGTGCAAACGGCGGAGGGCGGGGCCTTTAATCCGGCGGATCGAGGCTTGGAAAGAGGCGTGATTACCGGAGTTGTAACCCGGCTTTAAGATGCATCCCAATGCAAAATGAGCATCAGCCTGACCCCGTCACAGCGGCATCATTGCCGTCCGCTGACCTGCCTGTCTATCCGCTATAATTAATATTAAATATTGTCAACCCAAATATTGATGGCGCCATCTGAAAACCGACTTTTTACTTTGCCGCCAGTAATCGACTCCCAAGGAAGCCCAAGGTCGGGGTCAGGAGCAAAAAAACTGCCCCCGACCTTTAAAGCTTCCCCAAATCACTCGTTTTCCCCGGGTTTAATCTTAGAGCGCCATTGTTTTTTACGGCTTGTGTGTCTTTTTTCTTCGAGACGGTATTTTTTGGCGCGCCTGGGCACCCGGGTTTTTTTGCGCTCAGGGGCTTTTTCCAGAGCCTCACGTATCAGCAGGGCAAATCTTTCAACGGTTAACTGCCTGTTGGCTGCCTGGCTTCTGTGCTTTCTGGCTGATATGTGCAGCATGCCGTTTTTATTGATGCGGGTTGAGAGTTTTTCTGAGATCAGTTTTTTTTGCCCGGGGTTTAGGCTTGGCGAATTTTCAACGTCAAACCACAGTGTTACCCGCGTACTGGTTTTATTGACATGCTGGCCGCCCGGGCCGCCGGCACCGGATGCGGTAAATCCGAGTTCATTTTCCGGGATTGCCAGGTCATTTTTTATATGTATCATTAAGAAGGTCTTTTTCATATTTTAACATGCCCGGGGATTTAATCCGGGGGCTGATATTTTGTATAGCACGAGTTGACAATGGTTTCAAATTACAATAAGGTGAATTTACAATTGGTTTTGCAGGCAGGGGCATAGAGGGTCAGAAATTTTGATGTTAACCTGTTTATTTACCTGAAGGGGTTCTTGTTTTACCGGGTTTTTCAAAATCAGATAATAACGGGGAGATAATGGCAAAGAATTCCTATTCCGAATTAGAAGACAGGCTAATGGCCCTGGAAAAAGAAAATGATAATTTAAAACAACTGGAAAAAAAATTGCGGAGCCGTGAGGAAGCGGCCCGAATGGAAATGGAACAGGCCTTGCGCAAAAGCGAGGAAAAATACCGCACTGTTCTTGAGACCATAGAAGACGGCTACTTTGAAGTTAATCTTGCGGGAAACCTTACTTTTTTCAACGATTCAATGTGCCGGATTCTGGGATATACCAGAGACGAGCTGCTGGGTATGAACAACCGGCAGTACATGGACGGGGAAAATGCCGAAAAAGTTTATGAAACTTTTAACTGGGTCTATCGTACAGGAAATCCCTGCAAGGCCTTTGACTGGCAATTGATACGTAAAGACGGGGCAGTGTGCTGGGTGGAGACATCAGTGACCCTTATCACCGACGAGCAGGGACACCCGTTGGGATTTAAGGGTATTGCCAGGGATGTAACAGAACGAAAAAAAGCCCTGAGGGAAAAGGAGGAACTCGAGGCCCAACTCCGGCAGGCTCAGAAGATGGAAGCCATCGGAACCCTTGCCGGAGGCATTGCACATGATTTCAATAATATTCTTTCCGCGGTAATAGGATATACCGAGCTTTCCGCCCGGGAAGCAGAAAAGGGGACTGATCTGCACACGAATCTTTCAAGGGTTCTGGAGGCGGGCAACAGGGCACGGGATCTGGTAAAGCAGATTTTGACGCTATCCAGGCGGGGGGAAGCCGAGTTTAGCCCTGTTCCGATTGTTCCGCTGGTAAAGGAAGTTCTGAAAATGCTTCGCTCTACCTTTCCTGCATATATAGAGGTAAATGAAAATATTTTGACTCGTGAGCAGCCCATTGTGGTTGCCGATCCCACACAGATTCATCAGGTTATCGTAAACCTTGCCACCAACGCAAAGCATGCCATTGATGAGTGCACAAAGGAAACAGGGGTGGTTGAAGTAAGTGTGCAGCCTGTGAGGCTCGACGAGGAAGGCTGCAGATTTGTCTCAAACCTCGTGCCGGGAGATTATGTCAGGATTACTGTAAGTGATACAGGCATGGGCATTTCGGAAAAAGACGTGGACAGGATTTTTGAGCCGTACTTTACAACCAGAGAAAAAGGTGTTGGAACAGGGCTGGGGCTTTCAATAGTTCACGGTATTGTAAGGAGCCATAAGGGCGGAATTTCTGTGGAAAGCCGGCCGGGCGAGGGAAGCAGATTCCACGTCTATCTTCCTGTTAACAGCGATGAGCTGGGCGGTGAAATTCATGAAAAAACAGACCCATGGCTTCCCGGGGGGAATGAACGCGTGCTTTTTGTGGATGACGAGGTTTTTATAGTTGAAATGCAGCAAAAGAGCCTTGAGGCTCTCGGTTACAAGGTTACACCGAAAACTCGCAGTAGCAGTGCCCTGGAGGCTTTTATCAAGGAACCGTACGGCTTTGATATAGTGATAACAGACATGACAATGCCGGAGATGAACGGGCCAAAACTTATTTCCAAAATAAAAAAGATTCGCCCCGATATTCCGGTAATTTTATGTACAGGGTTTGGAGATGGCTATCCTGAAAAGGAATACGGAGCCGACTGTATTCTTATCAAGCCCATAGGCAGGGGGAAAATGGCAAAAACTGTCAGGGCGTTTCTCGATGGAAGCAGGGCCGTATGAGTAACAAATCAGGGGTTTTTTAAAACATGCAAACGTTGCTATCCTGTCAAATGAGTAACAGGTAGAACAAAAACCGACCCCGACCGCAGGGCTTCCTTCCTGTAAAAATTAGAAGCTTTTTACGAAACCGTCAAATTTGATATTCCTTTGGAAAGCTAAGATCGGGAGAATCCATG
Organism: uncultured Desulfobacteraceae bacterium; assembly: GCA_964626455.1. Classification (GTDB taxonomy): domain Bacteria; phylum Desulfobacterota; class Desulfobacteria; order Desulfobacterales; family Desulfosalsimonadaceae; genus Desulfosalsimonas. Next base: position 19,737 of record CAZVFQ010000039.1, on the reverse strand, counting down.
GCCGGACCGCACCGCCTGCTTTCAGACCGCCGGCTTTTGCCCAAAAAATACATGGGGCAGAATTTTCTGGCAGACCCTTCCACTGCGGAGATGATCGTGCGCAGGGCAGGGCTTTCCGGCTCTGTGGTGGTTGAAATCGGTGCCGGGATGGGAGCGCTTACCGTATTTGCCGGATCCGCAGCAAAACGGGTCTATGCGGTTGAAAAAGACCGTGACTTGATCGGCATTCTTAAAAGAGTGCTTCTTGACAAGGACATAGAAAACGTTGAGGTTATTAATAAGAATATCTTTGATGTGGATTTTTCGGCAATCTCGGAAAGGGAAAACACGCGGCTCGTTGTTATAGGCAATCTTCCATACAATATTTCCTCTCAGGTAATTGTTTTTCTTCTTTTCCGGCGGCAGATATTTGAGCGGGCGGTCTTGATGCTTCAGAGTGAAATGGCCGCGCGCATCTATGCAAATCCCGGATCCAAAGAATACGGAAGACTTTCGGTGATGACCGGCTACTGCGCGTCTGTATCCAGGATTGCAAAGGTAAAGGCAAATCAGTTTTATCCCCGGCCCAATGTGGATTCAGAAGTAGTGGAGATTCGTTTCCAGGCCCCTGCGGAAAGAGCCGAAAATGAAATACTGCTTTCAGCGGTGGTCAAGGCGGCATTTGGTCAAAGGCGCAAAACATTGAGAAATGCACTGGCAGGAAGTGAGCTTGCATGCGATCTTGAACTCGATGGATTGGCAATAGAGGCGGCACTGGCCCGGGTGGGCATTGACGGTTCAAGGCGGGCAGAGACCCTTTCAGTTGCAGAGTTCGTGAAGCTCGCCAACAGCTTTGCCAATATCGGGTAACTTTTTTTCTTTACACTTCCGGCAGTATCAGTTAATTTTTTTAATTTTGAGCACGGACTTTAAATTTAAATAAATCAACGGAGAGACGGCATTATGACAAAGATGCAGACAATAGACGGAAATACTGCTGCGGTGCATGTGGCTTATGCATTAAGCGAGGTTGCGGCGATTTATCCTATCACTCCATCTACGTCAATGGGTGAAACAGCCGATGAATGGGCTGCCACCGGGCGAAAGAACATATTCGGCCAGAGGCTTCACGTCAGGGAGCTCCAGTCAGAGGCTGGCGCGGCAGGCGCTGTTCACGGCGCCCTGGCGGCAGGTTCGCTTACAACCACTTTTACGGCATCCCAGGGACTGCTTTTGATGATCCCTAACATGTACAAGATTTCAGGCGAACTACTGCCGGGTGTTTTCCATGTAACTGCCAGATCCATAGCCGGACATGCGCTTTCGATTTTCGGGGATCACAGTGATGTGATGGCGGTCAGACAGACAGGATTTACCATGCTGGCCTCGGGCTCTGTCCAGGAGGTTATGGATATGGCGCTGGTTTCACACCTTTCCGCCATTGACTCCAGTCTGCCGGTTCTGCACTTTTTTGACGGTTTCAGAACCTCAAGCGAAATTCAGAAAATAGATGTGCTGGACTATGAAGACATGGCGGGTCTGGTTAATTACGATGCCATAAGGGAATTTCGGGCCAGGGGGATGAACCCTGAACATCCCCACATACGGGGCACCGCCCAGAATCCTGATATTTTCTTCCAGAACCGGGAGGCATCCACGCCTTATTACCTGTCAGTTCCCACAATAGTGATGGAAAACATGGAAAAGGTCGGAAAACTCACCGGCCGAAACTATCATTTGTTTGATTATGTGGGGCATCCGGATGCTGACAGGGTGGTAGTGGCAATGGGTTCAGGCACCGAGACAATCGAGGAAGTAACCAATCATTTAAACAAAAACGGCGAGCGGGTCGGCCTGCTTAAGGTAAGAATGTATCGTCCCTTTTCAATTGAGTATTTTCTTGCTTCCCTTCCGGGATCTGTTGAGCAGATTACCGTTTTGGACAGGACCAAGGAGCCCGGCGCAATCGGTGACCCCTTATACCTGGATATTTGCAATGCGTTTATGGAATACGGCGAATCCCCTGAGATTCATGCAGGCAGGTACGGCCTGGGTTCCAAGGAGTTTACTCCCGCAATGGCCAGGGCTGTTTATGACAATATGAAAGCCCTTGCTCCCAAGCATCATTTCACTGTGGGAATCAAGGATGATGTTACCCACACCTCGCTGCCGGTTGATGAAAAGTTTGATACAGCGCCGGAAGGCACTATTCAGTGCAAGTTCTGGGGTTTTGGATCAGACGGCACAGTGGGGGCAAACAAGAGTGCCATCAAGATAATAGGTGATCATACCGACCGGTATGCCCAGGGCTATTTTGCATATGACGCAAAGAAATCCGGAGGTGTGACAGTATCGCATCTCAGGTTTTCCCCGCACCCGATTCAGTCCACATATCAGGTGCATTCGGCTGATTTCATTGCATGCCACAAGGCAAACTATGTGCAGATATATGATGTTCTTGAAGGCATAAAGCAGGAAGGAACCTTCCTGTTGAATTCCCCCTGGACAAAACAGGACCTGGAAAACCAACTCCCTGCGTCCATGAAGCGCACCATAGCCGAAAAGAAACTGAAATTCTATAATATTGACGCAATTTCTATAGCGGAAAAAATAGGCCTGGGCGGAAGGATCAACATGATCATGCAGACCGCTTTTTTCAAGGTGGCAAACGTGCTGCCCTTTGAAGAGGCTGTGGATTATCTCAAGAAAGACATTCACAAGACCTACGGCAGTAAGGGCGACAAGGTGGTGCAGATGAACATCGACGCCGTGGATCAGGCTGTGGAAAACCTTGTGGAAATCGATTACCCTGAAACCTGGAAAGAGGCGGGCCGTGAATCAGTCATACAAGCCGCCGAAGATCCAGATTTTGTCAAAAACGTCATGCGGCCGATGATTACCCAGAAGGGAGACAGCCTGCCTGTTTCCGCATTTGAGCCAGACGGCATCTTTCCCCTGGGTACTACGAAATATGAAAAGCGCGGTGTGGCGATCAATGTTCCGGAATGGATACCGGAAAACTGCATCCAGTGTAACCAGTGCGCTTTTGTCTGCCCTCATGCTGCCATCAGGCCGGGCCTGTTTACAGACGAGGAGCTAAAGGACGCCCCCGAGGGATTTGACACACTTGACGCTGTGGGCAAAGAGCTTAAAGGTTATAAATTCAGAGTGCAGGTTTACAGCCTGGACTGTCAGGGATGCGGCAATTGCGCAGATATCTGCCCTGCAAAGAAAAAGGCCCTTGTAATGAAGCCCATTGCAACCCAGACTGAAAAACAGGTACCCAGCGAGAGGTTCTTTGAAAAACTGCCGATCCGGGATGATCTTGCAAAACGTACTACCGTCAAAGGCAGCCAGTTTTACCAGCCCTTGCTCGAGTTCTCGGGTGCATGCGCCGGATGCGGGGAAACTTCTTATGTCAAGGTGCTTACCCAGTTGTTCGGAGAGCGCATGATAATTGCCAATGCCACTGGCTGCAGTTCCATCTGGGGAGCTTCGGCACCGTCAATACCTTATTGCACCAACAAGGACGGTTTCGGCCCAAGCTGGGGCAACTCCCTGTTTGAGGATTCGGCTGAATTCGGTTACGGAATGGGCCTTGCGGTCAACCAACGAAGGCAATGGCTGGCAGACATGATGCGCGACGCTCTGGAAGCAGACGTTCCTGACGAATTAAAGGATGCAATGCGCCGATGGCTTGAAAACATCGACGATGCCGAAGGATCACGCAAATACGGCGATCAGATGAAAAATATTCTTGCCGGTATGAAAAGAAGTCCCATGCTGCAATCCATTTACGAGTTTGCAGACGTCTTTACAAAGAAGTCGGTCTGGGCGTTTGGAGGAGACGGATGGGCCTATGATATTGGATATGGCGGGCTGGATCATGTGATCGCTTCGGGCGAGGATATAAACCTGCTTGTAATGGACACGGAGGTTTATTCCAACACCGGCGGTCAGTCCTCCAAGGCCACCCCCACCGGTGCTGTGGCCAAGTTTGCTGCATCCGGAAAGAAGTTGAGCAAAAAGGATCTTGGCCGCATAGCCATGACATACGGATATGTCTATGTGGCATCAGTTGCAATGGGAGCAAACAAGCAGCAGTTGATGAGGGCCTTTATAGAAGCTGATAAATACAAGGGCCCGTCTTTGATCATGTGTTATGCACCTTGCATCAACCAGGGTATTCGGGTCGGCATGGGAAAAAGCCAGGAGGAAGAGAAACGCGCCGTGGAAACCGGATACTGGCCCCTTTACCGCTACAACCCGGATCTGGAAAAACAAGGGAAAAACCCGTTTATCCTTGAATCAAAAGCTCCTGACGGCACCCTCCAGAAGTTTTTGGCAGGCGAAACCCGTTTTGCATCCCTGGAAAAGAGTTTTCCCCAGGAATCCGAAAAACTGCGCAAACAGATTGAACAGGAAGTTAACCGCAAGTACAGGATTTTAAAGCTGATAGCAGAGCCTGAATCCATATGCGACGAAACCGATGACAAGGGCCAACAGACTGATAAAGAAAAAGAAGAGTAAGAAAACAGCCTTTTAACATCAAATACAAAAAAGGGGGCTTGTGGCCGGGTGTCATTTGCCCCCTTAAAATTCTCAGGGCCGGGTTTTAGACATGAATACGCAGAGCAAAAAGGCCGCCGGTCAAACAGAGCAAAACAAATGCATCCGCTGCGGGACCTGCTGCGAAAAAGGCGGACCCGCCCTTCATATGGATGACCTTAAAAAGGTGCTGGACAAAAGCATTTCTCCGGAAAAACTCTATACCATACGTAAAGGCGAGATGGTTTACGATAATGTTAAGGGCGGACTGGTTAAAACACCCCAGGAGATCGTGAAGATAAAATCTTCGCAGGGCTCAAGGGCCTGCATTTATTATGAAGAAGAAAAAAAAGCCTGCCGTATATATGAAATCAGGCCGCTTGAATGCCGGATAATGGCATGCTGGGATTCCGCCCCGTCAGAGGCTTCATATACAGTGGACCGCATAAACAGGGAATCGGTCTTCGGCAGCGTGGACTGGTTAATGGATCTTATCGGGACCCATGAAGAAAAGTGCGGTTATGAAAGGATAGAAGAACTGGC
>CAZVFQ010000039.1:0-14567 GCA_964626455.1 uncultured Desulfobacteraceae bacterium | reverse complement strand
GTTTCATGATCTCCTTTATATTGGTGAAGGATTTTGCCCTCAGGCGAAAGCAGCACTGCCGCTCCGGGAAAGGACAATCCGCATCCGTTTTTGCCGACTGCATTGACTGCTGCAATGTATACTCCGTTATCAAAGGCCCTTGCCGGAAGATGGCGCATCCAGGATAAAAGCTTTTCATCCGGTGATTTTCCGGGCGAAGCATGCGGAATAATAATTAAATCAGTTCCCGACAGTGCCATGCTTGTGGAAAGCTCCGGAAAATGGGCATCATAGCATAACTGGATGCCGAATCGCCATCCGCGCAACTCAAATAATGAGGGCTTTTCTAAAGCAGGTGTAAACGCTTTTTCTTCAGGCGGCCCGATGTGGAGCTTTCTGTATATTCCTGCTAAGCCGGATTCCGGCTTGGCAAGTACATGGGCGGCATATAAGCAATTCTCTGTTTTTTCGGCTATCCCGGCCAGAACACAAATGCGGTGTTTTTTTGCAATGGCTGCGATTTGTTCAGAAGATCGGCCAGGGATGGTTTCAGCAACCTTGTTTATTTCCTTGCCGACATGGTATCCGGTTGCGCTAAGCTCCGGGAAGCATGCCAGTTCCGCACCCATCTGTTTTGCAGCGCCCGTCCATTTCTCAATTTTAGACAGATTTGCATGGGTATCTCCCACCACTGAGCTGCATACGATAAGTGCGACACGAAGGTCCTGTTTCATGGTTTTTATTCTAGCTGAGGTTAAAATGTGCGCGGATCTTGTATAGCCGGGTAGCAGGCAGGTTTAAAATGTCCTTGATACCGGTTTTCTGTGAAATTTCCTCAAGGCTTTTTTCAATATCTTCGGCCGAGGGTGCTATAAATGTAAACCAGACATTAAAGCTGTTATTTCTCAGGTAATTATGGGTTACCCCGGGATAGCTGTTAACAATGTTTGTAAAATGATCCAATTTTTCCTCCGGCACTCTGCCTGCGCACAGGGTGCTGACATAACCGAGTTTTTCCGGCGAAAAGTTGCCCCCGATTCTTCGGATTATATCGCTTTTCTTCAGCCGTCGGACCCGCTCGATCACCTCGTCTTCGGAAAGACCGAGGTCCTCGCCGATTTTTAAAAAAGGCCGGGCCTCGATTGGAAAATTGGATTGGATTCGGTTTAACAAGGCCTTGTCGGTTTTATCGAGCTTGTAATCCATATTTCAGGCCGTATTATATATGTTATTGTTAAAAGACGGGATTTTGCGGGTTAAAAACAAAAGCCCTGCACATAATGCGCAGGGCTTTTGTAAAAGTTTGGCATCAAAGTCATGTATGGGTTTGATGCAATCCGACAGGTATGCGTGATTACACGCAGCCCGTGGGCTTCGGGAGGCCGGCCATCTTGCAGGCGCCTTTGCCAGGTCCTGACGGAAACAGTTCGTAGATGTGCTTGAGCTTGAAACCTGTAAGTTTGGAAAGCACGCGCACCATGGGGGCAATTCCGTTTTTCTTGTAGTAGTCCTGCAGCACGTTGATGACCTTCCAATGTTCATCATTTAGTTCGTCTATGCCTTCCTGCTGCTTGACGTATTTTACCCAGGTTTCATTCCAGTTTTCAAAAGAGTCAATAAACCCGTCTTCATCCACATTAAAACTCTGACCTTCAAATTCAACTGTTGGCATTTAACATCCCTCCTTTAATTGTTTGTATTCAACAGGCCTCTTGCCAATTCTTCACAATTGTACGTAGGCTATAAATTTTGTAATCTAACGATGGTCGCCTGAATTGTCAATATTAAAATGGTGTTCATACACTCTGAGCAGCCTTAATACTCCTTGGGTGTCTGATTGAGCTGGCTCAGGGTGAAAACAGGTCCGTCTTTGCATACGAACTCTTTTCCGATATTGCATCGGCCGCACATACCGATACCGCATTTCATACGGTTTTCAAGTGACATAATTATCCTGTCTTCTGTGTATCCAAGCTTGTCAAGAACCGGTTGGGTGAATTTTATCATGATCGGCGGGCCGCAGACAATTGCGTAAGTATCATCGGTTCCCGCAGGTGCCTCCTGTTCGGTGATAGTGGGCACAAAACCAGTGTGATGCGGCCAGTCAGGGTCATCGGTACCGTCGACTGTTATGTGCATGTTAAGATCATCACGGGCTGCCCAGTCTTCAAGCTCTTCCTTATAGAGCAGCATACCGGGCGAACGGGCTCCGTATATAACGTGAATGTCCTTGAATTTTTTCCGGTTTTCAGGATCAAGCATGTATATGATTGAGGATCGCAGCGTGGTAAAGGCAAAACCGCCGCCGATAATAACTATGTTCTTGCCCTCAAGCATGTCCCATGGATACCAGTTGCCCAGCGGTCCGCGGATACCCATGATATCGCCCTGCTGCATGGAGTGCAGATAAGATGTAACTTTGCCGGTCTTAAATACCGTAAACTTAACAAAACCCTTTTCCGTGGGCGAAGACGCGATCCCTATGGGAATTTCTCCAAGGCCTGGTATTGAAAGCTCGGCAAACTGGCCTGCCCGATAGGCGAATTTTTCCTCGTCTTCTGAATTTAAAAAGACGAATTTAAATGTTTTTAAACTTTTATCCTCGGTTTCCGTCTTGATTTCATCAATTCGAACCGGGTATGGAATATATGGATTTTCCACTTCTAACCCCCCTTTGCTCTAACTCGCCGTTACTTCGCAGGTGCAGGATTCAGGATCATAGCTGTTTAACATGTTGCAGATCCTGCGGATATCGATATTGACAGGACACAGCTGAACGCAGCGGCCGCAGCCTGTGCACTGTATCCCGTCCTCATATTTGTCCACATAGTATTTCAGCTTGTGCATGAACCGCTGGCGCAGCCTGTCGAGTTTTGTGCCGCGCGGGTTATGACCCGAGGCATGAATTGTGAAAAGCGGATACATGCAGGAATCCCAGTTTCTGATGCGATAGCTTTGTTTTCCGTGGACTTCGTCCTGTACGTCAAAACACCAGCATGTCGGGCATGCATAAGTGCAGGTGCCGCAGTTAATGCAGGCAAAAGCTGCCTTTTCCCAGATGGTTTCAGCCTCGTAGAGATCAAGCAGAGACTGCTTTGCAAGATTCTCCGTGTTTACCTTTGACTCTATTTTTGACTCAGCCTCTGATTTTCTTTTTTCAATGGATTCTGCTGCATCTTCTTCCGCGTTGTTTTTCCATCCTGCAGCCCCGGCCAGTTTCTCGCCTTTTTCCGTGAGAATTTCCGCCAGATAATGATCCCCGTTGTCCACCAGCATTATATCAAGATTTCTGTCATTGTACGGGCCTGAACCCGCGCTTGTGCAAAAACATGTAGGGCAGGGGGCATCACATGCAAGTCCCACAAGAGTTGTGGTTTCAAAGGCACGAAGCCAGTATGGGTCTTTGTATTCATCAGTGTCGAAATTGCGGCGTACAAGCGGCAATGAGTCTGCGTCACAGGGCCTGATTCCAAGAACAGCCTTTTGTTCATAGTTCTTGTCCCCGGGTTCATGGTAAATTTTGTAATTCTCGTCATTTTCATCCATAGAGCACTGAAGAATGATTTCAGACTGCGGATATATTACGTATTTCGGGGAAATTCTGGAGTTGACATACTCCATGTCCGGCATTTGTCCGGAATCCAGGGTTGCAAAAATATGGTAGAACTTTTCCCTGACCGGTCCGATCAGACTGTAGGTGCCGCGCAGCTTTTCAACTCCGTCGGCCCACTTGTTTTTGTCAATTTTGATGACTTTCATGATAATCGCCCTTGTCAACTGTTATGATTGGTTATCCGGTTTCATTTACTTTATAAATTCTTCCGGATCATCTGGTTTGTATGTATCCAGAGGGGGCCGCTGCTCGGTATCCAGGCCTGCTTCCCAGCCATAAAACTCCAGGCAGTCCTTTTCCAGTTTCTTGGTAAAGTCTCTTACGTTTATGCCCACCGGGCAGGCTCGCACGCATGCGCCGCAGTCGGTGCACCTGCCGGCACAGTGATAGGCCCGCAGAAAATGAAATGTTCGCACATCAATGGGGTCTACGCTTTTTCCAACCCATTGCGGCCTGGATTCGTCTACAAAACACAGCGGGCAATAACAAAGCGGGCATGCGTTTCGGCAGGCATAGCATCGTATGCAGTCTGAGAGCAGATTATCAAAATGGGCCCATTTATCCTCGGAACTCATGTCCTCTATTTCTTTAACTCTTTCATAGGGGTCGATATCGTCCCTGGTCTGTTCTTTGACCTCTTCTGCAACAAGCTCGTCATATATTACAGGATTGCGGTGCAGGCATATGCTGCAGTTTTCCTGGAGGACTTCTGTTTTTTTAACGGTCTGTGAAGAGCCGTTGGCCGAGATTGTCACAGTACCTTTTTCCTCGTCTTCTTCAACCGAGTCAATATTACCGTCTGTCATGGCTGCCAGTTTGTGCCGATCCAGCATACCCTTGCATGGGATGCCGATAATATAGAGTTGATCGCGTTTGATCTTTCCCTCGACAATGTGGACCGCGATATTCCTGGAATTGCAGCCTGTGGCAAGGACGCCGATTTTTTCCTGACGGTCTGTTACGTAATTGGCCAGGTTCAGACCGCAATTGCTGTCCCAGATAAACTCCTCTACCTCTTTGGGATCCGAGGCGAAAAACGGCTGATGCATCAGCGGGACAGAACCCTTGCGATAGCCTATGACCATGTCAACTTTGCCCTCCTCTAGAAGGCGCTTTGAGATCTCCTTGATCTTATCCGTATATGATTCCATGGCTATGCAACCTTCGGTTTGGTTTTAACGAATTTTTTCTCCTTGTTTTCAAGGGATTTGACCGCCTCGGTGACCTGGGTGGCCACATCAACGAACTTTGTGGATTCAGCCGAGGAAATCCATGAAAAATGCAATCTTTCCGGCTCAATGCCCATGTGTTCCATCAGGTCTTTCATAAGAGCGAATTTTCTGCGTGCATAGTAATTACCTTCCAGGTAATGGCATTCACCCGGATGTCACCCGGACACCCAGACAGCATCCGCCCCCTGGCGCAGGGCTGCCAGAATGAATTTCGGACTCATGCGGCCTGTACAGGGAATACGGATCACCCGGATGTTGGTCGGATATTCCATCCGGCTGACACCAGCCAGGTCGGCTGCCCCGTAACTGCACCAGTTGCATAAAAAACTTAAAATTTTGGGTTCCTTGTCTGCCATATGCGCTGATCTCCTGATTTATTTCCGGCATCTGTTTGCTTTAGCCGGGGAAGTTGATGGCAATTATATAGCCTCATTTAGTTCAAATATCTGCGACATTATCTGGTCTGTGTCAAAGCCTTTCAAATGTATCGCCCCGGAGCGGCACGAGGCCACGCAAAGTCCGCACCCTTTGCACAGGGCCGGATTGATTTGAGCCTTTCCGGCATTTCTGCCTTCTTCGGCAAAAGACGGTGCGTTATACGGGCAGATTGAAACGCAGACGCCGCAGGATGCACAAAAAATCGGATCAACTTGTGCAATGGTGCCGCTGCTAAATATCGAGGTCCGGGAAAGAAGCGTTACCGCCCGGGACACCGCGGCTTTGGCCTGTGCTATGGATTCATCAATCGGTTTTGGATAGTGTGCCATGCCGCAAAGATACACACCGTCTGTAGCAAATTCGGCCGGTCCCAGCTTGGCATGCCGTTCAATAAAAAACCCGTCTTCATTCATCGGCACCTTGAAAAAGTTGGCAAGCTTTTCATCAGCAACCGGAACAATGGCTGTTGCCAGTGTAAGCAAATCAACGTTTAGTTCAACAGGTCTGTTAAGGACATGGTCGGTAACGGTAATTGCAATGCTTTTGTCTCTGACCTCGACCCGGGGCTTGTCTTCCAGGGAGTAGCGGATGAAAATTACGCCTTCCTGTCTGGCCTGTTTGTAAAGGTATTCCTTCTCGCCGTATGTCCGGATGTCCCTGTAGAGGATATAGACGTTCATATCCGGATTTTTTTGCTTAAGCCAGATGGCATTTTCAATTGAATGTGTACAGCAGACCCTTGAGCAGTACATGCGGCCCGGTTCTCTTGAGCCCACGCACTGGATAAAGGCCGCGTTTTCGATTTTTTCAAGCAGCGGGTCATTTTGCTTGAATTTTTCGTCAAGTTCCAGGCTGGTTACAATCCTTTTGTCCTTGCCGTAGGAATATTCAGAAGGAGTGTGGGGCTCTGCGCCTGTAGCCAGGACTGCAGCGCCGTGTTCAAGTTCTACTTCCTGCTTGTTTTCAAGAAGGGTTGTTTTAAAATTGCCAACAAACCCGCCCACATTTTGGATTTGGGTGTTTAGATGAAGATGTATATTGTTGTGCGATTTGACCTGAGAAATCAGTTCCTCCAGGTTTTCCGCAACTGATTCGCCTTTGGCCGTATGATACAGTTTAACCGCTTGACCGCCCAGGTAATCGGAGCGTTCAATAAGATGGGTTTCAAAGCCCTGGTCGGCAAGGCTTTTTGCTGCAGACATTCCCGCAATGCCTCCGCCTACAACCATTGCTGTCTGAGTGATCGACAGTTCGGTCTCTTCCAGGGGTTCCATCTGGGCCACCTTGGCAACCGCCATTCGGACCAGATCTTTTGCCTTGTCCGTGGCCATTTTCGGGTTGTTTTTGTGTACCCAGGAATCCTGGTTGCGGATGTTGGTCATTTCAAACAGGTACTTGTTTAGCCCCGCATCCGTAAGGGTTTCCTGGAAAAGGGGTTCGTGGGTTTTGGGGGTGCACGCGGCAACCACGATGCGGTTTAACCCCTTGTCCGCGATAATATTTGCCATGTTTTCCTGCGTGTCCTGGGAGCAGGAAAACATATTTTCATCAACATATTCCACAAATGGAAGATTTTCGACATATTTCACCACATCGGGCACATCGACAACTCCGGCAATATTGGTGCCGCAGCGGCATATAAACACGCCGATTCTGGGGCGTTCTCCCAGCACGTTTCGTTCCGGTACCGCCTCTTTTTCCTTTGTCCGGCTATTGCGTGAATCCGCCAGGATTTCAGCAGCGGCAGAGGCTGCTGCACTGGAATCAATGACAGACTGGGGAATATCCTTGGGCCCCTGGAATGCACCGCAGGCAAAGATTCCCTCCCTTGAGGTGGTCACCGGGCTAAATGTATTGGTCTGGCAGAAATTGCCTGGCGTAAGATCAATGCCGATATCCCGGGACATGGCAATGAGTTCCGGCGGAATCTGCAGGCCTATGGAGAGCACTACTAGATCGAACTTGTCGGTCATCAGATCGCCGTTTTCGGCCACATAGCGAAGCTCGAGTTCATCAGAGCCTTGAACCGGATTGATCGTATGTACGCGGCTTCGCACAAAATTGACCCCGCTTTTGTTTTTAGCGTTGTCATAGAATCTTTCAAAATCTTTTCCCGGGGTCCGCATATCCATGAAAAAAATGGAGCAATTCAGATCGTCTCCAGCATGTTCCTTGGCAATGACAGCTTCCTTGATGGCGTACATGCAGCAGACCGATGAGCAGTATGAATTGTTGCAGCGATTCATATCCCGGGAGCCTACGCACTGCAGCCAGGCGATTTTTTTGGGTTCCTTGTGGTCTGAAAGCCGGATAAGATGCCCGCCAGTGGGCCCTGAGGCAGAAAGCATCCGCTCCATTTCCATGGAGGTAATCACGTTGGGATGATCGTAGTTATAGAAATCCAGGCCGGATGGATCATAAGGCTCAAAACCGGGGGAGAGAATTACCGAGCCAACTTCCAGCTCAACGGTCTCATCTTCTGTGCTATGGTCAATTGCGTTGACCGGGCAAATCTCGGAGCATATCTGGCAGCCGCCGGTTTTAAAATGCATGCACACGTCCCGGTCAATGGCCGGGGTATTGGGCACGGCCTGAGCATAGGGCACATATATGGGCTTTCGGCCCTTAAGGCCCACGTCATATTCTGATTTGATTTTTTCCGGCTGATGGGCAGTGACCCGGGAGTTGATTGTGTCAAGAGTAATATGACCGGTGGGGCATACAAAGGCGCATGCTCCGCAGGCAAGGCATATGTCTGTCTGCACGCCAAACGGAGTGTCCACCCTGAGATTCAGCCCACGGTCAGCAAGCGTAATGGCACTGTTACCCATTTTTTCACAGATTCGTGTGCACAGGCCGCATAAAATACAGGTGTTCTCCTCGGTTTCAAATCTGGGCTGCTCAATGCCGTATTGTTTTGCAAGTTCCCGGATCACAGGAACCTCAGGGCATCTTGCCAGCAGCATCTCTACGATGAGTTTACGGCCCTCGTGCACATTCTTTGTATCTGTCTGAACCTCCATCCCCTCCCAGATTGGGTAATTGCAGGCAGTGACGAACTTGGTTCTGCGTCCGTCAAAAAGTTCCACTGTGCATAGCCGGCACATACCCACAGGTTCCAGGGCTTTGTGGTTGCATAGCGTGGGAATGTAGACCCCCTGGTTTTCCGCAACCTGGAGCAGATATTGGCCTTCTTCGCCTTGAACCGTCTGTCCGTTCAGCTTGAAAGTAATCATATTGGGCTTTATCCTTAATTGGTTATCTGATCACAACCGCATTAAACTTGCAGACATCATAACAGATGCCGCATTTGATGCATTTTTCCTGGTCGATTTCATGAGGTTCTTTCTTTTCCCCTGAAATTGCCTCCTGCGGGCATTTTTTTGCGCACAGGGTGCATCCGTTGCAGGCCTTTTCATCTATTTCATAGTGGAACAGTGATTTGCAAACGCCTGCCGGGCACTTTTTGTCATAAATGTGGGCTTCGTATTCATCCCGGAAGTATAAAATGGTCGTCAGCACAGGGTTGGGGGCTGAAGTGCCCAGTCCGCAGAGCGAGAATTTCTGCATCATGCCTCCGAGTTCTTCGAGCAGTTCAATGTCGCCCTCCCGGCCGTCGCCTTCACATATGCGATTTAAGACCCTTATCATCTGCTTTAGGCCTTCGCGGCAGGGGTTGCATTGTCCGCAGGACTCATCTATGAGAAAGTCGATGAAATAACGGGCCACATCCACCATACAGGTGTCCTGATCCATTACGATCATGCCGCCTGATCCCATGATTGAACCCAGTTTTGTCAATTCATCGAAATCCACGGCGGTGTCTAAGAACTGCTCCGGTATGCAGCCGCCTGAGGGCCCTCCTGTTTGTACGGCTTTAAATTTTTTCTTGTTTGGTATTCCTCCGCCGATATCAAATATGATTTCCCTTAAGGTGGTGCCCATGGGAACTTCCACCAGGCCGGTGTTAACCACCTTGCCCACCAGTGAGAAAATCTTGGTTCCCTTGCTGTACTCGGTGCCCATGGATGCATACCATTGTGCACCTTTGTTTATTATCAGCGGAACATTGGCCCAAGTTTCAACGTTGTTTAAGTTCGAAGGGCTGTCGCGGAAACCTTTTTCCGAGGTATGTACGTATTTTGCCCGCGGGCGGCCTGGTTTGCCTTCCAGGGAACCCATTAATGCCGTGGATTCACCGCAAACAAAGGCGCCGCCGCCCTTGCTTATATGAATGTCAAAGTTAAACCCCGAACCCAGGATGTTTTCACCAAGCAGGCCCATATTTTTTGCCTGTTCAAGCGCCCTTTGAAGATTTGCTACTGCAAGGGGGTATTCGTGGCGGACATAGACATAGCCCTCATTGGAGCCCATTGCATAAGCTCCGATGATCATTCCTTCAATTATGCAGTGCGGATTTCCCTCAAGAAGCCCCCTGTCCATGTATGCGCCGGGATCACCCTCATCAGCATTGCAGATCACGTATTTGGGGCCTTTATGTTTGCTGCAGGATGACCATTTTATAGCCGCGGGAAAACCTCCTCCGCCTCTTCCGCGCAGGTTGGCGTTTTTAACTTCCTCAATGATTTCCTTGGGCTTCATTTCGCAGAGGGCTTTTTTTAAAGCGCTATATCCGCCCACAGCAAGGTAATTGTCAATGTTGTTCGGATCTATTAATCGGTTTTTGCCGAAGATGGATCTTGTCTGAAGCTTGTAGAAAGGGATTTCCTCTTCTTCGACGATGCGTTTTTTTGTCGCCGGATCCTTAAAAAGGAGTTTTTCCACAGGTTTGTTTTGTACAAGAGTTTTTTCAACAATTTCCGGGATATTTTCCAGTTTAACCTTTGGGTAAAAGACGCCTCCGGGGTCAATGACCATGATCGGTCCCTGCTCGCAGTAGCCGTGGCAGCCCGTCAGCCTGATTTCAAACTTGTCCGCAATATTGTGCTTTTCCATTTCCGCGATAAGTGTATCACGGATTTTATCGCTGTTGTGAATGATGCAGCCGGGCCCCGAGCACAAAGAGATCAATCCGGCATCCGAGCTTTGCTCCTTTGCCTGGAGTTCTTCTATGTATTTGTCCAGCGCCTCTTTGTTTTCAAATTTAACCATGGCTGAGTTCAACCTCCGTAAGCAATGCCGTTAAGAGGCATTTTTCTTGTATTCTTCAATAATGTTTAAGGTGCTTGACCGATCAAGGCCGCCATGCATGTTTTTGTTTACCATAATTACAGGCCCGGCTGCGCAGCAGCCCAGGCATCTGACGGTCTCGAGTGTAAACAGACCGTCTTTGGTGGTTTGTCCTGTTTTAACCTGCAGGTTTTCTTCGAGCGTATCAATGATTTTTTCCGCCCCCCTGACATGGCATGCCGTGCCGGTACAAACATTTATGATATATTTTCCACGGGGCTCAAGGCTGATGGTTTTGTAAAAAGTGGCAACACTGTAGATAAGACTTTTGGGAACGTCGAGTTTTTCAGCCAGCACCGGAACGCATTCCGGCGGGACGAAATTATACTGCTCATTGATATCCTGCATGATCATCAACAGCGATTCCTTGTCGCTGTTGAATCTATCAATGGTATCGTAGATTTGCTGCCAGTCAATCTGCACTGTATGTTCCATGGCGAAAAAATCCTTCTGCCAGTTGAAGTTAAACCGTTAGCTCTGCTTTATTAAGCAGGGATTGTCTGAGTTACCGGGCAGTTTTCAACACAGGCACCACAGCCCGTACAAAGGTCCATATTGATGCTTCTTGCCCGTTTTTTGACCTTGACCTTGAAGTTTCCCGGTTTGCCTTCAATGGATTCCAGGTCCGCGTATGTGATTAACTCAATGTTTAAATGCCGGCCGACCTCGACCAGTTTGGGTGAGATAATTCACATGGCGCAGTCGTTTGTAGGAAATGTCTTGTCCAGCTGGGACATCACTCCGCCGATTGACGGGCTTTTTTCCAGAAGGTAGACATAATATCCGGAATCAGCCAGATCCAGCGCTGTCTGCATGCCCGAGATCCCGCCGCCAACGACCAGAACGGAACCAATTGTTTCCTGTGCCATAACGCACTCCTGATGATATGGTGATATTGGATCAGCTACAATGAATCTTTCGTGTTTCTCTGGTAAAGCAAATTCATAAACAAATGCTTTTGATATCTGTAATTCTTATTTTTGTCAATGAAATTTTAAAGCCAGCCCCGGCAGCAGCAGATGGCGGCATCTGTTAATCCGGTTTCAACGGCTATTAAATGCCGCCGGCCCGCAGCTGATTTCGTTTTTTGGGTTTGAAATTTTACAGATACTTCGTATAATGGGAGCAAAGGCTATAAAATTAATATACATGTTTTTGTACTTCATACAAACACAATAAAGGTGTTCATATGAATATCGCAATCGTTGGCGGCGGTTATAACTGCTTGCATTTACTTGACTTTATCATAAAAAACGGAATGTACATGGTGGATCCGAACGTGGTGGCCGTGGCGGATCCCAGAACCGACGCCCCGGGCAGGCGACGTGCAGAAGAACTGGGGATTTTTGTTACAGATGATTACAACGTCTTATTTCAACGGGATGATATTGATCTGATTATTGAACTGACCGGAAATATGGATATTTATAATGATATTCTCAAAAAAAAGAAAAACAGTGTCCGCGCACTTCCGCATACCATTGTAATGCTGTTCTGGGGTGGCGAGGGAGCCTTCAGGCAGAGCGGGGAAAGTGAGATTTACGCCAGCAGCAAAAACAATGTTTATGAAGTCCTGATGAATCAATATATTCAGGAAGAGGCCATGGTTATAGACAAGGACTACCGGGTTATTGATATGAACGAGGCCATGTTAAACAAGCTGGGAAGAAGAGGCGAGGAGGTTTTCGGCGAGTATTGCTATAAACTCGGGCATCACCTGGATGAGCCGTGTTCCGGGAAAAATCACCCCTGTCCGCTCAATGAAGTATATGAAAAAAACAAACCGTGCATGACCAACCATGTGCATCTGGATCAGGACAACAATGAAATCTATTATGCCATTTCCTGCTATCCGCTTACCAGCAAAGGGCAAATTGTTGGTGTTATTGAAATACTCCGCGATATAACCCCCGAGATAAAAGTCCAGAAGTCACAGATGCATCAGGAAAAACTGATGTCCATCGGCCGGCTGTCGGCAGGCATTGCCCATGAGATCAACAATCCGCTGACAACCATTCTTACCTCTTCAATGATGTTACAGGAGGAGCTCAACCCTGAAGACGAGATGTGTGAAGAGCTGAAGATCATTTCAAACGAGGCCCAGCGATGCCGTAAGATCGTCCAGAGCCTGCTTGATTTTGCCCGGCAGACAAAACCAATGCAAAAGCTCCACGACATAAACGAAATTATCCGGGAAAGCATTTACCTGACGAAAAAACAGGCCGAGTTCAGTGATATCGTTATACAGGCAGACCTGGAAGAAGAGTTGCCCAGGATTTACGTTGACAAGGAACAAATCCAGCAGCTGATAATCAATCTGACCTTAAATGCGGTGGAGGCCACAGAGCCGGGAGGGGAAATTAACATTTCCACTAAACAGTCCCGGGATAGTGGAAAGATTTATATGTATGTTACAGATACAGGCAAGGGAATTGCCAGTGAAGATCTGGGAAGGATTTTTGATCCTTTTTTCACCACCCGGGAATTCGGCACCGGCCTGGGACTTTCGATTTCCCACAGCATCGTGGAGAGGCATGGCGGGGAAATTAAGGTTAACAGCCGGCCCGGCCGGGGTACGAGATTTACTGTTATTCTTCCCGTGGAGGGAAATTCTCAGCAATGACAGAAAAACAGGCGCCCCGTATACTTGTAATCGATGATGAGCTTCATATTTGTCGTAATTGCCAGAAAATTCTCGCCAAGCATTCCTACCTGACCGAATATGCCCTGGACGGGGGTAAAGCCATTGAAATGCTTACTAAAAAAACCTACGATGTAGTGATTACCGATATTCGCATGGGCCGGGTCGGCGGTACTGAAATTTTGAAATGGATTAAAGAAAACCATCCGGAAACCATGGTGGTAGTGATCACAGGTTATGCAAGTGTTTCTTCCGCCGTGGATCTTATGAAAACCGGGGCTTTCGATTACCTGCCCAAGCCTTTTACCCCGGAGGAGCTGCGCCGGGTGGTGGCCGAAGCCTTAGAACAGCAGCAGGTCGTGCAGCAGAACCGTAATTTGATGAGCAAATCTTTTAGAACCGCACCTTCGGTTTCTCATCAGCTTATCGGCAGCAGTCCCCAGATCCGAAAAGTTGTCGAAATGATACAAAAGGTGGCAGATACGGATGCCACGGTGCTGCTGTCCGGTGAGAGCGGCACCGGCAAGGAATTGGTTGCAAGGGCAATTCACGCTAACAGCACAAGATATGACAGGGTTTTTTTCGGGGTGGACTGCGGCACCTTATCAGGCGGTCTCCTGGAAAGTGAGCTTTTCGGATACCGGAAAGGCGCTTTTACAGACGCCAAAAAGGACAAGGCTGGTATTTTTGAACTGGCAGACGGCGGCACGGTGTTTCTGGACGAAATAAGCAACACCACTCCGGATATCCAGGGCAAGCTGCTCAGGTTTTTAGACACCCGGGAGTTTATGCCCCTTGGCGACACCGGCCATCGAAGGGTGGACGTGCGGTTGATTTTTGCCACCAACCGGGATTTAAAGCAGATGGTGACGGAAAAGACCTTCAGGGAGGATTTTTATTACCGGATTTTTGTATATCCTATTTACCTGCCTCCATTAAGGGAACGCAAAAGCGATATTCTTCCTATAGCCTATCATTTCCTCGGACAGCTCAATAAGCAAAGAGGCAAATCCATTTCCGGTTTTGACGATGATGCAGCCAGCCGCCTTCTTAACTACCACTGGCCGGGAAATGTCCGGCAGCTGCGAAATAATGTTGAAAGGGCTGTGATTCTTTGTGAAACAGATACCATTACAATTCAGGATCTGCCGCATTTAAGCGATCTTGGCGACATTGAGCGCCTTATGGAATATGTGCCCGAGACCAATGAAGAACTGATCCGGGTGAAAAAGCAGATCAGGCAAAAAGCCGTGGCTAGGGTGGAGAAAAATTTTCTGCTCCATGCCCTGGAGCAGAATAACTGGAATATTTCACGAGCAGCACGTCATACGGGAATGCAGCGCCCGAATTTTCAGAACATGATGAAAAAATACGCAATCAAGGCCTCCTCTGATAGATAAAGTTTTTTGCCCCACTTTAGATGGCTTCGTAAAAAGCTCAATATCTGCGTTGCGCTGCATCCCTGCGGAATTTC
>CAZVFQ010000038.1:0-26998 GCA_964626455.1 uncultured Desulfobacteraceae bacterium | reverse complement strand
AAAAGTCCAATATCGGCGTTGCGCTGCATCCCTGCGGAATTTCACGTACGATTAAGTACGCTGCATTCCTCGGGATTTGCGCGCCTTGATCTTGAACTTTTTACGAAGCCATCTCAAAATCGACTTTTTACGAAACCGTCAATCTTAGAAATATTTATAAAACATAGCCCCGGTGCGCATATAAGTCAAATTCCGGAAAATCAGGGAGTCTTGTTCAAACGGGGTTTAAAATCGCGCACCAGTCTGCGCAGGTGCTTTTCTGCCGCCGGACTTGTTTCCTCCCTGTAGCGCAGCCGGATATAGGTTTCAGTGATATTGCTAATGTTGTTTTTTTGTGCCGGCAGGCTGCGTGAGGCAAATTCTGCAAAGTCTTTTGGTCCCATGTCCGGGCGCCTGTCAATGCCGGCCTTTTTTAGCTTTTTGCAGAATTTTTCGTACTGCTTTCTCACATGGTCTTTTTTGCCCGGCGTGACAGCGCGGAACCGGGCCAGCCAGTATAATATCGTAATCGCTGCAGCAAGCCCCAGTCCAAGCCCCAGAGCCGCAAGCGGTCCTTTCCAGGAGCGCCAGTATATGCCGAATTTTTCGAGAAGAGCTTTTTGATGCTCCTGGGAATATGCGTAAAAAAATTCTTCCCAGCGCACATTGGCGGCATCCCACCCCATTTTCGCCCTGTCTATAAAAGAGCTAAAGGGTTTTAAGTATCTTCCGGCAAATCCGCCGTTGCCGCCACCGTTTGAAAGGGCTGCTTCGATCCCGAGTTCCAGTCTTTCAGGAGCTGCAGCCAGGGTCGGGTCCACCCGGAGCCATCCCTTCTCCGGGTGCCAGACTTCAACCCAGGCGTGGGCGTCAGACTGCCTGATGATCAGGTATCCTGCAAACGGGTTTATTTCTCCTCCAAGATATCCGCCCACGATCCTTGCCGGTATTCCGGCAGCCCGCATCAGGCAGGCAAAAGCGGATGCAAAGTGCTCGCAGAAACCCCGTCTGGATTCAAACAAAAATTCATCTGCCGGATTTTTCCCCAGAAGAGGGGGATTTAAGGTGTAGACAAAATCGTTGTTTTTCAGGTAATCAAGGCCTTTTTCCACAATCTTTTCAGTGCTGCTGGTATTGCCTGCAAATTGCTTTCCAAGCTCTATGGTACGGGGATTGGCATTTTCCGGAAGCTCAAGTGCGGCCTCAACCCCCCAGCCGTTGGCAGCGGCATTGTATTTTGTATAAGAGGTCATTTCATATCTTTTCCTGCGGGTTACAGGGCGCTGCGCGCGCACTGTAAAATCCCGGCAAAGCCGATCCCTTGAAGACGGCGCACTGCCGGGGATGTCTAAGGCAAAAAGCCATCTGTTTTTATGTGGTTCAAGGGATATGGTATAGCTAGACGGCTCATCGCCGTTTACGGGTTTGTTCAGTTGAGGCGCCCGCCCGGGACGATGCCAGGTTCTTCCGTCAAAATCTGTAAAGACTATCCCACGCCAATAAAGCTTGTCAGGCCGCGGCACCGGGCCTTTGAACTCTGCCCGGAATGCGATTTCGTTGTTTTCTATCAATTTTGATATGCTGCCGGGTGAAATTTCATCTGAAAACCCGGTTCCCGCCTGTTCCGGCTGCTGCATGCCGATCAGGCTGTCTTGCATTCTCGGGAAAAGCAGAAACATGACGATCATTATAGGTGCGGCCTGGGCAAGGATTATTCCCGCCTGTTTTATGCTTGTTTTCCGGTTTCCGGACGGATCGTTAATTCTTACAAGCGCCGCAGTAGTCACAAGTACGGAGACAAACATGTAAAGGGTTATTGTAAAGGTCTCTGCCTCAAGAAGTTTGCTGATTATGATAAAGTATGCGATAAAAACCGTGATCATCCGGTCCCGGTGGGTGCTGCTTTCAAAGGGTTTTAAGGCTGCCATTACGGCCAGCAGGCCGACGTAGGTCTCCGGTCCCAGCCGGGTTTTAAATGTGGCAAAAAGACCTGCAATGCCTGCAATTGAAAGTAAAATTCGCAGGGTTTTGTTGGGCAGCGGCCATCCGAATCGAAGCGAGGCAAGCAGATACCCCCACATTACAGCGCACCATGCGGTTATCCACACGGGCAGGGTAAGGGCATGAGGCAGGGTGGCAAAAACAAGGGCGCTAATCAGTGCGGGTATGTATTTGCGGTCTTCAGTCATTTTTGTCGCTGTTTTTCCCGAAAAGGGCGAGCGTTTTTAAGCACCTGTGTTTGTGCTGATCGCTTCTGCCTGGTTCGATGTATGTTTCCGGAAGTTTCAGGCCGTATTCCATGTTTGCTGCAGCTGCGGCCATTATCTGCCCGCAGAGACGCGAGAGTTTTATTTCCGTGTCTTGGCCCTCTGTTGTATGGTAATCAAATATGACGGTTTGTCTGCCCTGGCCGGCAAAGTCCTTGGTAAAAAGCCCCTGGCCCCTGGAATAGGTTTTCCACGAAATATGGCGAACCGGATCGCCCGGCTGGTATATTTTAAGGCCCATAAAATCGTCAACGCCGTGAAATCCGACCTGCCCCTCGCCCTGGCCTTTTTCTGATCCTGCGCTGTGATTCGCCCGGAACGGGCTGTAGACGGGCTTTGGGTATACTATGCAGGTAAGTTCTGGGGCTATAACCGACCATGCGTAAAAAAGTCCCAGAGGGTAGGTGGTGGAAACTCTCAGAGGGCCTTTGCTCAATATACCTCTTTGCGGGGCAGATATTTTAACCGGGATTCGGATCTGAGTGCCTGCTTCGGTGTCTTCAACAGTTTTTTGTGCTTTTGCAAGGCCGAATGCAAGAGCCCGGCGGCAGACCGCTCCGGAATCCACAATCACGTCAAATATTGCTGTTTCTCCTGCAAATACCGGCCTGGCAGTGACTGAAAGAATCCTTAGTCCAGACATGTTGCGGTGGGTATGCAGGATGGAAATCAGTGCCATGCCGCCGAGGAGAAATACAAGCAAAAATCCCAGGTTGTTGTTGTAGTTGATTGAGCCTGCAAGCATGGCTGTGAGTATCAGCACAAAGAGCAGGCCAAAGCGGGTTGGCAGTATATAGGTGTTTTTTCTGTTAAGTGTGTTTTTAAACCTCAAATCGGCACCGGGATTTGTGAAAAAATTTCCAAGAGCCTGTTTCTGGATATCTCTGATCTGTCCTGCCTTGAGCGCAGCCGATGGCCGACCACCCAGGGCAGGATGTGCTGAAGGTCTTCTGGTATAGTGTAATCGCGTCCCTGCAGGCAGGCCCAGGCACGTGCGGCTTGCGACATAGCAAGGCCGGCGCGCGGGGAAAGACCCACGTAAAAATGTTCTGATGTGCGTGTAAAATAAAGGATTTCTTGAATATAGTTGATGAATGTATCTGAAGTATGCACGCTTCCGACTTTTTCCTGGGTTTCGATAACATGGTTTCCGCTCATGCAGGCCTCGATTTGATCAAGTGCCTGCTGGGAACCTTCTCCCTGCAGGATTCTTTTTTCCGCGGACCGGCCGGGATAGCCGATTTCGATGCGCATTAAAAACCGATCAAGCTGAGATTCTGGCAGCGGAAACGTGCCTGCGTATTCAAGCGGATTCTGAGTGGCGATTACGAAAAAAGGTTCTTCCAGGATTCTTGTCTTGCCCTCGAATGTAACCTGGCCTTCTTCCATGGCCTCTAAAAGTGCGCTCTGGGTTTTGGGCGTGGCCCGGTTGATTTCGTCTGCGAGCAGAACCTGGGTGAAAATAGGGCCTCTATGGAAGTTAAAGAGCCCGGTTTTCTGATCAAATATGGATACGCCAAGAACGTCTCCGGGCAGCATGTCGCTTGTAAACTGCAGTCTCTGGAACTGCAAACCAAGGCATTTGGCAAGCACTTTGGCAAGAGTAGTTTTGCCTATGCCCGGAAGATCCTCTATTAAAAGATGGCCTCCTGCAAACAGGCAGGTTAAAGCAAGCCTTACCTGCTGCTCCTTTCCGAGCACCACTTTGCTGATCTGACTTACGATTTCTTCAAATTGCTGATCCATGTTTTCCATTTCAAATATTTATAATCTTAATGCTTCCGGGCAGCTTAGCCATTGTAAAACGCAAGAATTCCAGTGTGTTGTGCAAAAAGTTTTTCCGGTGTCATCAAAATATGGAATTTATCAAAAAATAAGCATGATTTCCATAGTTAGCATATGTTTTGAAGCAAGAGGCGGGTTGGTATTTTCAGGGATTGTTGGGAGTCCCTGGTTTATGAAGATGTCTGGGAAGACACAAAGGCGCAGTTTTGTTTTGGGTTGAAAGCCCGATGATTTCATTTTACATATAAGATGTAAAGGTCTGCGGTTTTGCAAACAATCAGATTCAAAGGAGGATACGGGTTTTGACGGAATCTGTGGATATGCTGGTTAAAAACGGGATGGTGGTTACGGTCAACCCTGACTTTGATATTATTGAAAACGGTGCGGTGGCTGTAAAAGGCGGCAGAATCGTTTATGCCGGCAGTGCAGACGGGATAAAAGAACAGGATGCCCTCAGAGTAATTGACGCGGCCGGCGGGATTGTGATGCCCGGGCTTGTAAACACCCACACCCATCTGCCGATGTCGCTTTTCCGGGGGCTGGCCGATGACCTGCCGCTTGAAAAATGGCTTACAGACCATATCTTTCCGGCTGAAGCGGCTCATATAAATCCGGATACCGTAAGAACCGGCACGCTTTTGTCATGTGCGGAAATGCTTCTTTCAGGCACCACGTGCTGCTGCGACGGCTACTTTTATGAACACGCGGTCGCAGAGGCAGTGCAAGAAGCCGGCATAAGGGCGGTTTTAGGCCAGGGCATTGTTGATTTCCCCACACCTGACGCCCCTGATGCGTCAAAAAACGTGGATACCGCCATGGAATTTGTCAGCGTCTGGAAAAACCGGAACAGCAGGATTATGCCCTCGGTTTTCTGTCATTCTCCCTACACCTGCTCAGCCCGAACTCTTAGGCGCGCAAAAAAAGCAGCCCGGGATGCGGGGGTGCTTTTTCAGATCCATGCCGCTGAAACCGCAAATGAGGCAAAACTTTCAGGTCTTGATAAGGATGTGTCGGTTATACAGTATTTGGCTGATCTTGGCGTGCTTGATGAAAACAGCCTTGCTTCCCACTGCGTGTGGATCAATGCAGTAGATATCTCAATGCTTTATGATCTGGGGGCCGGGGTTTCCCATAACCCTGAAAGCAACATGAAACTGGCCTCTGGCATTGCGCCCGCGCCCGCACTTGTAAGCGCGGGAATTGCAGTCGGCCTTGGCACGGATGGATGCGCGTCAAACAACAACCTGGACATGTTTGAAGCCATGGATTTTGCCGCCAAGCTGCACAAGGCATCCACGGGAGATCCCACAGTAATGAACGCGCAGGCAGTGATCCGCATGGCAACGATTGAAGGTGCGCGTGCCCTGGGCTTAGACAGGCTCACAGGCTCCATAGAGAAGGGAAAGGCCGCGGACCTTGTTGTTATAAATACCCGCAGACCGCATCTGGTCCCAATGTATCATCCTGAATCACATCTTGTCTATTGCGTTGGCGGTGCGGACGTATCTCATGTAATGGTTGACGGAGAGCTGCTTGTTTCAGACGGCAATCTGGTGAATATAGATTTTCAAAGTGTGATGGCCGGAGCCGGGAAGATAAGCAGAGCAGTGGGACAAGCAGATAAAAAAAACTGAAAACAGGTGGTTATAGATATGGGCATGGAAGAACTAATAGCAGCCGCACGCGGCGATCAGCCTTCTGACCTTCTGATTACTGATGCCAGGATCGTAAACGTTTTTTCAGGCGAGATTATTCGGGGTAATATTGCGATAAAAGACAGCTATATTGCCGGAATCGGTGATTATGAGGCAAAAAGCAATGTCTCTGTAAAGGGCTGTTACGTGTGCCCGGGTTTTATTGACCCGCACGTGCACATTGAAAGCACCATGACCGGTGTATCGCAGTTTGCTGCAGCAGTCCTTGCGCGCGGCACCACGACAGTGGTGGCAGATCCCCATGAAATTGCCAATGTGCTCGGCACTGACGGCATTGCCTGGATGCTTGCTGCTGCTGAAAAACAGTTGATAAATGTCTATTTCACTCTTCCCTCATGCGTGCCCGCAACAGAGATGGAAACAGCAGGAGCAGAACTTGATGCGGAAACACTAACACCGCTTTTATCCCACGAACGGATTCTTGGCCTGGGAGAGATGATGAATTTTCAGGGTGTTATTAACCGGTCTCCTGAGGTGCTTGGTAAAATAAAGGCTGCAGCCGCTCATCACAAGCCCACAGAAGGCCATAGCCCCGGGGTTTCCGGAAAGAATCTTGCTGCATATATTGCAGCGGGCATTTTAAGCGATCATGAATGCGTTTGCGCACAAGAGGCAATAGAGAAGCTGCGGGCGGGCATGTATATAATGATAAGGCAGGGTACGGGCGCAAGAAACCTTGATGATCTTCTGCCTATTGTAAGCCGGCAGACCTGGAGCAGGGTGATGTGGTGCACTGATGACAGAGATGCCCGGGACATTTTAACTGAGGGCCACATTGATTCCATGGTCAGAAGGGCTATAAATGCCGGTCTGGAGCCGATTACGGCAATCTGCATGGGAACAATAAACCCGGCTTCCTATTTCGGCCTGCACAGTCTGGGTGCAATAGCCCCTGGCAGGCGGGCGGACCTTGTGGTTTTAAAGGATCTGGAGGAATTTGAGCTCAAAACTGTTTATTGTGCCGGGCAAAAAGCGGCAGAGCACGGAGAGGTGGCAGAGGGGGTATGCAAAAATGATCCTGAAATATTTTCTGTTTCCATGAATGTGAAAAAGGACAGCCTGGATTTCAGGATACCCGCACGCGGCTCTTTGGTAAGGGTTATAGGCGTTTGCCCGGCAAGTATCGTTACTTCGGCTCAGGTAATATCGGCGCGTATCGAGCATGGCGAGGCGGTATCTGATATCGGGCGCGACATGATAAAGCTTGCCGTAGTTGAGCGCCACAGGGCTGCCGGCAACATCGGCCTCGGATTTGTCTCCGGCTTTGGCATGCGCTCGGGTGCAATTGCCGGCAGTGTGGCTCATGATTCTCATAATATCATTGCAGCAGGAGTTGAGGATACCGATATTAAGGCCGCAGTCGAGGCTGTTATCGACATGGGCGGAGGCCTGGTGGTTGTGGACAAAGGGCGGGTGACTGCTTCGCTTGCCCTGCCCACAGCAGGGCTTATGTCTGAACTCAGCCTGAAGCAGGTTGCAGAAAAAACAAGCAAATTAAACCATGCTGCGGCAGGGCTGGGCACAGAACTTTCAGATCCGTTTATGAGTCTTTCCTTTTTGGCACTTCCGGTGATCCCGGAACTCAGGCTAACCGATCTGGGGCTTTTTGACGTGGCGCGGTTCCGCCACGTTTCTTTGTTTGCGGATTGAATGCTTTTGTTTGATATGGGCTGGCAATGATCATCCACGTGGACATGGACGCGTTTTTCGCTTCAGTGGAAAAACTCGACAACCCCGGGCTTGCAGATAAGTGCGTTATAGTGGGAGGAGTTTCGGATCGCGGAGTTGTTTCCGCGGCAAGCTATGAGGCGCGAAAATTCGGAGTGAAATCTGCAATGCCCATGTATAAGGCCCGCAGGCTGTGCCCCCAGGGGGTGTTTCTTGCGCCGCGCCAACAGCGTTACAAGGAGATATCCGGGGTGATCATGGAGATTCTTGCCTCGTTTTCCCCCCTGGTGGAACAGGTTTCCATTGATGAGGCATATCTTGATATCACCGGGTGTGATCATCTTTTCGGCACATCCCGGGATATCGGCCTGCGGATCAAGGAAAAGATAAAATGCGAGACAAAACTGACCTGTTCTGTCGGGATTGCACCGAACAAGTTTCTGGCAAAAATCGCATCAGACATGAAAAAGCCCGACGGCCTGGTGGTGATTTCCCCAGAGGAAGCTGCAGCCTTTATAGAGACCCTGCCTGTTGACAAGGTGCCGGGAGTCGGGCTTGTATCAGGACTGGTGCTTTCGCGCATGGGAATAAAGACCCTGGGGGATGTCAAAAAATACGGACAGAATGTGCTTGTTCGGCGCCTGGGCAAATTCGGTACAAGGCTTTTTGAGCTGGCAGGCGGAATTGACCGTTCCCGGGTTGAGCCTGTCAGGCCGGTTAAATCGGTTAGCTCAGAGAAAACCCTGGCAGCCGATACCAGGGACAAGGAATATCTTAAAGCATATCTTATTGAGCAGGCCGAAGACGTGGGCAGCCAGCTCAGGCAAAAACAGGTTCGCGCAAAAACCGTGTTTATAAAGATCAGGCATTCGGACTTTACCCAGATTACCAGGCAGGCGTCACTGGAGCCGAGGAGCAATTCGGCTGAGATGCTTTACAAATCCGCGGCTGCACTGCTGGATTCATACCATCCGGACAGACCGGTGCGCCTGATAGGCATGGGGGCAACCGATCTCGTGGATGCGGGCATACCCGTTCAACAGGAGCTTTTTTCAGATGTGCCCCGGCAACGGGAAAAATGGGAAAAAGTGGAATCCGCTCTGGATGCTATACGGCAGAAATACGGCGGGCAGAAAGTTTCCCGGGCGTCCGGCCGCAAAGATAGCAGCCGGCCGCCCGGAAAAGGCGGAGAATAATCTTTGTTTTACGTTAGGGGAAAACTTAAAAGAAAGCCCGCTTAATTGGCTGCTTTGTCAGTCTTTGTGAGGATGTCCTTTTAAAATCCTTTTATACCGCTGGCTGCTTTTCTGATATATGCGTTTGAAATCGATTCGCAGCATTTGTCTGCCAAGGATGCGGACTTGTTTTTTGCAGTCGCATGCTATCAGCACCCGCGATTTGAGCTGCCGGCAAAGCTCCTTCCAGGTTTTTTCCGACTGAACGTATATTGTGTATTTTTCGGCTGCCCGGACAAAATTTTCCGGCTCCGGGCATCCGTCAAGAAATGAAGAGCCGAGCCGCCTGGCGTATTCCTCCTGATTAAGTCCGAGTTCCTTTATAAAAACACAGGCCCGCAGATAGCGATTGAAAAAAAAACCGGAAGAAAGATCAAATCCTATCTGCAGGGTGTCTTTTAAATCCTGTAGATCCGTTGTAGGAGTAACGAATTTCAGCCGCTTTTTTCCCTGTACGCCTTTTAGCACAACACCTTCCCTGCCGCGGTCGTTTAAATCCCGCAGGAGTTCATATAGTTTTTCAATCTGCGCTGCGCTGTGCTGTCCCATTTTAGGGATTCCGGGAAGCCCGTAATCCGAAATAATGCGATAGCGGTTTTCAGGCGGAAGAAAGCTTCCGTCAGGAGCCATGATTTCAAATATGAAAAAATGGGCCCCGGGCGACATGTTCGGGTCCCGCTGCCAGTTGTAGGGGTTGTCCCCGATTACTTCGCCGCAAAGTACGTGTTCAGGAAAATCGCTGAAAAAAGAATCCAGGTTTTTGTCATTTCTCCATATAGAAGCCCATTCAGTTGTAAAAGGACATATAAATCCGTCCCTTACGGCTGCCAGCAAAAGGCCCTGGTGCTGGAAAACCCGGACGTTGTAGCCGTCCAGTTTTTCCTCGGCAAAAAACATGTCGTTTCCAAAGAACCTTTCCACGCCCTCTTTGAGCCGATATACCCGCTGAATATGCGGGAATCCCGGAATTGTGCGTTCTATGCGGTCTTGCTGTGAGGTGAAATCAAGAGTGCCCCGCAGAATCCCGCGGTCTTTTTTATATCTGCGATAAGTGTATCCCCTGAATTCGAGCACTTCATAATCAGATCTTTTGAGCGGTTTCATCCGGATCATTTCCCGGCCTCATCATTGCAGTAATCGAGAAATTTTTGCGATGTGAACATCTTCCGGAAAATACGAATTTGAAGGTTGTTTTTTTAAATATACTGATTTTAAATCAAATTTCATCTAAAATAATAATCAATTCCCTTTTTGTGTCAAGTTGAGGGAACAAGGCGGCATGTTTAAACCAGGGGTTAAAAAAGAACCTTTAACACTGTGTCAATGCGGGCAAGGCTCTCTTGTATTGTACTTCCGGTGCTTGCGCCGACATTTCCCTTTACGGCCAGGTCAAGCAGGGCTGAGATATTGTCGTAAGTGCGGTCAAATGCGGCTTTTACGTTAAGGTTGTCGTTCATGCGGATTTTAAAATCCGCTTCCAGTTGTATGGCCAAAGCCCGGGCATCAGAGCTGCTGTAGCCTGAAGGGCGGGTTTGTTCTTTGATGCGGCTTATCATGGTCCGCAATGTTTCTATCCTGCCTCTTGCACAGTGAATGCAGTCCTTGTTTAGATTAAGAGGTTCGCGGTAGTTTCCGTAAATAAGGAAAAATCGGATGTGATGCGGCTCATAGCAGCAGTTTAAAAGGTCGCTGAAATATATAATATTGCCCCGGCTTTTCGACATTTTTTTGCCTTCAGCACGCACATGACCGCTGTGAAGCCAGAAACCGGCAAGCTCTTTTCCGGATACGCCCTCGACCACAGCGATATTGTAGTCGTGATGCCTGTATATGTTGTCTATGCCGCCGCAGCAGATGTCAAGCTCCCAGCCCAGGTGCTTTGTGATCATGGCCCCGTCCTGGATATTCCAGGCGGGCCGGCCTTCGCCGAGCTCTGTTTTCCAGTATATGTTTCCGTCTGATTTGCGCCTTTTTTTCCACAGAATGAAATCTCCAAGGTTCCAGCGCTGGCCAGGATACGTGTCTTTTCTGAATCGGATTTTTTTCTTGGGCCACCTTGACATGTCCAGGCCGAAAAGTTTTCCGAATTCGTTGAATTTTAAGGGGTCGTAGAAAATGTCGCCTTTGTGGCGATAGGCGATATTTTTTTCCATCAGGCCCCTGATCAGCCATACCGCCTGGTCTACGCAGGTCGTGGAGCGGGCAATGGTTCCGGGAAGGCGGATGTTAAGCTTTGCGCAGTCATGAATAAACTTTTCGGCCACCGGGCGGGTCAGTTCTTCTATGGAAATGCCGAGCTCATTTGCGCGGGCAATTGCCTTGTCCTCCATGTCTGTGAAATTAATCAGGCGCTCTGTCGTGTATCCGAGATATCCAAGGTAGCGTTCCAGTATGTCTTCAAAGAGAAATGTCCGGTAATTTCCGATATGCGGCCAGTTGTAAATGGATGGTCCGCAGGTGAATATTTTTACCGGTTTTCCCGGTTCTCTTGGGACAAACCTTTGTTTCTTGCGGGTCATGGTGTTTTGCAGATGCAGATCGTCAGGCATTGCCGATATTCCTTTCATCAATGATGATGACCATGTTGGCTGTGTCCGCCGGATATGACATATACTGCTTCGGTATCTGCAGGGTTTTCCAGGTATGCGGTTTGCTCTTCTGCTATATGAAAGGCTTCTCCCTGCCCCAGGTGGCCTGTTACAGCTCCGGTGACTGCAAGGCCGCCTGCTGCCGCAAGCACCATTTCCTCGTGGCCTTTGCCGGGTTTTACCAGGCGATCTTTTTCACCGGGCTGCAAAACCCCGTAGATCATGTAGCAGGCGTGGCTGCCGGTATGCTCTGCTCCAAGAACAAATTCCCCGTCTTTTGATTTCAGTGCTTTTTCCCTAAGATTAATAAATTGATCCATGGATTCTCTCCTTTTGGTTTTTAGCCGGCGCTGCACCTGGGATCTGCCAGATCCGGCCTTCCGTGGGCAAGGTGGCTCATGGCCGGGCACCCGCCGCGGCATTGCCGGTGAAATCCGCAGGATTTATTCGTACACGGGTTTCCCGAAAACTCGCGGAAAAAATCGAGCACCGGATGATTCCAGATTTTTAAAAAATCGTCTTCCAGTATGTTTCCAAGATAAAAGCGCTTGTATTTAAAAAGCAGATAACACGGATATACCGAGCCGTCACAAAACACCGACAGCTTGGTGGTGCCTGCGGGGCACCTTGTGTTTTCAAGTTCCGGATAAGCCTTGGTGTCAGGAATAAAACCGCCGCAGTAAACGCCTTTTAACCGCGGGTACAGGTTTTTTAATTCAGTTAAATGCTTTGTAAAAGATTCAAATGACGGGCAATTTTCAAGATCATTGGAATCTGCCGCATCCCTGAAAATAATCCGGCAGTCGATTTCCTGCATTTGCAGGTAGGGCTCCAGGAGGTGTGCTGGGTCTTGTGAGCCGGTATAAACTGTTTTTACTATCGGGTGCATGGCAAGAATATATTCGTGCAGATCCCTTGAGGTGCCTGCATTGTTAATTGAAACCCCGATGCGCACAGAATCGCCCGGAAATTTTTCAGAAAGAAAAAAGAGTTTTTCCGGCCTGGAGCCGTTTGTACTGATGGTTGTGGTAAGTCCGTTTTTGTGGATAATTCCCACAAGTTCCTCTATTTCAGGGTGCACAAAGGGCTCGCCGCCGAGCATGTCGATATGTTTGACCCCTGAAACACGGCATGTATGCACAATTTTTTCAAACTCTGCGGTTGTGATATCCGGAGTTTTGGTCAGGCCGCGATTAAAGCAGAAGCTGCAGGAATAGTTGCAGCGCAGGGTGGGATAGAACTGAATATAAGCAGGCGCTTTAACTGAAGCCTTGCCCATTTTTAACCCCGTATATAATACACATGGCCGGATCAGGTGCAAGGGGGCGGGGCGCCCGGAAACGGCATCCGCCCCGGCATTCGGCTATAAATTCGCAGTTTTT
Organism: uncultured Desulfobacteraceae bacterium; assembly: GCA_964626455.1. GTDB lineage: Bacteria > Desulfobacterota > Desulfobacteria > Desulfobacterales > Desulfosalsimonadaceae > Desulfosalsimonas. The sequence continues at coordinate 14,379 of CAZVFQ010000038.1, read as the reverse complement.
GCATTCAAGCTCGTCAAGCCGTATATGAGGCATTTTCTGCCAGCATTCTGAAAGATTTTTGCGCGCATCCCCCAGGGGCTGATCGCTGTAGAAACCGCATTTTACAGCCTTGCCGTCCGGCATGACAGCCATCAGGTGCCGGCCGCAGGCATAGTCGTCAGAAGAGCCGTGATATCCGCCTCCAAAGGCGTAGTTCATAAGCGGGGCCGCTGTTTCATAGTTCACGCAAAGATCCTTATGATCGCAAAGAGAGCCGGTTACGGTCAATATATCCACCCCCCATTCCACGGCTTTGGATTCTTTTACAAACCTGTTCATCTGTTCGAATTCTTCCAGATTGTCCCTGTGTATCATTGTGGAAAATGAAATATCGATTCCGGCTTTTCCCGCAGCCTCCACACCCCTTATCAGCGGGTCAAAGCTTCCTTTTCCCCTTAGAGATTCATGGCCGAGGCGCATGCCGTCCATGCTAAAAGCGATTTCTTCTGCTTTTAGCCGGCCGATGTTTTCAGGCGTTAAAAGAGTACCGTTTGTAAACAATATCCTGCGTATGCCAAGGCCCTGGGTTTGCTCCAGAAAGGCTTCAAGATGATTGTAAAGCAGGGGCTCGCCGCCTGATATCAGCAGGCGGAGGCCTCCGTTTTGGGCAAATTGCCTTGCTATTGACACGGCGTCTTCAAGGCTCATCTCCTGCCCGGAAGGAGGCCCGAGATAGCAATGCCGGCACTTCAGGTTGCACTTGTGAAGCAGGTGGAGTTCAAGGTAGCGCAAAGAAGGGCTGTTTCCCGTATCAACGCGGATGCTGATTTCTTCGGGCTTATCAAGGAGTTCTATGATTTGTTCTTCTATGCAGTATTCCACAAATTCGGCTTCACCGGCAAGTTCTTTGCCGGTTTTTGTACCGTTGCAAAGCTTTAAAAATTCAAGGCCCCGCTTATCTGTTTCGTAGAGCTCGTCTCTGCCTGTATGATAAACAAAAGGGGTTTCCAGATCTTTTAAGGCTGCCGCCGAATGAAGCCTTAGTATAGAGTTGCGCCAATCAGAATTGCTCATAGCGCCTCTTTGATTTGTGTTATTGCTAAATCCTGGTTTTCAAGCAGATGGGCAAGCAGAATATAGCCTCCGCATGGTTCAAGATCATCTGAAGGCTTCGGGGACTGAAAATCGCAGTCTTCTTTCTTAAATTCGCAGGCCCTGCACATGACAGCACCCAGATCTGATCTGTGTTTTTCCCATACGCTGCGCTCTTTTGCAGCGTTTCGGATTTTTTCTGCGCTGATTAATCCGTTTTCATAAAGCTGTGCCGCAACCCTGGCGCCTAAACAAGCCATCTCCTCTTTTTCGTCTTCTGCGAAAAACATGCACAACGGCCTGCAGATATAGTCCTTGAAGTCTGTTTTACTGTTTTTGATTTTTGTCATGGCAGCCAGGAATCCGCATATCAGAATTTAAAACCAAACCGGGTCGGTCGCCCGGCAATAAGAACCGAAAAAAAGCCTGTGCATGAAAAATACGTCCATACACAGGCTTTTGAAGTAAAGCACATCAGAGTTCAATTTTAACAGGATCGTTTACACTTACACAGACCGGTGGGTGTTTTTCTGACTTTTCGGATCTTCATGATACCTCTCCTTTCTTCTTGAAAGCATTGGGCAAATAAAGCCTTTTTTTCACTGCGGCCAAACGTACCGCATGCCGCGTTCCTCACGGCGTTAATATTAAATTAACAGCTTGCCGGCCGGGTGTCAAACGGCCAGGTTGACTTTTTTTATTACGTTTTTAAATCGTTGCATGCCGCCTCCGCAGCTTACAATATGAAGAATTTCTTTTGGTTTTGTTACAATTACCCCTGATAGCAGGCTTACCGGCGTATGTGTAAATATTTCCGGAATAAGTGGGGTGGAGGCTCCGAGCAGCACCACTGATCTGCACTCTGATGCTGCATCAATGATTTCGTCAAATGTGTGGTTGATAACAGAGGTTGCAGTTAAAAGGCAGACCGTGCATTTCGGAAGCAGGGCCGGGATTTCCGATGCAGGCCGCAGTTCGCCTTCAGGGCTGTCGATTTGTTCGAAAATTGTAAGCAAGGCTCCGGTGCTTTTAACAGGCCCGATCATGGGAGCGAAGTTGCCCACCATGGCAACACGGTCTTCCGGTGAAAAAGTTAATAAGTTAAGAACGTCCCCGGTGTTTTGGCTGGGGGAGGGTTGGTTTGTAAGGGCGTTTGCGGTTGCAAGGCCAACTGCTGTTTCAAGGGGGGCATCTGAGGTGAGTAAGTCGAGAAGATCGCTTGCTTTTCTTCCTGTGAGGGGAAGCATTGCGTCAAAAACAGTACAGCAGGAGCGCAGGTGAGACAGCGGGGTGCCGGCCAGACCTGTCTTCATGTTTTCAAGCATAACTGCTGTATATCCCAGGCCGATGCGCACGTCTGCGATTTTGTGTTTTGCGGCTTCCCGCGCCAATTTGTTTTTTATGAGCTGCTGAATTTTCATGGCTATTTTTCAGTCGTTATTTTTCGGCATGTTCTGTAAGCCTGATCATCGTTATTTCTGGCCTTCCGGTGGTTCTCACGGGCGGGCCCCAGGAGCCGGCGCCCGGTGAGATATAAATATAAGAGCCGTTTATCTTTGGGCAGATTTCTTACTGGTATTTCCGCCTGCCGCACAACCGGATGGTATGAAGCCCATATTCCGTACCCCGTTGGCTATTAGGGAAATGCATATTACAGGGACGCCCAGCATTTTTGCAGATATTTCAGCTTCGGCAAGCCGGGCTACTGCAGGCAGAACCCAGGCAGCAGCCACGGCTACCAGGCAGTGGACTGCAAAACCGGTCCATGCACACGGTTTTTGGGGTTTTGTTATTTTATTGCATGTCCCACAGGGGCAGGCCGGTTTCCTTATCGAATTCCCGCTGGAACACCGGGCCTTTAAAAGCTTCAATTATAATTTCGCATGCAAAAATAATCGTACCGGGTGCCAGGTGTCCGCCGTATGCCTTTCCTTGTTCATCTGCAAGTGTGGTATGGGCGTGAACCATTGGCTGGCCGTCTTTAATGGATACATTCCCGATCAGCGCGGTTATTTCAAGCGGTTCATTGATTGTAAAAAATCCGTATTCACGGGTTTTCTGGTCATAATAGCCCAGCCTGGCCTGCTTTACCGCACCGATTGCTTCAATACGGCCGAGCTTTATGTCATTGCCGGTGCATACGGCGGTTATTTCCTCGAGCAGATCAGCACCGTGTGCAAGCCTGCCCATATACAGCTCCCTGGAGTTTACATTTTTCAGTGTTGCCATACAATCTCTCCTTTCCTGGGTGTTTTTTTCAAAAACCCCGGCTGCGGCAAGATTTATTCAACGGTTTTGAACTTTTCTTTTGGTGCCCCGCATACGGGGCATTTATCAGGAGCCTTTTTATCAGTAACGTAACCGCATACCTGGCATACCTGGTAAGCTTTTACAGTGTTTTTGATCACATGATAAATGGCGCGTTCATAGAGCTTTGCATGATAGCTCTCCGCGTCCCTTGCATAGCCGAATACTGTGGCTGCAGTGGTTTCGCCTTCTTCTTCGGCGGTTTTGATAAGTTCGGGGTATTCATTTTCAGTTATTGACTGTTCGCGTTTAAACGAGTTCATGAGATTGGTGTCTGTGTCTTTTACCAGGAGGTCTTTTACCAGGTCCATGTGGCGGGTCGCATGAACGCGTTCTGCCTCTGCCACGGCACGAAACAGCAATGCAATCTGGGGGACTTCTTCTTCTTCTGCTTTTTCCGCATAGGCAAGAAGCCTGAAATAAGCCTTTGCTTCACCAATAAAAGCCTTGTAAACATTGTCTCTGGTCTTTTCCTTCATCAAACTTCTCCATGGAATCTTGGGTTTATGTTTTACTGTTTAACAGACATTCCTTATGCATAATATATCTTCTTTGCTTAAAGGTCAAAAAAATCGCTTGAGTGGAAAGTTTCTTTGTAATATTATCATCATTTTATAAGGGATTTTCAGGTCTGAGCAGGCACCGGGTGTGCTTTTGCTTTTAATTAAGGCCGTTTTCGTTAATATATAACATCAACCATCAAAAGGAGGTCAAATGAAGATCAGCGACGTTAAAAACATTGCGGTTGTGGGTGCTGGCAACATGGGTCATCAGATCGCAACCTTGTGTGCAATCCATGGTTATAAGACCGTTTGCACTGACGTAAAGGAAGATGTTCTTAAAAAAGCCGAGCAGTTTGTTGACAACTATCTGCCGGGCCGCGTTAAAAAGGGCAAGCTCACCGAAGAGCAGGCAAAACAGGCAAGAGATAACATACGGTTTACCGGAAGCCTTGAAGATGCAGTAAAGGACGCAGATTTTGTAATAGAGGCCGTGCTTGAAGTGCTGGACCTTAAGCGCAAGATTTTTGCCGACCTTGACAAGATGTCGCCTTCGCATGCCATTCTTGCCACCAACAGCTCCTTTATAGTGAGCTCAAAGATTGCAGATGCAACAAACAGACCCGAGAAGGTCTGCAACATGCATTTTTTCAATCCTGCCCTTGTGATGAAGCTGGTGGAAGTGGTCCAGGGGCCGCATACCTCGGATGAGACCGTTGAGATTACCATGGAGCTTTCCCGAAAGATTGACAAGATGCCGGTGCATTTGAAAAAGGAAGTCGACGGATTCCTTTTAAACCGCATTTTCCGGGCTATTGGAAGAGAAGCCCAGTGGCTGCTGGAAATGGGCGTTGCCTCGGTGGAAGATATTGATAATGCCTGCGTGTATGGCGCCGGCCACCCCATGGGCCCGTTTCGCTTAAATGACCTTACAGGTATTGACCTGTCCTATACCATGGGAATTGAGAATTTCAAGAGGACAGGCGATTTTGCCGACCTTCCCACGCCCAGCGTTGTGGAGAAATACGTAAAGGGCGAATACGGCCAGAAAACCGGCAAGGGCTGGTACGACTATTCTGATAAGAAATAATTACCGGCTGTTTGCGGGCGGCTGGTTTTTCTGAAAAATAAAGAAAACTGTTGTTTCTGGCCCCGGGTGTAAAATCATCCCCGGGGCCTTTTTAATAACTCCGGCCCAAGGCATCTGGCAGGGCATCAATTTTGCGCAGTGAGCACGAGCTGACTCTGGGTATGTTTTTTTATCATTTCATCGCTAAACCACCAGTATCGTTTTTCTCCGCTCATAAAAGCCTCTGTCTGATCTTTTCCATGTTTGTGAAACTGCCTGCCTGTAATCCCGCAAGGCAGGACAGCGGCTACTTTGTCAGGGTCGCCGAGATCGGCAACCATGCGAAGGCTGGCCGAAACAGTGACATCAAAAGGAGAGCTGTAGGAATAGATGGCCCTGTAAAGTGTTTCAGCAGAGCCGGCCATGGGGTGCCTGCCGCCGCCGAATATCTCTTTTAAAAATCCGCTGCGCATGACAGGGCTTACAAATTCAAGCTTGTGCATCTCCCCCCAGTGCCATTTTTCCGGATTTTTACCCAGTTGTTCTTCCAGTCCCGATTTCGCCGAAACCGCGGCCCTGTAAAAAATATCCTGCATGGTCTCGCGCTGTGAAGTGGTTATATCATCAAACCAGGGCGAATCCCCGGCAAGCACCATCTTTTCCAGCCGCTCCTTCCAGAAATAATCGGTGTCAGCAAAAGCGTCCATGAATGTTTCACCGAGTTCATCTGAAAAGGTCTGGTACAGAAATTCCCTGAATACTGTATGGAAAACAGTCGCTGCAGCAGAATCCTTGTTTTCTGTGTAATCCCAGTTTGAAAGAATTTCCGCCATTTTCTCTGTGTCACTGCGGGATGCAAGGATTTCAGCCATTACAGGTGCGATTTTTTCAGCCATGGGGTTTTTAATATCTCGCTGAAATGCCCAGTGATCGTCGACCGTGAGCTTTCCGTTTGCCTCCATGAGTTGAGCAAGCCTCTGGTAGCGATACGGCGGAGCGAAAAGAGAGGAAATGTAATATGGATAATCGTTTGAGACAGTCTTATGGTTGCATGTGCCGACCCATTGTTTTTCCGGATTGTATTCATGCGGCATTGCGCTGAAAGGTATCCATCCGGTCCAGTTATCAGTGCTGTTTTCAACTTTGTACGGAACAGTGCTTTCGCCCTGGATGCGCACAGGCAGCTGCCCGGAGGTCTGCCATCCTATATTTCCGTCAATATCTGCAAAAACAAAATTGAGCATGATCGTTGTTATGCCTGCTATGGCCGTTTTCAGGTCACCTGTGGATTCTGCCAGCATAAGATCCTCCATACCGAGGCCGGGAGTCATTGATTCAAATGGCGACCAGCGCATGGTAAGGACCTTGTCTGTTTCAAGTCCTTTTAATATTCCTGATACCACCGGGCCTCTTTTGGTGGCGCGGATCAGTACTTTTTCTTTTCTTAAGCCGCCCGGTGCGTCATTGTCCTTTATTTTAATTGTCTCAAAGCGTTTTTCAAAAGGAATGGACCGGTCTTTTTCCATATAGTGTTTCGGATTCTGCGGGTCCAGTGTTTCAATATACAAATCCTGGGCATCACCGTAGGAGTTGGTAATCCCAAAGGCTACATGGTTGTTTCTGCCCACCACCATGGCCGGAATTCCCGGGATTGTGGCACCGACAATTCTTTTTTCCGGCAGTATAAGCGCGCACGGGTACCAGGGACCTGGCATGATCCTGGCATCCAGATGCGGGTCATTTGCAACCACGGGCTTGCCGCTTTCAGAAAGTTTGCCTGAGACCGCCCAGTTGTTGCTGCCAGCGGCAAGACTTCTGTCTGTTTTCATAAAGGATAGCAGGGTGCTGTCTTGTATCAGCTCAAGGGGATCAATGCCCGCCGGCTTTATATCCTGCCTGTTGGCGGCGGAATGAGTGGGTTCTTTTCCGGGAAAGATGTTTAAGGGAAAGATCTGGCTTGCTTTTTCCGCACCGAGTTTTTCGGTCAGCATTTGCGCAATGATTTCGCAGTCAAGGTTGCCCGCGCTGTTCCATCCCATATAGTAAAGCAAAGCAAGACTGTCTGTAATATCCCAGGGCTCCGGTTCTATGCCCGCAAGCGTAAATTCCAGGTGATGCTGATTTTTGTGATGTTCAATGAATTCGTTTATACCATCTATATACCGCTGAAGAATTCGCGTTGTACGGGCAGACAGGATGGAAGCATGCTTTTGTGCGTGTATGTGAAAGCCAAGGGTCCGCATTCGTATATCTGAAGTTTTGCCGCTTTGGCCGATTATTTCACTGATTCTGCCAAGGGCAAAGCGCCTGGTAATTTCCAGCTGAAAAAGCCTGTCCTGTGCGGTTGCAAACCCCATGGCAAAAAATGCGTCATGGATGTTTTGCGCGTAAATATAGGCCATGGCTTTTTCATCCCTGTATATGCGAACATCTTTTTTTATCCCGGCAGTCCGGATATCCCCGTTTGTTTTATATGTGTTTGATTTAATAATGAAAACAGCAGCAACCACAATTACAAGTACAAGCAATCCCAGGACTGTTCCGCAAATCAGGAGCCATTTTTTCATTTGCCGGTTCCTCTTTTATACTTTGCTATTGTTTAGTAATCCCTTCTTGGCCCAGGATTGCCTCTCCCCCTGTTTTTTTGGATTGCCCGGGCGGGTGACGTTTGACAACATCGGAATGGTACTCGTAAGGACGCTCAGTGTCCATTTCCAGGGTGACGTGATCTGCGGTTATTCTTGCCATGAGTTCGCCCGGCAGTCTTGCTGAAACCTCCCAGTTTCCGCCGCGGTAATAGAAATACAGGCTGCGCCCGGTAGCATAATAGATCTGAGCCGAAGGGTAATACCCGCCTGATTTGACTAAAAACATAACAGGCCCCGGGAAAATTCGCAAGGCCGATGAAAGGGGTTTTTTCAAGCGAAAGATGGATTCGTCCTGCACGCCTTGAGGCAATGCCTTATGCGGTCCACTGCCGCAGGTGTCAGGAGGAATATGAGAGAATTGAAAATCTATAAAAGCCGGGCCATCAAGGACTTGCCGCCGGCTTGATTCAGATGGCCCGGCCGGCTTAAAACAGCTTTTTCAATCAGAATCCCAGGGTGTCGGCATACTGTTCCTTCTGAAGGTGTTCCTCCCATTTTTCACCCCACATATCAGGGGTGGTTTCCTCGACGGGGATGATCTTTTCCCAGGAAACATCCATTTCCCGGAAGATTTTTTTCAGTTCTTCCGCATCAGGTGCCAGCCAGACGCAATATCGCCAGCCCTCATCATAGTTTATATAGGTCCTGATCCATGTAGCGGTTTCAAGCTGTGCCATTTTCCGCCAGTTATCCTGGATTATATTGCAGTCAACTCCAGGATTATAATGTTCTACCATGAATTTTTTCATTTTACCCATGATAAACCTCCTTTTATTGTTATCAGTATCTGTGAAAATAGTTCCGGGAAGTTGCTTTTCCCGGAACATGCCCGGTTTATGAAGCAAGGCGCTGCGCCTGCTCGGCGAGCAGGGCCTTAAACCGTTCCAGAGTAACAGGGCAGGGCTGAATGGCAATTCCCATCCAGTCCGAGTATTCCAGCAGTTCTTCGGGTTTTTCTGCCATATATTGATCCATAAAGCCGATACCGTCGAGAACCATAGCCCCGCCGGAATGTTTGGGAAAATTTTCGTTTGCAAGCCCCTTGTCCCAGCCTTTGTAAACGTAATGCCTGAACTTGATCCATCCCGGCGTCATCCAGAGCACCTTTTCGCCTCCGGCTATTTGCTCGCGCTCCTCCTGGCTTGCAAGCATGTCCATGCAGTGCGTTGCGTTGATCCTGACAATGTTGCCTCCCTGTTCCTGAATAATGGTGTCAATGGTCCTGGTGGGCTCGGCTGCGTTGACATAACAGAACTTACCGCCGTAGACCACGAGGATTTTGTCGGTTTTCTGCTGAGCCTTTTGGATTTTTTCAATAAGCTGTTTTTCCAGTTCCTTCGGGCTTTCGTGGAGTCCCGGCGTTGTAAAGTACAAGTGTTCCGCATCCAGGAATCCTTCTGTGCGCAGATAATTTAGTTCAGGGCTCAGCGTGCCGCAGGAAATGACTGCAATATCTTTGAAGCTCATATTTTTTCCTTTTTGCTTCAGGGTTACCAATGTTTTGATGCGTGCTTTTTTATAATCTATAATTCAATATCTGTGCCACATTTGCGGCGGGCAGTTGTCGTCTTTGTATTAATATGTAAATTCAAATAGTTATGAAACTAACACATAGTTCTGATGCTGGCAGAGCAAGGCCTCTGGCGCACAAAAGTAACGGCTCGTAGCGTTAATATATAAACGGTAACGTTATATATTCCTGGTCCCGGAACCTGCTGGTGTCTCTTAATTGTTTGCAGTACCGAGTGTATGTGCTAAATTAAATTTGTAGCAGAATGCGGGGAGGAAATCCTGACCCAGACCGCAGGGCTTTGTTCCTGTAAAAAGCTCAAAAAAACGTATTACAGACATGATCCGTCAGTCAGATCCGTTGATCCAGGTATCTTTTATACCGGCGTCATGCCAAAATAAAGTTTCGTAAACCCATGGCCTATCATTCCCATGTAAGTACGGGCTGGAAAAGCCTGGATAAAATTATAGACCGCCTTCGCAGAGGCGATAATGTCGTATGGCAGGTCGACGGAATAGAAGACTATCAGAGGCTGGTTACACCTTTTGTAAACAGCGCCCTGGCGGCAGACGAGCGCGTTGTATATATGCGATTTGCCCGCCATACCCCGCTTCTTTCCCCTAAAGCCGGCCTGGAAATATATAATTTAAATACAGACAAGGGGTTTGAAACTTTTTCCGCGGAAGTTCACAGCATCCTTACCAAAGAAGGCCGGGATGTGTGCTACGTGTTTGATTCTCTTTCCGATCTGCAGCATGTCTGGGCAACAGACCTGATGATCGGCGATTTTTTCTTCATTACCTGCCCGTATTTATATGAACTAAATACCACGGCTTATTTTGCAATTCTTCGAAACCGCCATTCTTTTAAGGCCATTGCGCGCATCCGTGAGATCACCCAGGTTTTAATAGATGTCTACAATTACGAGGGAAGGGTCTGCGTCCATCCCGTCAAGGTTCAGCACCGGTATTCACCCACAATGTTTTTCCCGCATGTAAAGGAAAAAGACAATCTTGAACCTGTAATAAACAGCGTGGAGGCAAGCCGTCTTTTCTCCCATCTCTCCAGGTACCGAACCGGCAGTGCCCAGCGCCGCCTGGATTACTGGGACAGGCTGTTTCTTCAGGCAAGACAGCTTCTTGAGTCCCAGGCCGGCGAGGAAGAAAAACAGGACATGGTCGAACAGTTAAGCCGTCTTCTTCTCACGCGCAACAAGCGTGTACTTTCCATGATACGCAGAAATCTGGAGCTCGAAGACCTGCTGCAGATAAAAGAGCGGCTGATCGGCACCGGTTTTATAGGCGGAAAATCTCTGGGCATGCTGCTTGCCAGAAAGATACTTACCGCAAAAAAAACCACTGACTGGACAAGTGTTCTTGAACATCATGATTCCTTTTATATCGGCTCTGACGTTTTTTATTCCTATATAGTGCAAAACGGCTGGTGGAAGCTTTTCATGGCTCATAAGACCCGGGACGGGTATTTTACAAGTGCCGCGGAATTACGGCAGCAGATGTTAAACGGCTTGTTTCCGGAGGAAATAACAGAGCAGTTCCAGTTCATGCTCGAATATTTCGGCCAGTCACCGATTATCGTACGCTCAAGCAGTCTTCTCGAAGATGCTTTCGGCAGTGCGTTTGCCGGCAAATATGAAAGCTATTTTTGTGTCAACCAGGGCTCGCCTGAAAAGCGGTATGAAAATTTTGAAGAAGCGGTCAAAAAGATATTTGCCAGCACCATGAGCGAAGACGCCCTGGAGTATCGAAGACAAAGGGGGCTTGACAGGATGGATGAGCAGATGGCCCTTTTGGTGCAGCGGGTATCAGGCGCCTATAATCAGAACTGGTTTTACCCCGAGCTGGCAGGGGTGGGGCTTTCGCACAACCCGTTTGTGTGGAAAAAGGGGATGGATCCTGAGGCGGGAATGGTAAGGCTTGTGTTCGGGCTGGGAACCAGGGCTGTAAACAGGGTGGAAAACGATTATCCGCGCATTATTGCACTGGATGAGCCGCTTGTGCGTCCCCTTGCAGGCATAAAGGACATCCGCAGGTTTTCCCAGCATTTTGCGGACCTGCTTAATCTGGAAAAAAACCGAATCGAGACGGTTTCCGTACACCAGGTTCTGGGTAAAAAGCCGGCTGAAACCAGGAAACTCATGGGGGCACAGGATGCCGGGCAGAGGCATGTTGTTACTTTTGATTCTTTTTTGAAGAAAACGTCATTTGTAGATCTTATGGCAGGGATGCTAAAGCAGCTTGAAGATGCTTACCAGTATCCCGTTGATATAGAGTTTACAGTTAATTTCAGCCGTTTCGACGATATCCGGGTAAATCTTCTGCAATGCAGGCCGCTTCAGGTCGTGGGAGACGGGAAAGAGGTATTGATGCCAGATTCCGTGCCGGCCGAGCGCACCATCATTTCGGTGAACGGCAATTTTATGGGGGGAAGTCTTTATCAGCCCGTTGAAAAGATCATTTTTGTCGATCCGGAAGAATATGCACAACTTGCAAAATCTGACAAATACAGTGTTGCCAGGCTGGTGGGAAAATTAAACCGCATGTTTGCAGACAGGCAAAAAACTCCTGTTCTGCTTATGGGCCCGGGCCGCTGGGGGACTCATGCCCCGGAGATGGGGGTGTGTGTGAATTTTTCTGAAATCAACCATGTAGCGGCCATTGCAGAGATCAGCTACAGGGACGGAAGCCTTGTTCCTGATTTGTCCTTTGGTACGCACTTTTTCCACGATTTAATTGAAGCCGGTATTTTTTATATGGCGATTTATCCCGAGGCCCCGCAAGTGGTATTTAATCTGGACTGGATAAGGTCTTTGCCAAACCAGCTCGAGACCTTAAGCTACAGGGACAGCAGTTTGAGAAATTCTGTAAAAGTCGTTGACACAGGCTCACTGGGCCTTACGCTCTGCTCAAGCACAAGCCGGCAAAAGGCGGTCTGCTGGCTGGCCGAAAACGGCGGCAGTCTGCATACCCCCTGATAAAAATTGCTATGAAGCCAGAATTCTAAACAATACCGTAGGCCAGCATTGAATTTGCAACCTTTACAAAGCCTGCTATATTTGCCCCCGCCACGTAATCTCCCTTTTTCCCGTATGCTTCTGCTGCATCCAGGCAGGACTGGTGAATGTTTTTCATGATCGTGTGCAGACGGGCATCCACCTCTTCGCGGCTCCATGACAGCTTCAGGCTGTTCTGGCTCATTTCCAGACCGGATGTTGCCACTCCGCCCGCGTTGGCTGCCTTGCCCGGCCCATAGAGCAGCCCGTTTTCTCTGAAAATCCGGACAGCCTCTGGCGTGGACGGCATATTTGCACCTTCTGCCACGCACATGCATCCGTTTTTAACAAGGGCTTCGGCATTTTCAGCATCTATTTCGTTTTGGGTGGCGCACGGAAGTGCTATATCCACCTTTATTCCCTGTTCGCGGATCACGTCCCACACGTTTTTACCATCAAAGCATACAGAGCCGTATTCGGCTGCAAATTCTCCTATTCTGCCCCGGCGCTGATTTTTAAGGGCCATGAGAAAGCAGCACTTGTCAACATCGATTCCTGATTCATCAATTACGGTTGCGCTCGAATCACAGGCCGATATTGCCCTGCCGCCAAGCTCGTTTATTTTTTCTATGGCATACTGGGCTACATTTCCTGCCCCGCTTACAGCCACAACCTTGTCTTTTAAGTCCAGCCCCTGTGTTGCAAGCATTTCCTGTGCGAAATAAACAGTGCCGTATCCGGTTGCTTCCGGTCTTATCAGACTTCCGCCGTAGTCAAGGCCTTTGCCTGTCAATACGCCTGTGTGCTCGTTTTTGATTTTTTTGTAATAGCCGTACATGTAGCCGATCTCACGGGCACCTACGCCGATATCGCCTGCAGGCACGTCTGTTTCCGCGCCTATATGCCTGTAAAGTTCCCTCATAAAAGCCTGGCAGAACCGCATTACCTCGTCATCGGATTTTCCTTTGGGGTCAAAGTCAGATCCTCCCTTGCCCCCTCCCATGGGCAGGGTTGTAAGCGAATTTTTAAAAATCTGTTCAAAACCCAGGAATTTGATGATGCTTAAGTTTACAGACGGATGAAACCGGATGCCGCCCTTAAAGGGTCCTATTGCGTTGTTGAACTGCACGCGGAATCCCCGGTTTACCCGGACATCGCCTTTGTCGTCCGTCCAGGGCACCCGGAAGAGTATCATTCTCTCAGGCTCGACTATTCTTTCGTAAATCCCGGCTTTTACAAACTCGGGGTGTTTGTCCACAGTCGGCTCAAGGGTTTCCATAACCTCGATTACTGCCTGGTGAAATTCTTTTTCGCCGGGATCCGTGTGTTTTACCTTGTCTATAACGCTGGTGATAACTGACATTGAACTGCCTCCTTGAACAATTACAAAATAAAGATTTTCTGTTTTCCGTTTTTTGGGCTTAATTATTTGAGTATGTAGATTTTCCCCTTTGCTTCAGGCGGAATTCCGCCTTCGGGTTTTTTGCGGAAATAATAAAATTCGTCGTGTTTAACTCCGTCTGTGCCTGCAAATTCGTCTTTGAGTTCCGCAAGGCTGTCAAATCCGCTTCCGAAAAACGGGAGTTTGGAAAAAAATGGTCTTGTGCTGGTTGTGTCTGTGAGCACTGCAAAATGTTCGGGAAAAAGAGGATCGCCTGCAACCAGCAGGTATTTGTCAGCAGCTTCGGAAATTTTATAATCCTCAGAAATGTCTTCTGATCCGACCGGGATGAAATCCTGCCGCAGAATATGCCCTGCTTCTGCCGGGTCGGTGTCAGGCACAGACATAAGATCGTTACAGTCAAAATATCCGAGAATGTAGAGCGATATGGAAAAATTGCTTATCTGTTCGTAGACCGGATTGTCCCTTGCGCACATCATCATTACCTCTTTTATGCGCTCGCAGGCCTGTAATCCCTCCGGACTGATGTTTCCGCGGTGCTGGTCAAGTGTGTTTTCCAGAAACAGTGCATCCATGTTCTGGGTCTGTTTGGTAAGCATGGCCTGAAACCTCCCTGTCTGTGTTGACCCGGAAGCATAAAGCAATCCGGTTTCAACATTACATACTGCACGGGGTGTGCCAGGGCTGGGAGGCCTTGCAATTAAAATTTAATTATTTGAAATAATATAATATTTGAATGCCTGAAAAAAATCCGGACAGCGCTCCGGGGTAAACAGGCTGTTTTGTCTGTATAAGGTTTGAACAGAGAACAGCGATTATTGAACAGATTGGCTTGCAGGTCTAGTTTTTGGAATAATTGATG
>CAZVFQ010000037.1:15371-27130 GCA_964626455.1 uncultured Desulfobacteraceae bacterium | reverse complement strand
TCGAATTCATCAGAATTTAAAATAATTCTTTTTTCCCCGCGTTTCCAACATTTTCGTTAAGCCGGGATGTTTTCCCCAAGCATAACCGTACACCTTTCAAAACGGGCGGTAAATTTTTACCGGCCAAAGGCCGAAGTTGCAAGCAGCGACTTGCATTTTCAATTATTTCCATTGTAAAAATTAAATGTTTGTGTTTTTCCAAAAAGGGATAAACTTTATTTTATAATGTATTTGTTGATGCTTTCGTAAAAAGTCTGATTTTAGATGGCGCCGTAAAAAGTTCAAGATCAAGGCTTGCGCAATTTTGAAGAATGCAGCGTACTTAGCCGTACGTGAAATTCTGAAAAATTGCGCGTAACGCAGATATTGGACTTTTTACGGTGCCATCATTTGTTAAATATCTGATTTCGGTTTCCGGACGGCTGGCAAATTTATGTTTTATATTGACATGCATGTTCATACGGTTCTTGGAGGCGATTCTTTGATCCGGCCCGAAGAGGTGGTGCCCAGGGCACGGGAACTCGGGCTGGATGCAGTATGTATTACCGAGCATCATTCCTGGGAGCTTAGCAGGCCTTTTGACCGGATCGCCCGCAGAACCGGATTTCCGATACTGCGGGCAATGGAGTACAGGGCTGCTGAAGGCCATTTGCTGATCTACGGGGTTCGGGCGGGAAAAAGCGATTTTCCACCGGGACTTCCCATGCAAAGGGTAATTGACACGGTAAGTAAAAAAGGGGGAGCGGCAGTGCCTGCCCATCCTTTCCAGCGGGGAATTAATGGGACCGTTTTGGGATCAGGTGTTTTGGACCTGAAAAATATAGCTGCCATTGAGACTGAAAACGGCAGTCTTCTTGAGGAGGAAAATCAGCCCGCGCGCAGAGCTGCCGAAAAAATGGGCCTTTTTGGCACAGGAGGCTCGGATGCGCATGGGCTGCAGGTGCTTGGCCGCGCGTATACGGTTTTTCCGGAGCCGGTAATATCTGAGGAGGATTTGGTGCTGGCATTGAAAAAAGGCGGGTTTCGGCCGGGGAAAAAGCCTGAATCCGGGCCGGCATTGCAGTTATCTGTCTGTAAATAAGCTTTTTGTTTTTCTAAGTAAATGGGGGCGCCGGGCATGGCAAAACAGGCTTCAGCGAAATCGGTGACACACAGAATTCAACGTTCATGGTGCAAGGGCTGCGGCATATGCGTGCATTTCTGCCCTAAAAAGGTTCTGGAATTCGATGAAGAGGGGAAGATTCGTGCAGCCCGGCCCGAAGACTGCATTGGATGTAAACTTTGCCAGTACAGGTGTCCGGATCTTGCAATCGAGGTTTTAAAGCAAGATTCCGGAAAAAACCGGGAGGACGGCAATGGGAATAAATGACGTACGGTTTATCCAGGGAAACGAAGTATGTGCGGAAGCGGCCCTTTATGCGGGGCTGGGGCTGTTTGCCGGATATCCGATTACTCCATCCACCGAGATTGCAGAGCACCTGGCTCTTCGCCTGCCGCAGGAAGGAGGAAAATTTATTCAGATGGAAGATGAGATTTCCTCTTTGTGCGCGGTGATAGGCGCCTCTCTTACCGGCAAAAAGACCATGACTGCAACAAGCGGCCCGGGATTTTCGCTTATGCAGGAGGCCCTGGGATACGCGGTAATGGCTGAAATTCCCTGTGTTATAGTAAATGTAATGCGCGGGGGGCCTTCCACGGGACTTCCTACGCACGCGGGACAGGGCGATGTGATGCAGGCCCGCTGGGGTACGCACGGGGACCATGCTATGGTAGCGCTTACAGCCTCCAACCATGCCGATATTTTCCGCATGACAGTAGAGGCTTTCAATATTGCCGAAACCTACCGGACTCCCGTGATCCTGCTGTTAGACGAGGTGGTAGGTCATTTGCGCGAAAAGATTCGTCTCCCCGAACCCGGTGAAATATCTCTTGTGGCAAGGCTGCGTACGGCTGTGAAGCACGGGGTGGACTATCATCCCTATCTTCCGAGGGAGGACGGAAGGCTTCCCATGTCTGATTTCGGGGATGTGCACCGCTATAATGTTACCGGCCTGTATCACGACATGTGGGGATTTCCCACTGAAAAGCCTGAGATCGTTTATGGTCTTATCAGGCACCTTGTTGACAAAATTGAAAACTACAGCGAAAAAATGACCCGTTTCCGCAAGTATCATACAAAAGACGCGGAAACCCTTTTTATTTCATACGGCGCAGCCGCAAGGTCCGCCCTGCACCTGATGGAAAACCGCCGCAAGAGAGGAGAGCGTATAGGATTACTGGAATTAAACACCTTGTGGCCGTTTCCGGCAGACGTTGTCCGTGAGACGGCCGGAAAGGTCGATTTCGTGCTGGTGGTGGAGATGAATATCGGGCAGGTATTGCGCGAGGTAAAACTTGCAGTGGACAATCCGGACAAGGTCTTTCTGGCAAACCGTATAGACGGCCAGCTTATTACACCCACTGACATCAGAAACGTTCTGCGCGTAATCCAGGGGAAAGGAGTCTGATTGATGCCTGTAGGCGATTATATAAGAAAACGGTTTTTCCCGCATATGTGGTGTCCGGGCTGCGGACACGGCATTGTTTTAAATGCCCTGTTAAGAGCGGTCGAAAGCCTGGGGCTGGATAAACAGGATATTGTAATGGTGTCAGGCATTGGCTGTTCAGCCCGGATTTCAGGCTATGTTGATTTTCATTCCATGCATACCATCCACGGCAGGGCGCTTGCTTTTGCCACAGGAATCAAGATGAGCAAGCCTGAATTAAATGTGATAGTGCCCATGGGAGACGGAGATGCGCTTGCAATCGGCGGCAATCACTTTATACATGCGGCCAGACGTAATATAGATATGACTGCCATTGTCATGAACAACCGGATATACGGAATGACGGGCGGACAGTTCTCTCCGCTTTCAGGATACGGCACAATGGGCACCACAGTTCCTTACGGCAACATTGATCATGCATTTAACACGGTGGATCTGGCGGTGTCTTCCGGGGCGAGTTTTGTTGCCCGTACAACAGCCTATCATGTTGGCGAACTGGAGGATTTTATCAAGAAGGCTATTTCTCATAAAGGTTTTTCAGTGCTCGAGGTCTTAAGTCAGTGCCCCACACATTTTGGCAGGCGCAACAAAGCAGGCGATGCGGTGGAAATGCTCGAAGGCTACAAAAAGGAAACCGTCCGGATGGGTTCGAAAAAAAAACAGGACAATCCGGATCTAATTGAGCGCGGGGTTTTTGTGAAAAAGGAGCATCCTGAATACTGCACCGAATACGAACGAATCATATCCAGGGCGCAGGAGAAATAGGGTCATGGAAAAGTGCAGATTTTTATTTTCAGGCTCAGGAGGCCAGGGTGTTATAACAGCCGCCATTCTTCTGGCAGAAGCCGCGGTTCGCTTTGAGTCGTTAAATGCGGTCCAGAGCCAGTCCTATGGCGCCGCTGCCAGGGGAGGGGCGGCAAGAAGCGATGTTATCATATGGGACAAGCCGATTTATTTTCCTGCAGTAATTCAGCCCAATGTCCTGATCTGCCTCACCCAGGAGGCCTTTGACAAATATCAGTCAACCATCCGTCCCGGAGGCTATCTTGTCACTGATTCGGATCTTGTTAAAAATCCGGCATTCGTGGATGCCAGGAGAGTTGAGCTTCCTTTTCAGAAGACGGTAATGGAGAAGATAGGCAAATCCGTGGTGTTAAACATCTGTCTTCTTGGTGCTGTAGTTGAGCTGACCGGTCTTGTGAAACCGGAATCAGTAAAGGCACTTATCCGTGACAGATTTTCATCCTCTTTCCACGAAATGAATCTAAAGGCCCTGGATCTGGGGGTAGAACTGCTGAGAAATCAATATTATTAAAAAAGCGGGGTTTGTGCCGCAGACTCCCAACGGAAGCCTGCGGCATAACCCCGCTTTTTGCTTTGCCATTTCAAAATTGACTTTCGGGACTGACAAGCTTGCAGCTTAGTACCGGTAATGATCCGGCTTATAAGGTCCTTGTACAGGCACGCCCAGATAGTCTGCCTGTTTTTCATTAAGCCGGGTCAGCTTCACT
The DNA here is from genome assembly GCA_964626455.1 of uncultured Desulfobacteraceae bacterium. Classification (GTDB taxonomy): domain Bacteria; phylum Desulfobacterota; class Desulfobacteria; order Desulfobacterales; family Desulfosalsimonadaceae; genus Desulfosalsimonas. The sequence continues at coordinate 23,073 of CAZVFQ010000037.1, read as the reverse complement.
CCAAGACGTGCCAAATGCAGCCTTGCCACTTCTTCGTCTAAATCCTTGGGAAGCGTATATACCTGGTTGTCAAGCTTTTCTGTTGCCAGCTTGATCTGGGCCAGGGTCTGGTTGGTAAAGCTGTTGCTCATAACAAAGCTCGGGTGTCCTGTGGCGCATCCCAGGTTTACAAGGCGGCCTTCTGCCAGCAGGATAATTGAGCGGCCCGAGTTCATGTGCCACTGGTCAACCTGCGGCTTTATGGTGGTTTTTTCGCAGTTTTTCTCAAGATAGCTCACCTCGATTTCATGGTCGAAATGACCTATGTTGCAGACTATGGCTTCGTTTTTCATCTGTTCCATGTGTTGGCCGGTAACAACGTCGCAGCAGCCCGAGGCTGTTACGAAAATATCGCCGACAGGGGCCATGTTTTCCATGGTCGAGACTTCATAGCCTTCCATTGCAGCCTGAAGCGCACAAATGGGATCAATTTCTGTTACCACCACCCTTGCACCAAAACCGCGCATGGACTGAGCGCATCCCTTGCCGACATCTCCGTATCCGCATACAACAACAGTTTTTCCTGCCACCATGGTATCTGTTGCGCGTTTGATACCGTCTGCCAGGGAGTCCCGGCAGCCGTAAATATTGTCAAACTTGGATTTGGTCACAGAGTCGTTGACGTTTACCGCCGGGAAAAGCAGTTCGCCTTTTTTGGCAAGCTGATAAAGGCGGTTTACCCCGGTGGTTGTCTCTTCTGAGACGCCCCGGATTTTTTCAGCAACCTTGTGCCAGTGCTTCGGATCGCGCTCATATGAAGCCCGCAGTCTGTTGATTATGCACTGATACTCATATACATCGTATTCTTTTTCAAGCATCTCAGGGCTGTCTTCAGCCTTCACTCCTTCGTGGATAAAAAGGGTGGCATCCCCGCCGTCATCTACTATCAGGTCCGGTCCAGTGCCGTCCGGCCAGGTAAGGGCCTGTTCCGTGCACCACCAGTAGTCTTCCAGAGACTCGCCTTTCCAGGCAAACACGGCCGCGGAGCCGGATTTGGCAATTGCCGCTGCGGCCTGGTCCTGGGTGGAGAAGATATTGCAGGAGGCCCATCGAATATCTGCGCCCAGTTTTTTTAAGGTTTCAATCAGCATGGCGGTTTGTATGGTCATGTGCAGGCTGCCTGTGATTTTAAAGCCTTTAAGCGGCTTTTCCGGTCCGTATTTTTCCCGGACAGCCATAAGCCCGGGCATTTCGTTTTCAGAGAGTTCCATTTCCTTAAACCCTTCTTCTGCAAGGGAGATATCGGCTACCTTGTGGGGCAGGGAAAGGTCGAGTTCGGGTACGATTGATTTTTTGTTTTCATCGGCTTTCATCAGCATTTAAATTGTTCCTTTCTTTTCTTTTGTTTCATCCGGCCGGATCTGTTTTGTTTTTGCAGACCGGAAAATGTTTAGGGTCAAACCCTGTGAAAGTTCGTGGGATTCGACCCGGTTTACTTTAAATCCGCTTTTTTCAAGCCATTTTTGAATTTCGTGCCTGTCAAATCCAAGCCATTTAACGCCGTAGACGGTTTTCAGATTTTCCTTTCCGTGCATGTCAAATTCGGCAAGGATAAATTCGCCGCCCGGTTTTAAAATCCTTCCCACCTCAGAAATGGCCGCTCCGGGGACGTCAAGGTACTGCAGGACAAGCGATATTACTGCAAGGCCTGCCTCATTGTCTCCCATGGGCAGGTGCTCGATTTCACCGAGCCGGATTTCGACCTTGCCGCTGGTTTCGTTTGAAAACCGTTTTCTTGCCTCTTCGAGCATCCTGGGGGATGAGTCCACGCCAATAACTTTTGCAGCGTGCTTTTTCATTGTTTCGAGCAGTTCGCCCGTGCCGCATCCCAGATCCACGCCGATTTCGTATGTTTTCGCATCCTTGAAAATCGCATTTTGCAGGTCCAGTGATCCTATGATTTCGCGTTTTAAAAGATCCCAGCTTGATGCAACATGGTCGAAAAACCGCATGGTGCTTTTGGAGCGGGCCTCTATTATCCGACGGGCTCTTTCCAGGTCATGTTCCAGTATTGGATCATCTCTGAAAAGGTGACTGACCGCATCTATGAATTTGCGCCCCGGTCCGGTTTCAGCAATTGAATAAAAACCCCATACGCCTTCTTTGAGGCTTTTTACCAGCCCGGCGTCGGCCAGAATTTTTAAGTGGCGCGATATCCTGGATTGTCCCATCTCAAGGATACTTACAATCTCTCCGACCTTCAGCTCATGATGGAGCAGGATATTTATAAGGCGAATCCGGGTTTCATCGGATAGTGCTTTGAAATATGTCAGACTGTTCATTTTATTAAATCAACTTATCTTGATATTTAAATCTAATTATAATGAAAAGTTTATATATGTCAAGAAAAATTTTTTTAAGTGTTAAATTCGGAGAAAGAAAAAAGGCCGCGGCCGAAATTACGATAAGAGTCGATTTGATTTTTTTTCAGGAACTGTAATAACTTGCACGGCAATTGGTCTCGCAGGGTGAGATTTCAGCTTGAACCAATGGGGAGGCTATGGTATTGAGCCATCAATACCGAAATTGATATTTGCTGATTTCTGTTTTTTTGCATTGCTTTTTGACAACAGCGGATAGATAAATGCCATGGAATATTTGATTCTGGTTGCCGGTTTTACCATAGGCTTTTACATGGCCTGGAACATCGGGGCAAACGATGTTGCCAATTCAATGGCCTCGGCAGTGGGGGCAAAGGCTATTACCCTGCGCCAGGCCATTTTTATTGCGGGAATATTAAATATAGTGGGTGCGGCTTTTATCGGCTCCCATGTTACAGACACTATCCGCAAGGGCATAGTGTCCCCCCAGGTTCTCGATAATCCGCAAGTAGCACTTGCAGGAGCGCTTGCAGCTTTGCTTGCAGCCGCTTTATGGGTCTCTTTTGCCACCTGGAAATCGCTGCCGGTTTCCACCACTCACTCTATTGTCGGTTCCATGATAGGTTTCGGCGTAATCACCGGGGGCTTTTCGGTTATCAACTGGGCCGGACTGGCCGCAGTTGTTTCATCCTGGGTGATATCTCCTGTGTTTTCCATGATAATTGCTTTTATCATGTTTAAGATAATTGTGCGGGTGGTTTTATCCAGGGCGGATCCGGTTGCTGTGGCCTTCAGGCTTTCGCCGGTGTTTATAGGTCTTGCGGTCTTTGTCGTTATTATGTCATTTGTATTTAAAACTCCCATGGGAAAGCATCTTGACCTGGGCACCCCGACAGTCCTTCTGATAGCTCTTGCAGGAGCGGTTTTAATAGGATTTGCGGGCAAAAAGCTTTTGCTGGTATTTAGAAACGTTCGCACAGGTGAGGAAGGGGCCGAAGGAATTTTCCGCCGCATTCAGATCGGCACCTCGTGTTATGTGGCATTGGCCCAGGGGGCAAATGATGTGGCAAACGCAATCGGTCCCCTGGCCTTGATTTATTTTCTTGTCAAAACAGGCAAAGCGGGTACAACCGTTCCGGTGCCTTTCGTCCTTCTGCTCTTTGGCGGCGTAGGCATTGCCGTGGGTATTGCCATGGGAGGCGCCAGGGTGATTCGGACAGTGGGGGAAAGGATTACCACATTGAGCAATACGCGCGGTTTTTCAGTTGATTTTGCAGCTGCCACCACTGTACTGGTGGCTTCCAAAATGGGCCTTCCGGTATCAACAACTCATGCAGCGGTCGGAGGCGTTCTGGGGGTGGGCCTTGCAAGGGGGCTTGAAGCCGTTAATTTTGGCGTTATTTTCAGAATTATGTTATACTGGGTTTTAACTGTCCCCATGGCTGCTGCCACCAGCATGGTTCTTTTCAAACTTATTGATATATTTATGTAATTACCCTTCTTAAGGAGGCGGCTCATGCGTATACCGTTTTTTTCAATGTTTATTACATCCCCGTTTGACGCCCTGCAGGAACATGCAGAAAAGGTCAAGGAGTGTGCGTGGGCGTTTCAGCAGGCAATAGAGTGTTATGCCTCCTCCAAGTGCGAGATTTTCGAGGAACATCGCCAGGAAGTAATAAAGCTGGAGCATGATGCGGATGCGATAAAAAGGCGCATAAGGGGGCATCTGCCCAAGGGCGTTATGCTGCCGGTTGAGAAATTCCAGTTGTTTCAGTATCTAAGAGAGCAGGACAAGGTGCTCGACTCTGTGCAGGAAGCACTTAACTGGCTTTCCCACCGTTCAGATCAAACGATTCCCGATGTTCTCGAAAGGGATTTTTTCCTCCTGGTTGATGCGGCCATCGAACCCACGGAGGAATTAAGCCGTATGGTCGGGGAGGCAAGGATATATTTCAGGAATTTTTCGGAAAAGCAGAGAAAAAAGGTCAAGGACATTATTGCCAATATCCGGCAGATGGAGCATGATGCGGATCAGCGCGAATATGCTCTTATCAGAAAGATTTTTCTCAATGAAAAAGATCCCATCTCGGTTCTGCACCTTGTGCGGCTGGCCGAAATTGTTGGAAGTATCGCAGATCATTCAGAAAATTCCGGTGACATGATGCGGGCGATGATCTCCAGGTAGGAGGGTTTAAAAAAAAGCCCATCTGATATAAAGAATCAAAAAGCCCCAGGCAAGGATGCAGGTCAGGTAGGAAAACCAGTTGACCGGCCGTTTGGCTTTGCCATATCGATCCACCCTCCCCACCCTGGCCTTGCAGGAAAAACATCGTTTTGCGTCTATGGGGAGGCTTACAAAGCACTCCGGACAGCGTTTTACCAGGAATTTCTGTTGAGGATCCGGGGAGTTTTTACCCCTGTTTAATCTGGCCATATTATCCGGATGATTTTGAAAATTTATCTGATATTTTGATCTCGCTTGCCTGCCGCAGTGCAGATGTCAATCTGTCTATGGCCTGCATGCGTTTGCGTTCTGCCAGCCCGGCTAAAACTTCCTGTTTTTCATTTTCAAAGGTTTTTTTGTCAGGAATTTTGCGTTCCTTTAAGCCTATAACATAGAATCTGCCGTCAGACCCAGCAATTACCGTGTCGGCGAAAGGCTTGTCTTCATGCAGAGAAAATGCCGCTGAAGCCAAAGACCGATTCTGCCCAATTTCGGGTATTGGCTGATTTTGTTTGAAAAAGCCTGTGGTCTTCACTTTGTTGCCGGTTATGTCTGCTGCATCACTTACGTTTCCCTTAGAATCTACCTGTTCCAGGAAGTTTTCCGCTGCTTGTCTGGCAGTTAGTTTTTGTTTTTCCCGCAGGGCATCCTCGCGAACCTTTTCAATTACAGATGCGAGCTCAGGGATTCCGGGTTCCTGCTTTTCTATGGGCTGAATCAGATAAAAGGAATCTTTAATTTGTCTTACCTTGCTGACCTCCCCTTTGGGCAGGGAGAATGCCGTTTCTGTGAAATCGTCTGCACCGTTTATGTCAGGGCCCTTGTCCCGGGTGAAAAAATCAGTTGTTTCAAGTTCGAGGCCCAGCTCTTCGGCATTTTTTACAAGATCCTCTCCTTCAAAAGATATATCGTAGACAGAGTAGGCCTTGTCATATGCAAGATCTGCGGCTTGTTGCATGGCCAGTTTGTCTTTGATCTTTTTTTCAACTTTTTCCAAGGGTTTAACTGATTCTTTGGTGCGGTCTTCAATCTTGATTATATGCCATCCGAATCGGGTGCGAACCGGTTTGCTTATTTGCCCCGGTTCCAGGGAAAAGGCCTGTTCTGAAAATTCCTTCACAGTGTCGCCTTTTTCCAGGACGCCCAGATATCCGCCATCTTCAGCGGTCTGGTCCTGCGAGAATTCACGGGCAAGCCCGGCAAAGTCTTGCCCGGATTCAGCCTTCTTTTTTATTGATAAAGCTTTTTCACGGGCCTTTTCCACGGTTTCAGGGGCAGCATCTTCGGAGACCTTTAAAAGGATGTGTCTGGCTTCCACGGTCTCAGGATCTGTAAATTCAGAGCGGTTGGAATCATAGTAATTCCTGATTTCGGTTTGACTGACCTTTACTTCATCCAGATAGTCTTCGGGTTTAAAACGGATATATCTGGCCTTTATCCTGGGCGGGGTTCTGTAGTTCTCCTTGTTTTTCTCAAAGTAGTCTTCTGCCTCTTTTTTGGAAATTTCCACGCTGTCAAAGTCTTTTGCTGAAAATACAGCATATTCTATGTTGACCTCTGTATTGCGCCACTCAAACCAAGCTCTTGCTTCTGCCTCTGAAACCGGCACCGCGTTGCCCAGTAAGTTTCTGAGCATTTGCTCGAGCAGAACTTGCTTCTGCATGGCCTCAAAGCTTTCGGGCGAGAGACGATTCTGGCTCAGCACCCGCCTGTAGCGGTCCGGATCGAATTGACCGTTGTTTTGAAAGGCCGGAATTCCGGTTATCCAGCCTGAAAGCATTTCGTCAGTCATCTGAATATGTTGCTGCTCGGCTGTCTGCAGGAGCAGGTGTTTTTCTATCAACTGGTTTAAAACCTGCTCCCTGATGTTTAGCATGTCTATCATGTCCTGATCAAGCCGGTCTCCGAAGCGCTGTTCAAGGTTCTGTACAATATTGCGATAGGTGCTCTGGTATTCTTCTATGCTTATGGGTTCACCGTTGACACTGGCAACTTCGGTGTCCCGTTTTGAATAAAAGGTGCCGGCGCCCATGAAAACAAAGGCGAGCACTATAAGGCCCAAAAGTATCTTGATCATCCAGGAACCGGCGCTTTTGCGCATAGAGCTTAGCATGTGTGTCCTCTTTCGCAGAATATTAGTTTAATAAGCCATATACTATTGGGTAGCCTGTTTTTTGTCAAGCTTTCCGATCAGGTTTTCAAGGTTTGGGCAGATCTGCATTGGTCTATCGCATCTTCCATTCAGGCCTGCGTTTGTTTAAAAACGCATCCACTCCTTCGTGGGCGTCTTCTGTGCTGCAGAGCATTGCAAAATGGTTGTTGACCATCTCATATGCTTTTTTGTATCCCAGATCCTCCATACTGTAAAATGACTTTTTGCCGAGTTGTACTGCCAGGGGGCTTTTATCGGCTATTTTCATAGCAAGGCTCAGAGTCTCTTCGGCCAGCCGGTCTCTGGCAACCACTTTGTTTACAAGCCCTATGCGGAGTGCTTCTTCAGCATCGATCATGTCGCCTGTGAGGACCAGTTCAAGAGCTTTTTTTCGCCCCATGTTCCGGGACAGAGCAACAGCAGGGCCCATGCAGAAAAGTCCCACGTTGACCGCAGTGGCTCCGAAGCGGGCGCCTTCGGCTGCCACCGCCAGGTCCGCCGATGCAACCACGCCTATACCGTTTGCCACTGCCAAATCCTGTACGCAGGCGATTACAGGAGTTCCCATTTCAGCAATACGCAGGCTCATTTCTTCCATTTGACGGGCCCATTGAGAATAGTCCAGGCATTGTTTGCCCTTTAGTTCGTTGACATCTATGCCGGCACAAAAAGCCCTGCCTTCTCCCGAAATCACGATGACTCTGACATTCTGGTCATCTTCAAAGGTTTTAAGTGCAGTATTAAATTTCCGTGCCAGTTCAGATGTGAATGTGTTTAAGTGATCCGGGCGGTTAAACGTGATAAACCCGATGTGATCCTTGATTTCGGTTTTAATGGGCTTGTCTTCCATTGGGCAGCACCTCCTTGGCATATTTTGTTTTATTATACATATTTTGCAAGAGGAACAGGGCGGTAAAATTAAATGCCCTTAATGATTATTCAGGCTTTTTTAATGTTAATGAATAT
>CAZVFQ010000037.1:9852-15271 GCA_964626455.1 uncultured Desulfobacteraceae bacterium | reverse complement strand
ATATCGTCATATAAATGAAGCCTGCGCCTCCATAAGGGATCACAAATACTTTTCCAGCGTATGGTTTTGACGATTTTGTCATACTCATTAAAATAAATTATTCCTTTTTCAAGCAATTTTTCAAAAAGCGCGTCAAGGGCCGATCTTACGTCATTGCGGTTTAGCATCTCCAGGGTCCATTTTTCCATATAGCGCATTATTGCCGGGGCAGCTTTGCTATTGTGCCTGTCTTTCATTATATTGCACCAGGCTTTACCGATGTCATGGTATTTGAACCATTCCTCTTCTGTTATGTCTGTAGTACAAAGATGATAAGCTTTCTTCCAGCAGCCGGTTCCCAAGGGGTTGTCATTTGTTTTAAATTTTATTTCCTCGGCCACTGGACCTGATAAACAAAGAATGCTTGCCCTTCTCATGGGTAGGATATCAGGTGTAAAAAAAATGTTTTTATATTTCACACCTCCCATTGCGCCATTGTTATTAATAATGCTTATAAAAGACAGATCCGTATAGTTGTCTCCCAAAAAGGCATGGGCGACACCATGTCCTGCCTCATGTGCCGCCACTGCCTTAATTTGTTTCTGCATAACTGTTTAATCCTCGGTTACTATAATACGGAATCCGCCCGCTTATTATTTTATTCGTTGGGGAGATGTCGGGGTTTTTTGAAAGTAAGAAAAGGACATAGTTTGCACATATCAAAGCCCGGATAAGTTTCGCCTGTTCTGGGAAACGATACCCCTCCGTCCCGGATGATGCGTTCGAGCATCCAGTGGACAGTCGGCTCCATCTGCTTGTAGGGCATGATCCAGTTAACTTCGCCTTGCTCCGTTTTCCCGGCTGTATAGCTGCTGCTGCACATCTGGGTTACATTGAACCGCTCTGTTACAAAGCATTGCACGCAGCCGTGGCATATGGAGGAATTCATTGTCATGACCATATCAAGGGGATGATTGTCAAAAGTTGCGTTCCAGTCATTGCCAAGGTGATATGACTGAAGGGGATCACAGACGCCGTGGATCAGATCAGGCGTATAAGGAGCAAGGTGAAGTGGTGCTGTTGCAAATGCCAGGGGGGCCTGTGGCAGTCTTTTTTTTGTTTTTAAAAATTTTTCTGCCTGGTCCCGGTCCTTCGTGTATTTGAGGTGGCTTTTTACCTCCGCATCGTCTAGATCCTTCCATTTCATAACATACTTTGCATTGGAGCAGCCCATCTTTTCATTTGTTCCCAGCAGACAGTCGCCCCTTTGCCTGCTTGCAGCCACATAAGAACAAAAGGTCACAGGATGCAGAGATGTTTTGTAGTCACAGTTGTTTGTAAAATTGTTCAGTTCCTTTTCATTGAAAAAATATTTAACTGCCACAGGATAATATTTCATTCTCAGAATATTTCTCAGTGTGAAAACAATCCCGGCGTCGGTTATTTTTCCTTCCTTTTTGTCAGCAATCTCGAGCACTTTTTTTGAAAATGAAACATCATCGAGCATCAAATGATAATCAATCTCAAAACTTTCTTCTGTTCTGTTTTCTGCTTCCGCGGACTTTGGGTCAGGCATAAGCGCCCTCCTTTTTGTTTATTTGTTACCAGAGAATTTAACTGCATATTAATCGTTATATCAAATTAGGCATAACGATTAATAAACAATAACTATATTTTTTGTCAAGCATCTTTGTTCAGATAATTTTTTAAAGTTCCCGTTATTTAAAAAATATGCACAGCTTCCGGAGGTATCTCGATATTCACTTCTTCTGCTTTATTGTCAAATAAGTAAAGCAGATCCCTGCGGGGCAGGGTAACTTTAAATGAAGCGGCAGGGGTTTGCACGGTTATCTCTCCATAGGAGCCGAGATCTGCTGCATCAATAATTTTTCCGGACAATATGTTGGATTTTTTACCGTTGATTCTGTGAATCAGGATGTCTTCAGGCCGAATTGCTATATGGGATGCCTCCGGGCCGGGAAGTTCCGGGAGTTCCAGGGTGAAGCCGTCTAACACGGCGAAGTTTTTTTCAAAACTTACGGGAAAAACGTTGGGTATTCCAACAAATCCAGCTACGAATAAATTTTTTGGGCGGGCAAAGATTTCACGGACCGATCCGGCCTGCTCAATCCTGCCGTTGTTTATAACCGCAGCTCTCTGGCCTAGAAACAGTGCATCTGTAAAATCATGGGTGACCATAAGGAATGTGGTGGATGTTTCTTTGTGAAGTTTTTTAAGAAGCCTGCGTATATCGTCTCTGGTTTCCCGGTCCAGGGCAGAGAGGGGTTCGTCCAGCAGAAGCACGGATGGGCCTGTCGAAAGTGCGCGAACAAGTGCCACGCGCTGTTTTTCCCCGCCGCTAAGCGTTGTGACATTTCTGCCGGAAAGGTGTTCAATTCCGGTGTTTTCCATTAATTCCCGGATCCGCGCGGTGCTTAAGCGGTTCTTTTTTCTCTGGTAGCGAAGGCCGTATTTTATATTTTCTATCACTGTCAGATGGGGAAACAGTGCAAAGTCCTGATACACGATTCCAACCCCTCGTTTTTCCGGGGGCAGGTTTGTGACATCAATGCCTTTGATCCTGATTTTCCCCCCGCTGACAGGCAAAAGTCCGGCAATAGCTTCTAAGGCAAGGCTTTTTCCCGCGCCTGTGGGACCCATCAGGATTGAGAATTCACCTGTGTCAACAGTCAGGTCCAGTCCGCCGAGGCTGAATCCCGGAAATTCTATGGCAATCCCTTCAAGTTCAACCATTTTTCCCGCCCTTTATAGGTGCCGCAGGGTTTTTGGCACCGGGACGGTTTCTCACCCGCGAGATTGAAACAACGCGAAGCGCCACAAACAGAACAAGGCATACTGCAATCAGAAGAACCGCCACGGGCTGGGAATATTTAAGCCCGTATGCAGTAAAGCGCTCATATATAAGAACCGGCGCAACCATGGGATGATAGGCAACTATTACTACAGCTCCGAATTCACTTATGGCCCTTGCTGCACACATTATCAGACCTACGAGCATGGAGCGCCATGCCAGAGGGAACGTAACCCTTAAAAATGTTGAGGTAAAAGATGCCCCCATGCTTCGCGAGACGTTTTCCAGCCGTACAGGCACTGTCTCAAACCCGTTTTTTACTGCGTTTATGTAAAATGGCATACCCACAAATGTGAGCACAGCAACAATGCCTGTGGTTGTACCCATCAGCCGGATGCCGATCTCCTGAAGAAATCTTCCGAACCAGTGCTGGGTGCCTGCCAGGCTTAAAATGGCAATGCCTATTATCGGATGCGGCACCATAATAGGAAGGTCCACAATACTTTCAACAAGCCGCTTGCCCGGAAAAGTTTTCCGGGCAAGCAGGTAGGCAAAAGGGGTGCCGATTATAAATGAAATCAATGAAGCCCATCCCGCTGTATATAAGCTCAATCCTATAGCCCTGCGTACGGTTTCATCAGCGGCTGTATTTAGAAGGGCCTGCCATCCTGACAGCAGCAGCATCTGCAAAAGAGGCAGGGCAATAAAGGCGCACACTGCTATACAGGATATAATAGACGCCCATAAAAGCGGGTCCCGGTATTGCCTGGGTCCGGTCAATGACTTACTCCTTTACAACGACACGGTCCTGCAGAACTTCCGGAAGTTGTTCCTTCATTTCCCGGTTCGGTACCCTTGCTGGAATAAATGGCGGCTGGCCCATTTGATCCAAAATTTTCAGGCCTCCGTCGGGATCCAGCAGATAATCCAGAAACGCAATTGCAGCTTGCCGGGCCGGGGCATTTTTAATAAGCGTAATTCCGTAGGTGCATGATTTCCCGGTTCGGGTGGTCCATGTACCCGGCTCGTCCCCTGTTACCTTAACCTTAGCCTGGCTGTAGAAATCATCATATTGGTAATTGCCGAGGTTTATTTTGTCAGGCAGTTTAATATATTTTAGATTATGCTGAACAGCCACTGACAGATATTCCCATGCATAATCCATATGGCCTGATTCCAGGAGCGAAACCAGTTCCACGGATTTTGGCCTTATGTTTTCCTTTGGGCAATTTGCCACAAGCTTTTCATAAAGCCCCGGTTTATCGTAGTATTTTTCGGCAAGCTTCAGAACCATTAGGCTTCGGTAGCCGCAGGGGTCCAGATTTTCATCCGAGTGCCCCCATTGCACATCATCTCGCTTCAGGATTTCATACCAGTTATCAGTATTAATTTCATCAGCATACCTGCTTTGAGAAGTATATGTGAGCACTAGCTGATTTGAGGCAAACCGTATATTTATGCCGGCATGTTCCGGCCGCAAAGTTTTGTCTATTACTTCATAGTCTGCAGAAGCCATGATATCCGCCGTTTTCCCGACCTCGGAGATAAGCCGGGCCATTTTTGTGCTGCCCCCGGCCTCGCGCTGGATATCAATATCCGGATTTTCAGCTTCAAATCTTTTCTCCATTTCTGCTAACGGAACCGTAAGGCTGCCTGCATGGAAAATTTTAACTTTGGTTTTTGCCAGAACAGGTGCGCTTCCTGATGCAAGAATAATTATTAATGCAGCCAGAATAAAGACCGCAGCCGGTCTGATAGCTTTTAAATGTCTCATGTCTTTCTCCTTTGTAATTTTTTGATATTTTATAAGTTCAGGTGTAAGTCGTAATGACATTTCAGACATAACGAATTTCAAGCATATGTTCAATATTAATTTAAAAATTTTTTCAGCATTTCCTTTAAGCTAAAAAGAAGCTTGCGTTTTCATCCATATTTGCCTAATTTTTTCACGAGACCCTGCAATACATGGCAAATAAAGGTGTATAGGAATGTCAGAATTTCCCGGAACCCTATACAGCCGGTCAAAAATCTGGCTGGAGGATAAAGAGGGCAAAGTTATTTTTGGTGCAGGAAGGCTTCGCATTTTAAAAGCCATACAGGAAAAGGGATCTATCCATGCCGCGGCCAAAGAACTGAGGATGGGCTACAGGGCTGTATGGGCAAGAATTCATGCCACAGAAAAGCGGCTCGGGGTCAGGTTGCTTGAAAAAAAAATCGGAGGCAGCGGGGGAGGCGGTTCGGTCCTTACCCCGCTAGCTGAAAAACTGATAAATTCTTTTACATCTGTTCAGCAGGAAATTGAAAAGGAAACCGACACCGGGTTTAAAAAGCATCTTGAAAATGTGCTGGATGTTGAAATAGCAAGTCCGGGCTCCAAAGACCGCAAACCCGGACAGACACAGAACTGTTGAAATATTTTAACAAAAAAAGCCGGGCATTTTGCCCGGCTTTTCACTTTGATTGACTGGTGGAGCTGAGGGGATTCGAACCCCTGGCCTCCTGAATGCCATTCAGGCGCTCTCCCAACTGAGCTACAGCCCCTTAAACAGATAAAAACCATAATGAATCCCCTAAAACTTGTCAATAATATTTTTGCCGCCCCGGCCTTGTCTGGCCATCAGGCAGGGC
>CAZVFQ010000037.1:0-9752 GCA_964626455.1 uncultured Desulfobacteraceae bacterium | reverse complement strand
GCGGCATCAAAGGCTCGAGAAATAAAAATTTCAATCATGGACCGCCCGGACTGTCCCGCATTCGCCTGAATCCCTGCGCCTGACACCTGGCGTGGCAGAAGGGGTGTTGTCTACGGTATCCACTATTCTGCGGGACTCCCGGGAGTCATCAGAGTATCTGAAGTAGCTCTCCGCGCTCCAGTACCATTTATTTTCCATGGCCGGGAAATAAGGCGATGTTTTGTAAATCCCTGTAAGTTCTTCGGGCCTGGGAAGTCTCCAGTCCGAATACCCGTCAATGGAGAGATTCTCCACGTATTCTTTGGCCTTTTCATAGTCAAAGCATTGCCCCGGATTGCTCAGCCCTGTATCAAGAAGCTGCCACATAAGGCCTGTTTTACGGTCGAGTACTACGCCTTCAGTTTTTTCCGTAAACCTGCCGCCTGCCTGTTTAACCATTATGCGAAATTTTTCCCTGGCATCTTCAAGTGCTTTTTCCCTTTGTTTTTGCTTGAGATTCCCAATTTCATTTTCTATCCGCCCGGCAATCGGGGTATCCGGATATGCCGTAATATAGTCTTCATAGATTTCTATGGCAGATGAATAGTCGCTTCCGAAATTTTCGGCCTTTCTGCGCAGTGCACTGAATTTTTTATCCTGTGTTATTTTTTCCCTGTAGTCCTCCAGCCGGGCCTTGAGCTGGTCTGCATAGCTGTTGTCATAGAGGCTTATGTAATTTTCGCACAGTTGGGCGCACTGCTGCCAGTCTTTTTCTTTTTCCAGTGTTTCGAGCCTCTTGGTAATATAAACGTAATATTCACTGCTTATCTCAGAGAGCATCTTCCGGGCGTCCTTTTTGTGTTCTCCTTCCGGATGGGCCCTGGTGTATTGGGTGATTGCATCGATTTTTTCAGGCGCTGTGCCTTCGATCATAATCTGGGTGAGATTTTCAAAATCCCTTGTTTCGATTTGCCCGCTTAATTTTTCAATTTGGGCTTCGGCCTTTTTTGCATATTTATCCGGCGGGTTTTTTCCAAGGTATTTGCGGTATTCGGCTTTTGCCTCACTGAATTTTTCTTCTGCTGTTAGTTCATCTGCTTTTGTTGTGAGATTTCTGTAGTCTTGCTGTGAAATGTTTTCTTTTATATCAGCAAGCCGGTTTTCTGCCTGTTTAATATATGATTCGTAGTTCTCATCACCGCCGTGGCTGTTTATGAAGGTTTGCAGAAGCCGGATTTTCTCCTTTGCGTCTGTAGTGCTGTTTATCTGCTCTGTGAGTTCGGCAAAACTTTGTTCTATGGCCTTCTGCCGGTGCCCCAGGTATAAAAGCCCCCCTGAAACCGCCAATATGAGAATAATTGCCGCTGCTGCTGCAGCCGCTATTCTGTATTTACGCCGCTTGTCAGGCGGCATTTCAATAGTCAGTTTTTTTCTGCGGCAGTAATCTTTTATATAGCGCACGGCCTCATCTTTTTCCATTCCGAAATCCATGGCCTTGCTTACCAGGATTTCAAAGTATTCCGGCCGCAGTTTTCCGTTTATGCCGGCGATATCGATATCAGAGTCCAGAGCCGCAAGCTTTGTTCTGGCAAGGCTGACGTCATAGGCGATGCGGTTTGCCTCTGATTTAAAGATCGTGATGCAGTGTCCGGCCAGGGTGTTGCTTGCAGTGCCTGCCGCGTCTTTTTTGCTGCTTTGGGTCAGCTCTTTTTTCTTGCGTATTGCGGCTTCTTGGAGATTTTTTAAATCCGCGCTTTCAGGTAATCCCAGAAATTCGTACAGCGAGGATTTGTTTAAAAGCTTCAGGTTGTCCTGTATGGTTTTTTCAAGAGAGCGGTCCAGTTGCCTGGGAGCGGCGGCTTCAGGGGATTTTTCCGTCTTTAACACAGGGCAGCGGACCCGTTGCAGAACTTGTTCATATTTGGCTGAATTGCGTTTGGCTATTTTTCCCACTTCAGATTCAGTCAGATACCCCTTGGCCATCCTCAGGGTGATCTGCTGGTCAATGCGCCTGTATTTTTCGTTTTTTCTGGAATTTATCCTGTTTTGAATTTCGCTTTCGGCAAGTCCGTGGACTTTGGCAAGCCTGCTCTTTTCTTCGCCGGTGATATGCCCCTTGCCCATGAGTATGTCGATATGCCGGTCTATCTCCGGATATTTGCTTTCCCTGTTTTTTGCAAGAAGTTCGCGCGCGGCTTCAGCCTCTTTTGCTCGCAGGGAATCGTCTTTCATTACCCGGCGCATTTCCGGGATCATGTTTATGTATTTTTGTGCATGCAGCCCTTTTGTTGGATGATTGCGCAGGCGGCTCCATTCTGATTGTTTTTTTGCAATAGCTTTTTCAATGACCTCGGGGTTTGTTTCCGGTGGATCACTTTTAAGTTCCAGGAGTATGTAAAAGTTTTCGCGTTCCATATTTTATCTGCGTTTAGTGTTTTTCAGAAAGTTAAAGGCCCTGCATGAACGGAAAAGTGCCGGGTGCGCCGGGAGGCGGGTAAAGATTGCTATTGGAACTGCTTGTTGTTTTCCGGCATAAGACGGAATCAATGCACCACCAGGTTCTGGGATCTTTCCTTGGCTTTTTCCAGTTCCTCGCCGTTTATGACCGAAGCGGTATCCACCACCACCTGCACCTGCCGAAATTCGTTGGTTTCCAGCGCAGTTATGTAGAGCTGCCCTTCTTCGTTTAAATCAAAGGTTATTTCAATGGGCAGATCAGCAGGCAGTTTGGGGGGCAGATGCAGCACCGCGGTCTTGATTTCCTCGGCATTTTCAATGGGAACTTCGATTTCGCTGGTTTCGCTCTCCATTATTCGTATCAGTACGGTTTTTTGATTTTCAACCGCGGTGTAAAATTTTTTGTTTATATTGACCGGCACTGTTGTATTGCGCAGCACCAGGTTGAACACTATTTCCTCTCCCGTGGGGGTGTGTGCAACCACGCCGAAACTTTTGCTGGTGACGTTTTTGACCCTAAGCATGGCGTTTTCAACAGACGGCAGAGTATAGCCGGTATCATCGGCAAGTTCCTGGGCCGCCTTTTTGAAATCCTCGGCCGAGATCTCGCTTTTTTCAATTAAATCCGAAAGGCTTTCCTGATGCTCGATTTTTTTCTTGGTTTTCTCGGAAATCCGGCGGACCAGGTCGTCATTTAAGGCAAGTTTCCAGCCGTAAATTGCGGCCCCTTTGGCCACGGCCTCGTCGGGATCGAAAACCTTGGGTGTTATGGAAAATTCTTTTTCAATGCGGTTTGCCACCTGGGGCATCCGGGTGGCACCTCCCACCAGGATTATTTCATCAAAGCTTTCATAACCTTTATCCCGGGCCGCCCTCAGCATTTCCTGTGTAAAATCCACCGTGCGTTCCAATAAGTCTTCGGTGAGTTCCTCGAATTTTTCCCGCTCCAGGATCAGCTTGACCCGGCTGCCTCCATGGGTTACGGAAATGGGGGTTTTGGGCCGCTGGCTTAGTATTTTTTTGGCTTTTTCAGCCGATAATTGCAAATCCTGCCAGGTATCGGGATCATCAAGGATATCTTCCTGGATACCGGTTTCTTCCTGGAATTTTTCCACCAGATAGGCAACGATACGGTCGTCCCAGTCCTTGCCGCCAAGATTGTGATCTCCACCGGTGCAGATAACTTCCACGGAATCCTTTCGGATATCAATCATTGTTATATCAAAGGTCCCGCCGCCCAGATCATATACCAGAACCACTTTTTCTCCTGAAGTATCAAGAGAGCCGTAGGCAATGGCAGCGGCCGTGGGCTCGTTGATTATCTGACGCACGTTAAAGCCCGCGATTTCTCCGGCCTTACGGGTGGCTTCCCGTTCGTTGATTCCAAAGTATGCAGGGCAAGTGATTACAACATCCGTGATCTCTTCTCCCAGGTATTGTCCTGCATCCTGGGCAAGTTTTCTTAGAATAAAAGAAGAGATTTCTTCGGGCCTGTATCGCTCGGAGCCGTATTCAAAAATAAAATTCGGCTCTCCCATGGAACGCTTTATAAAGCTTACCACCTCGTTGGGATACAGTTTGGAGCTTTCCTTGGCAATTTCTCCTACCACCACATTGTTTTCATCAAAGAAAACCACCGAGGGGGTGACTCTTTCGTTTTCGGCATTCGGTATAATAACTGCTTTTCCGTATTCATCCACATATGCGATCGAAGAATAGGTGGTTCCCAGGTCGATGCCGTATATTCGTTTGATGTTCTTATGCATCAGTATGCTTCGCCTTCTTGTGTTATTGTATTTCTGTATACGTAAACGGCTACCATTTCGGGCCGGAGCACTTTGTCGTCCCGTTCATAACCCGGCCGCATACTTGCGGCAACCTTTTTGTCCATTTGCGGGTCATTTGTTTCTATTTTTTTGATCACGCGCTGACGCGTATTGTCAAAATCTGCTGATTTGCAGGTAAAGGGTTTGACGCCCTGCCATGAAAAAAGTTCCTCTATGTCTGATGCAATATCTTCGAGAAACCCAAGCAGGCTGGGCAGGGTTTCTTCGCTGGGAGGTTCGTCTTCGTAGTGGGCTTTCAATCTCCGGATATCATCAATTATCTTGATTGCATCAGTTACCATGGAGTGGAAATATTTCTTGACAACCCCTTCCCGGTACTGCTGCAGTTCCTGGTGCAGTTCGTCTATAATACGGTTTTTGTGAGTGTCGTACCTGAGCTTGGCTTCAAACTCGTCGGCCAGGGTTTTCATCTGTTTGCGAAGGTCGTTTACAGCGGCAATAAGGGCTTCATTAGAATCGTCCTGTTCATCGAAGTCGAGACTGATTTCCAGGCCGTTTTCCGGCTTTTCGTTTTCCCGGTTTTCGTTGTCTTCTTCCTGCATAACTGACCGATCGGCAAAAGTTTAGGGATCTTTTAGCACACAAGTTCCCTGATTATCATAAAAATATTAAAGAATACCTTGCTGAATTGTCAAGAAAAATCCTTTATCGCCCCGCGCAGCCAATCCGCCCATTGCTCCATGCCATGGCCGGTTTTGGCTGAAACCTCGTATATCGGGATTTCAGGGTTTAATTTGGCCGCCCGCTGCCTTAAGGTCGCAGAATCAAAATCAGAAAGTGCCATCATGTCTGTTTTATTGATCAGAAGTATATCTGATTTGGTAAACATCAGGGGGTATTTCAGGGGCTTGTCGTCTCCTTCGGGTACGCTTAGTATCATGGCGTTTTTTATGGCACCGGTGTCAAACTCTGCAGGGCAGACAAGGTTGCCTATGTTTTCTATAAAAATCAGGTCAAAGTCTTTTGAACCTATGCCATCCAGCCCGGTTTTTACCATTGCGGCATCCAGGTGACAGAATCCGCCGGTGCGCAGCTGGATTGCCTCAATTCCGGCTTCTCTTATTTTTTCCGCATCAACGGTTGAGTCGATGTCCGCCTCGATTATTCCTATTTTAAACTCTTTGCCGAGTATAGCCGCGGTTTTAAGAAGCAGTGTGGTTTTGCCCGCGCCGGGCGAGGACATCAGGTTGACAACAAAGGTTTTTTCCCTGTGCAGTTTTTTGCGCAGTTCTTGGGCTGCGGCATCATTATCGGAAAGAATGTCTTCTTTAACTTCAAACAGCTTTATTTCATCCATTAAACCGCCTCCATTTCCTTTATGTAATACTGCCGTCCGGAAACAAGTGAAAAATCGCCATCTGCCCCGCAGCCGGGACATTTGATCGCCCCGAGTTTGTCTTTGCTTATCTGCACGGTCTGATTGCAGCCTCTGCATTTAAGCACTATCGGAAGCCATTCAATTTTAAGTTTTGCCCCGCCGGCAGGTGTATTTTTGCTTAAGTAGTCGAAATAGTGCTGAATCCATTGTTCCTCAAGGTCGCTTAACTCGCCTATATTCAGGGTTATGGATACAACCCTGGCGACCCGGTTTTTTTCCGCGTGTTTGAGAACTATGTTTAAAATGCTTTCGGTAACAGGCAGTTCATGCATAATTTTGATTGCCTCGCGGGTTTAAACAAGAGAAAGATTTTCCTTTTTCATTAGATCGGCTGCGTGTTCGATGGAAACAGCATATGAAATATCTGTTTTAATAGGGGTTTCAGTCTTTTTCTTGAGGTGTTCGGGCATCAGGTCCGGGGGGTAGAACCTGCCTCCTACCACTCCGATTATCCGGCCGTCATAGAGGTTTATAAGCGGTGCTCCGGTAGTGCCGTCATGGACCAGGGTGTCAAACAGAAAGATTCCGGTTTCATTTTTGCTCAGGATTTTGCCTGATATTACAGCCTGTTTTATAAGCTGGGAATAAATGTAGTAATAGCCGAAAGGATAACCCAGGCACGCCACTGAGTTTCCTACAGGGACTTCTTCTGGTATGCCTATGATGTGATGGGGCATGGATATTTCTATGTCCTGCTGGAATTTAAGCAGCGCAATATCGGATCCTCTGTCAATCTGCCGTATCTCCACGGCGATGGGGGATACGGTATCTTCGCGCACAGGGGCAAAGCCTTCATACTCTTTCATGGGTGCCGCCATTAGATCTGTCAGGCCGGTAATCAGGTGGGCGGCTGTAAGCAGGTAACCCTCAGGATGTATAAGGAAGGCCGTGCCCCTGAAAGACACCGTATCTTCCTCTTTGTTGAAAAGCATCATTGTCGCGCCTTTGTACTGAAAATATATATCCTTGAGCATACAGCAGCCCCTTTTATTTTATTTAATCCATGTATCTGTTTTTTCCGGATTGTTGCGTATCCATCTCATTGCTTTTTCGTATGGATGCCGGCCCTGATCCTCCTGTATCCAGAGCATCAGCTGGCCTATGTCCCCGGGCCCCCATTGAAAATTGTCCAGGAACCGGAAAACCTCGGGCATGTCTTGTTTTAGCCCCCGGCGTACAATGGTGGCTATATATCCCTGGTTTTCACCGAATATATCCTTTGGATCATCCAGGAATTTTAACTCCCATTTGGCAAACATCCAGTGGGGCAGCCAGCCTGTTACTACGATCCATTTCTGGTGTCTTATAGCATGAGAAAGCTCGGCCACCATGGAGACTTCGCTTCCTTCCACTAAGCGGAAATTTTTTTCAAGGCCGTAGGTCTCCATTGCCTGCCTGGTTTTTCGCATGATTCCCGCCTCAGGCTCTATGCCTATTATTCGGTGGTTGAGTTTATCAGCATTGTCCGGCAATTCATCTATGGAATCCAATGTGATATACGGCCTGTTGCGGATGCCTGTACCTGCGGTCAGGCGGCCCGCCGTAATATGGGGAACCACCAGCCCGATTTTTGTTCCTTTAAAGTTGGGGCCCAGATTGACCACCCGATCCTTAAATTTTTCATGGTAGTGGCCGTGGGTGTCGGGAAGCCAGGCAGAAACCATGGCATCGGCTTTTCTCCGGGCGACCTCTGCCCACATTTTGTCTGCACCAGTTTGCTTTAAACGGCACCTGATGCCCAGTCTTTGTTCCAGTACCACTTTGACAAGGTTTGCGGTGGCTACTGATGAGGACCAGTCTGTATGGACAAGGCGTATGGATTCTTGTTTATCAGCTTCCGCGGCATGGGGCGCTGCAAACAGAAACAGCAGAAAAATTATGCCTGCGGCTGCTGTGAGTGCAATACGGCCATACTGTCTCACTTTTCCTCCTTTTTGTGCCTGTGCACGCATTTTATTCAAGCTGTTTTTTTTACCACAGCCGTTTTCGCCCGAAAGTTTTGTCAAGCGGCGGCCGTGTTTTTATTTTAAATTCCTTTACCTGCGCCGCCCCCATTTTTATCTCGCTGGGAGCCGAATATTCAGCCAGTCCCCGGTAAAGGGCAAAGCACATTCCCAGAAGGATAACAGCAAAAGGCAGACCGGTGGTTATAGTGGCGGTCTGGAGGGCCGCAAGCCCGCCTCCGAGAAGCAGTGCAGCAGCCACTGCACCTTCAGTTATGGCCCAGAACAGCCGCGAAAGCACCGGCGGGTTTGGATTGCCCCCGGAGGTTATAATGTCTATAACCATTGAGCCTGAGTCCGAGGAGGTCACAAAAAATGTTATAATCACGAATATGGCAAGGCTCGATGTTACCGCTGAGAGCGGGAAGTTATCAAACAGGGCAAACAAAGACACCGGGATGTTTTCCTGTACTGTTTTGGCAATCCCGCCCGCTCCGAACATTTCTATAAACAGGGCTGTGTTGCCGAAAATGGTTATCCACAGAAAAGTCACCAGTGTGGGCACAAGAAGAACGCCAAGTATAAACTGTCTGATCGTGCGGCCGAATGATACCCTTGCTATAAACATTCCCACAAAAGGCGACCATGCGATCCACCATGACCAGTAGAAAATAGTCCAGCCTTCCTGCCACTCGGTTTGTTCATAGGTTTCATTCCAGGTGCTTAGCTGCGGCAGGTGCTGCAGGTAATAGCCCAGGTTTTCGATAATCGCGTCCAGGATAAACAGCGTGGGGCCGACAAGCAGTACAAACATGGCCAGCAGGGCTGCAAGCCCGATGTTTATTTCACTCAAGCGCCGGATGCCCTTGTCTATCCCCTTTACCACAGACCATGTCGCCACCCCGGTTATACAGGCGATAAGAATGACCTGGACCGCAGGGGATTGTTCTATCCCCAAAAGGTGGGCCAGGCCGGCATTTACCTGCTGTACTCCCAGGCCCAGGGATGTGGCTACCCCGAAAAGGGTTGCCACAGTGGCAAGTATGTCTATTATGTTGCCCGGCCAGCCGTAGATGCGATCCCCGATAAGCGGGTAAAAGGCGGTGCGTATAGAAAGGGGAAGCCCCTTGTTAAAAGCGAAAAAGGCAAGCGACAGTCCCACCATGCTATAGATCGCCCAGGGGTGAAGTCCCCAGTGAAGAAACGTTATATCCATGGCTTTTCTGGCCGCCTCGGTGGTGCCGGCGCTGGTAAGCGGGTTTGCCACATAGTGAAACATGGGTTCAGCTACGCCGTAGAAAAGAAGGCCGATTCCCATCCCTGCCGAAAAGAGCATGGAAAACCATCCCATAAGGCTGAATTCGGGCCTGGCATCAGGCCCTCCTATCCGGATGTCACCAAAACGTCCTGCCAGCAGTACCAGGATAAACACCAGTATTATGTTAACAGCCAATATGAACAACCATCCTGCATACTCGGAGATAGACTCCTGCATCTGCCCGAAGATGTCTCCGACGTAATGCTGAAAGAAAATGGTTATAATCACGAAGAGAAAAACCAGTGCGGCTGATATGAAAAAAACCTGCGGGTGCACATCAAGGTGAAACCAACCTTCGGGTTCCTGGTCCTGTTTTTTATTTTCGGCCTGCTGCCGATCACCGGCTTCTGTCATAATAGCCCCTTTCCTTGCTTCAGGACTTCCTTCCTGTAAAAACATCAGGCGATGTAAGAAGCTTTTTACGGTGCCATCAATACTGAGTGTTTGATTTTTATTTATGGTATAATATATTCTCATTTAATACAAATTCAAATTATCAGGCAGTTTTCTATTATTTTTTACCTGCTTGCATCTCAAAGTGTTTATTATTAAATTGAATTTGTCGGCTTTAACCGGCAGCAGGGAAATAAGGGCGGCGCTGTTTTTACGCTTGAAAGCAAAAGAAATTTATACCAGCATATTTACATAGTTGACGAACGAAACAGAATTTTATAAAGTCTTTGGTATGATGTTTTATTCTTGTAATTGTGTTCAGATTTGATGGATGGAGAAATTTTAAAGGCAAACATGATGCACTCGTAAAAAGTCTGTTTTCAGATGGCGCCGTAAAAAGTTCAAGATCAAGGCCTGCGCAATTTCGAAGAATGCAG
>CAZVFQ010000036.1:11390-27399 GCA_964626455.1 uncultured Desulfobacteraceae bacterium | reverse complement strand
CTGCAGCTTACAGCCTACAGCCGCTGGATGAGATAAATATAGGCAGGCAGGCGGCAGAGAGTTTTAAATTCGTTGAATTTTGTCAGAAGACGGTTTTTATCCCCGATTTCTTCGAGCGGGGACAGATAGACCGCGCCCTTGGGGTAAAAACGGGAAAGCCGGTTGCGGGTTAGTTCCAGAATCGAGGGCAGGTGTGTCTCCGGCAGCTTTTTGCCGATTACAAAGTTTGCGGTTATTTCGATATTATTGTAGTTTCTGTTAATTTCAAGCATCCGGTCAAAGGCTTCGGCCACTTTTTTTGCGCTGATGGGCTTTCTAAGGACTGAAAGCGTCTGTGAATCTCCGGATTCGAGTCCGATATTGATATAAGTGTAAAAAGGCAGACCATTTAATGCTTCAAACAGGTTTTCCCCGGCACCCAGCAAAGAGTCAACACTTCCGAAGAAAAAAAGCCCCGGGCTCTTCATAACTGATTTTTCAAGCTCCAGGATATTCCATGCATTTTCAGCTGCAAAGCAAATCATTTGCCTGCCCGCATGCAGAGCATCGTGCTGGCCCAGAAATATGGAATTGTAATTGATCAGATCGTTTCCGTAAAATTGTTTAAGCTCTTTTATCTGTCCAATTACCGAGTCTGCGGAGCGCACAGAAAAGCCCCGGCCGGTTTTGACCCTGCAGAACCCGCAGTTATAAAGGCAGCCGTCTGCAATTGTCACAGGAATTACATCGTATTCCACGTGCCTGGTATCCGGCGGCAGAACAGTTACCATGCCGCCGATGGTTTTATGAAGCAGTCGGCCTCTTTGCCGCAGTTTTTCAGGCGTCATTTCCAGGACCCTGCGGATAAAACTTTGCGCTTCATCTGCAAGATCTGAAAAGTCAAAGTTTTTAAGCTGCCTGCGCAGATCGTGCCATGCAGAAAAGGCCTGCCTGACCTCTTTTCTCTGAAAAGCGTTTTCACCGAAAATTGCATTTGTCTGGTAAGGCAGAAGAGGTATATAGTATTCTCCGGTATAGTTTAGAGCACCGGTATAACCTCCTGCTGAAAAATACTGCCAGTCGTTTCCCGCCGTACGCTTCAGCCATTCCGAAGATGTCAGCCAGTCTCCTCCGCGCCCCTGTATTGTCCTGATTTCGCCGTTTTTGTTAAACCCGAAAATATGAGATCGGCTGCGAATTTCTCCGTAAATGCCGTATCTGAGGGGATAGCTGATTTTCAGATATTCTTTTGCCCCGTGTTTCTCAGGGATTATTGTAAGTTTAGTAGTATTTTGGATTTCTTTTGTTTCTGCTGCCATGGGTGATATGCATAATGACTTATGGTTTCTATCATTTTTAGCCGGTTTAGCATGTCAGGTGAAAACCTGCGGCAATATTTCTGTTTTCCGCCGCCAGGCGGTTAAATTCATTTACCGCCTCAGCAGTAGGCTTTGCTATAAGCTTTATGCCTTTTTTGCCGAGCTCTTCTGCAAGCTGCGGCTCCAGCTTCATCCGGCCCGGACTGCCTTTTCCTATGATCAGTACTTGCGGGCCTGCCTCCAGTATATCGGCCAGATCCCTGCGGGTTACCAAATGGCCGTTTTTTCGCCACCATTCCGGCTTTACTGAATTGCTTATGATTTTAATGTCGTTTTTATATGTTTTTCCGTTTATGCGGATGCTGCCGAAGCGGTAATTTTCTATGCGCAAAGCCGATTGCCTCCTTTCCTGCTGATTTTAAGCGGTTTTCGTATCTGCCTGTCCGGAGGGGGTGCGGTTTATTCAGAGCCGCCCAGGCCTGCAAACCGGATGGTGAGATTTACATTAACATTAAGGCCGCCCTGCTCGGAGAGTTCTTCCACGAGCGTGGCAACCAGAGCCTGCAAATTATCGTCAGGGTTTGCCTTTTGTGAAGATGATGCTGATTTTTTGGCTGTCCGGGTCACTGCAGCTGGTTTGCGGCCTCGTTTTGAGGCCTGTTTCACTGTGCCGCTTTTAAGACGAGTAGATTTTACGTATCTTTTTACCTCGGGATGGTCAGCAATTATCTGCTCGAGAGTATATCGGTTTTTCCCGGTTTTGCGCGTCAGATCATACAAAGCCTCCGGCGGAAGATCAAGAGCTTCGGGCACGAGACTGTAAGTATATCCTTTGCTGGTCTTTTTCTTTCGGATAAAAAAGCCGAGATCGCATTTTTCACTGTTGCTCAGCTTGGCAAGAATGCTTGCAATATCCTGGATTTTAATGTTTTTGCCTGAATTTTTGGCAACATTCTGCGTAATTTCAGGGGAGCGAAACTCCCCTCCGCCGCGCAGGGCGTCAATTATGAATTCGCTATTTGTTTTTTTCCCTTTTTCCATGGATGTCTTCCTTTTTTAAGGATTTTCGTAAAAGAAAAAATTTCGGGTCCGTCTGTTAGGATCGAAATTTTTTTCGAAAATTCCACTAATTTTAAACTAATAATAATACAACATATATAGTTGTCAAGCAGTTTATTTATTTATTTACGGAAGGTTATCCCGGATTTTCGAACTATAATCTCTTACGAATTCTTTTCGATTAACATATATTTTAATCGACATCCGCTCTTTGGCAGGTGTCTGTTCTTTGTCCTTGACAGGGTTTTGCCCCCCGGAGTATTAACAGGGGCAGGAAAAGGGCGCGAAAATCAAGCCCTGAAATTTTTAAGGGGATAGCTTTTAAGGGATTTTAGATGAATTCAAAAAACAGCGAACAGTCAGCCTGGCCGGAGCCCTATGATTATGCCAGGCAGTTCAAGCAGCGGAGCAACCGAAAGATTCTCGGGTTTTTCTGTTCCTATGCCCCGGTGGAAGTGATCCATGCCGCAGGCGTCCTTCCTTTTCGCCTGCTGGGTACAAAAGGCGAAATCGGGCTGGCAGACGCGCACTTGCAGTCCTATTGCTGCTCTCTTGTCAGGGGCGGGCTGGAGGCGGCCTTAAACGGAAGCCTGGATTTTCTGGACGGGGCGGTTTTCCCCCATACCTGTGATTCGATTCAGCGCCTGTCAGATATCTGGCGCTTAAATGCCGGATTTGCCAATCATTTTGACGTGGTATTGCCGGTAAAGCTAAATACCACAAGCGCCAGTGAGTATATGACAGATGTATTAACCGGATTCCGAAGGGAGCTGGAAGACGCTTTTCAAACCCAAATTACCGATGAGGCGCTCTGGGCTGCCATAAGAGACTATAATCTGATCCGTGAAAAACTCGAATCCCTGTATGGGCTGAGAAGTTTCAAGCCGGCCCTGTTTGAGCCTGCCGAAGTTCACAGAATTACGGCTTCTGCAATGTTTATGGAGCCGAAAGCTTTTTTGAAAGACATTTCAGACCACCTTGGAACTATAGAACCCGGCGATCTGGACGGCAGCGGGACAGGACGAAAGCGGATTGTTATTTCAGGAGGCATTTGCAGCCATCCTGATATTTATGAGCTCCTGGCAAAGGCGGGCGCGGATGTGGTCTGGGATGATCTTTGTACCGGCGCGCGCTGGTTTGAAGAAAAAATAAGAGAAGATGCAGATGATCCTATTAAAGCCGTTGCAGACCGGTATATGGCGCGAAGCGTTTGTCCTGCAAAGCATGCGGATATAAAAGTCAGGGCGGTGGAGCTGGCTGATACGGTCCGCAGACACCGGGCTGACGGCGTGATTTTTTTACTGCTCAAGTTCTGTGATCCGCATGCATTTGATTATCCATATCTCAAAGAGTTCCTCGATGAGGCCGGAATCCCGAGCCTGCTGCTTGAAATAGACGATCAGCCCCCGCCAGAGGGCCAGCTTATGACCAGGTTTGAAACTTTCGTGGATATGCTTTAAAGGACGGTTCAGATGAAAATAAAGACTGTTTCCAGAATGAAGCAGATTATGACCGATTATTATATCGAGGCCAAAGGCGCACGCGAGCAGGGGCGCAAGGTGGCCTGGATAACGAGCGGGGGCCCTGTGGAGCCACTGATAGCAATGGATGTGATTCCGGTTTATCCGGAAAACCACGGCGCCATGATCGGTGCCTCAAAGATGGGCGGGCAGTTATGTGAAAAAGCAGAGGAAATGGGCTATTCCAGGGATCTTTGCTCCTATGCCAGGGCAGATATTGCAGATTCGGTGTATAAGCAGGGACCGATCGGGGGATTGCCTGAGCCGGATATGCTGGTGTGCTGCAATAATATCTGCGGAACAGTGCTAAAGTGGTATGAGACTGCGGCAAGGTATTTTAACGTGCCGCTTTTTATACTGGACACTCCTTTTGTTCACAGGCAATTCTCAGATGCGGCGCGAAAATACGTGCTTTCCCAGATTCATGAATATGTCGGTTTTCTGGAGACATGCTGCGGCAGGAAAATGGATTATGACAGAATGGAGGAGGTTGGGCGGCTTTCAGTTGAGTCAACGCGCCTGTGGCAGGCAGTGCTCGATACCTGCGCTCATAAGCCTGCGCCCATGACCGCCTTTGACGCTTTTTTTCACCTGGCCCTTATTGTTACCTTAAGGGGAAAGAAGGTAACAGTGGATTACTACAAAGAGCTTCTCGATGAACTAAATGAGCGCATCAGGCAGAAAATCGCCATGGTTCCGAATGAAAAATACAGGCTGCTGTGGGACAATCTGCCTGTCTGGTACAGAACCAGGTGGCTGTCGGATAAGTTTGCCTCCCATGATGCGGCCCTGGTGGCAGATACCTATACATCGGCCTGGAGCGGCATGCTGCCCGATATGCAGGAGCAGTCGTTTCTCGAAGCCATGGCAGAGACCTATACAAAAGTATATATAAATATTTCCATTGATATGATGTTTGATATAGTTGCACACATGATTAAAAAATATGACGTGGACGGCATGGTGATGCATTCCAACAGGTCATGCAAGCCTTATTCCCTGGGCCAGTATGATCTTCGGCAGATGATAATGGACAGGCTCGGGGTGCCAACCCTGATTATCGAAGCTGACATGGTTGATGAGCGGTCTTTTTCCGAAAGCCAGATTGACACGCGCATAGATGCGTTCATGGAAACGCTTAAGGCTTGAGATCCCATTATTATTTAAAGGCAAAGGAAAAATGCGGAAAGCATGATTACAGCGGGAATTGATATAGGGTCCATCACAGCCAAGGCGGCATTGATCATAACCGGTCAGCTTGCGGGCACCTGCCTTAAATTCACCGGGTATAACGTGGGAAAAGCCGCAAGGGCGGTTCTTGACGAACTGCTCGAAGAAACCGGCATCAGGCGTGAAGACGTCGGGTTTGTCATATCAACCGGTTACGGCAGAAACGGTGTTGATTTTGCCGACAGGTCTGTAACAGAGATTACCTGCCACGGCGCAGGCGCCCATTTCATAGACCCTGAAATTCGTTTTGTCATAGACGTGGGCGGCCAGGACAGCAAGGTAATCAGGATAAGTGATATGGGCAAGGTGATTGATTTTGCCATGAATGACAAATGTGCCGCTGGAACGGGCCGGTTCCTTGAGGTGATGTCCCGGGCCCTGGAAGCGGATTTAGACGAGTTCGGCGAGCTTTCAGCCCGGGCCGGCGCTCCGGCGGCCATAAGCAGCATCTGTACGGTGTTTGCTGAATCAGAGGTGATTTCCCTTATTTCAAAAGGCGAGAGCCGCGAGAATATAATCGCCGGCATTCATGAATCAGTTGCGTCACGGATTTCAGCAATGGCAAGGCGTGTTGGTGTTACTGAGCCAGTGATGATGACAGGGGGAGTTGCAAGAAACCAGGGGGTTGTAAAAGCTCTTGAAAACAAGCTTGGCGCTGCCATCAGGATCTCGCCCCATGCACAGCTTACAGGCGCCATCGGCGCGGCCCTGCTTGCCGCCCGCATGCAGCAGGCGGCATGAGTATACAAAAAAGCTTCAGGGCTTTTTTTAATCGGAACTTGTTTTTAACTCCAGAAGTTCGGCCATCTGTCTGATATTTCGCGTAAGATACCATCTGCCCTGGACAAAAACGCCGTAATCCACCCCGGCGGCCCGCGGTGGAACAGACTGCAGGAACCGGGTTCCGGGTGTTGGCTCCTGCAGTTTCAGTAAAATAAAATGCCGCTGTCAACGCGGGACTGACAGCGGCATATACGCAGATAATGGTGGAGGTGTTTATACTACTTTTACCTGCGCCTCGTTTTCCCACAGTCCGTGGATGTTGCAGTAAATTGACGCAAGCAGAGTGCCTGGTTTGTTGATTTTAAGAGTGGTTCTTACTTTTGGCTCGGTGTAGACCGGGCCCTTGTTGGCGCCTTCGGCGCATTCGCCGTGGGCGTTGAACTCGTAGCTTCCCACTTCATAGGCAAATTTGTCGCCCTCGGGCTTGAAATATACCCTGATCCATCTGATATGATGTTCAGTGGTGTTGGGGTGCCCGATTTCCTTTCCGATTGAGACATTGATATCAAAGGCTTCGTCCGCCTTTACACTTTCCGGGCACTCAATTGCAGGAACGTGCTTTTCGTTCTTCCAGTCTCCTGTCTGAAAAAGTTCGCCGATTTTCATTTCAAAATCCTCCGTGTGTTTTGGTTTACAAAGTTTTTTCAACTCCCTGGAAAAAATTGCCTGGATTCAGGGAAAACGTATTTTCGATACAGTTTCAAAAACTGGGTAAGAATAATAAACTTTGGTCCAAATTACATCAATCCGGGAAATCCGGTATTTTTCCATATGAAAACCCTAACCTATATCTGTTGTTTTCACTGATTCTGCCCGGCTGCATTATTTCAGTGCGGAAAATGTTTTCATTATCAGTTCGTTTAACGCAGGATGGATGTGCATGCCGGACAGGATAAGACCGGGACGCCGGCCTGCGGCCATTGCATTAACTACCTCCTGGATAACAATTGGCGCATGAGGGCCTATGATATGGAAGCCGAGCAGTTCAAGGCTTTTTCTGTCGAGTATTGCCTTGGCGAATCCTTTTTTTTCGCGCAGCGCCATACCCATTGCACACTGGTTGTATCCGGCAGTGCCCACCATCACGTCATGGGATTTTTTTGCCTCTGCTTCCTTTAAACCCACCGATGCTATAGGCGGCCAGGTAAATATCGCCCTTGGGACTGCGGTATAATCAAATTTTCTTTTTTCTTTTCCTGTTGCATTTTCCCAGGCTTGTGCCGCCTCGGCGTTTGCCGCGTGGGTAAACATGGATTTTCCGTTTGCATCCCCGAATGCCCAGATTCCTTTTCGGCTGGTTTCCAGATAGTCATCTGTTTTTATATATCCGTTCTCATCTGTTTTAACCCCGGTTTTTTCCACAGAAAGCCGGTCTGCATTGGATTTTCGTCCCGCAGCCACAAGGACACGCTCTGCGGTGAGGCTGCTGTTTGCGCCCGAATCATTTTGCCGAAAGCTTATTTCAATGCTGTTGTTGTTCTGGTTAACCCGGTCAACCGTGACGTCGGTTTTAATACTGATGCGTTCAGACAGAGCGTCAGCAAGGGTATCCGAGATTTCCGGCTCTTCTGCAGGAACGAGCCGTTTCTGATTTTGAAATATTGTAACCCGGGTTCCCATGGCCTCAAAAAAATGCGCGTATTCAGCCGCTATATATCCTCCGCCGATAATGGCAAGGCTTTCCGGAAGTTCTTCAAGGTCGAGCACTGTGCTGCTTGTCAGAAAGTCCGTGCTTTCAAGTCCGGCAATATCAGGGATAACAGGGCGGGCTCCGGATGCTATAAAAAAGGTTTTACCACTGATCTGCCGGCTGTTTATCTCAAGGGCCATGTCGCCGGTAAACCGGCCCACGCCTTCATAGTAGTCAAATCCGGTACTGTCTTTAAGCCCCTGGTGTATCTGCTCGTGATCCGGAACCACAGCCTGTTTCATTCCCGCCATAATTTTTTTGAAATCAATGCCTGATATACCGGCTGATATTGCGAACCGCTGCGCCTCCCGGATTTCCATTACGCGGTCGGCTGCCGCTATCAGCATTTTGGAAGGAATGCAGCCGAGGTTAAGACAGGTGCCCCCTGCAGGCCCATTATCCACCAGTGCTGTTCGCAGTCCGGCTTCAACCGCATTTTCCACAGCCTGCATCCCTGAACCTGAGCCTATGACAACCACATCATAAAAGCCGGTTTCTTTTTTCTGCTTTCTGTGCCGGTTCAAAAGTTTTCCGGGTTGCAAGCCTCCCCCTTTTACTGGCTTTCTCTTCTTTGACTACCTGTCTGCGTACTTCAAAATACAGTCTATCCCCCATGTTTTTCAAACCCGGGTTCTCATATATATGGAATAAAAATAACAGCCGCTTGATTTTTTGCAACCCACAAAGGAGGTTTTGCCATGTTAAAAGATCCGATTAATATTTCCGGTAATTCGGCGAAAAGCAGTGAAGGGGAATCTTTGTATGCAGATATAGAACAAACTGTACGGGCGAAGAGTTCTGAAAAGAAAAAATTCAGAACCGGTAAAAGAAATTATGACCCGGTTCAGCAGTACATGGCTGAAATCAGGAACCACGGCCTGATAACCAGAGATCAGGAGAAGGAACTGGCCCGAAGAATTCAGGAGCACGACGATGATGAAGCTGCATATAAAATGGTTGTTTCAAATCTGCGCTTGGTGGTCAAAATTGCCCTTAAATTCCAGCGTTTCTGGAACCGGAATCTTTTGGATCTCATACAGGAAGGCAATGTAGGGCTCATGCAGGCTGTAAGAAAATACGACCCTGAAAGAAATGTCAAGTTTTCCTATTACGCATCTTTCTGGATAAAGGCCTATATCCTGAAATATATGCAGGACAACTGGCGGATGGTAAAGGTGGTTACCACGGAAGGTCAGCGCAAGCTTTTCTACAGGTTAAAACAGGAGCGCAGAAAGCTTGCCGCAATGGGCATTGATCCGGATGCCAGACTATTGTCCGAACAGTGCGGTGTCGAGGAAAAAGACATCGTGGATATGGATCAGCGCCTGCAGAACAGGGATATTTCACTGGACGCCCCGTTAAATGAGGATTCTGATACCGACTGGGTGGATTTTCTCAGGGTTGATGATGAAAAGTCTGTTGAAGACCGGTTTTCCGACAGGGAGGTCGACGGCCTGGTAAACAACAAGGTTTGCGAGTTCCGCACAAAAATTCCTCACAGGGAGCGCGAAATACTGGATTTAAGGATTTATTCGGACTCGCCCATGACTCTTCAGTCTCTGGGAGACAGGCTCAGCCTGTCCCGCGAAAGGGTCCGGCAGCTGGAAAAACAGATCGTGGACGAACTCAAGTTATATCTGTCCAGGGAAATTCACGATTTTGAAGAATTCGCAGAATATGCCCGTTCGGCCTGAGTAAAAAAGCCGGCCCCGGTTCAGGATTTAAACCGCCGCATAGTCTTTATATTGACATGCGGCGGTTTTTTTTATAATTAATGTAAACATGGGAGCCAAAAAAATAGTCATTGTCGAGGATCACCAGCTGTTTCGCGAAGGTCTTAAGGCAATGCTTGACAGTCGAACAGATCTTGAGGTGATCGGTGAGGCCCAAGACGGTCTCGAGGCCCTCGAAGTCGTGCGTGAAAACCCGCCGGACCTGCTTCTGCTGGATCTTTCCATGCCAAGGCTCGGCGGCATCAGTGTATTAAATGAAGTAAAACGGATGTATCCGCAGATCGCGGTCCTTGCCCTGACCATCCATGAATCCGACCAGTATGTACTCGAGGCCTTCAACGCGGGGGTAAACGGCTACTGCATAAAAGATGCAAGCCGGGAGGAACTGCTGGTGGCTATCAACAGCGTTTTAAAGGGCAGGACCTATATCAGCCCGGGCATTGCAGACAATGTCATGGAGGGCTATATAGAAGGCCGCAAGCAGATGAAAACCCGATCTTTATGGGATACCATTACCCGGCGGGAACGCGAAGTGTTAAAACTTCTTGCCGAAGGATACATGAACAGGCAAATCGCCGACATGCTACATATCAGCACCAAGACAGTGGAAAAGCATCGTGCCAATATAATGAACAAGCTGGACCTTCACAGTGCCGCGGCTCTTACCTCGTTTGCCATTGAACAGGGACTGGTGCAAAAATCCACTTAGTCTCCGGCATTACAAAAATGGTTGGGAAAATCAGCGCTAACCCTTGTTCCGTTGCCGGGACTTGAGTGAATTTTAAATTCCCCTCCGCAAATTCTTGCACGTTCCCTCATCCCCTGTATACCATGCCCGCTCATTGGATCAGATGAATTGAGCCGGATCTGCGGGTCAAATCCGCTGCCATCGTCGATTATCGCGAGTTCAATCCGCTCGTTGTTCTTTTTTAGGTGCAGTTCTATAGTTTTGGGCCGTCCGTGTTTAGCCGCATTATTCATGGCTTCCTGGATAATGCGGTAGATGACGATTTTGAGCGGTTCTTCTATTTCCTCTTCCAGGATGTCGATCTGTTCGACAATCCTGATGTTCTGGTAAAAGAAGTTTAATTCCCTGCAAAGCCAGGTGATGGTTGCCAGAAGTCCCAGATCATCGAGTATGGTCGGGCGCAGGGTAGCCGAGATGCGCTTGGTTTCTTTTATGGTGTCTGTCAGGTAGGATACGATGTTTTCCAGTGACATTATATTATCGGGCGGATCAGGCGGCATTTGGGCCAGTTTTTCCTCAAGGCTGAATTTTATTGCCGCAAGGCTTGCACCGAGGCTGTCGTGAAGCTCCTTTGCGATTTTCTGCCTGTCGGATTCCAGGGTATCTAACATGCGGTGGGAAAGATGCCGCAGCTCAAAGGTTCTTTCTTCCACACGTTTCTCAAGCTCGTCTCTTGCCCTGCGCAGTTCGAGCCGTTCACGTTTGCGCTGGGTAATATCGTGGAAGATGCCCACCGCCCCTGTGATTTCCCCGCCTGGGTTGCGAATTGGGGCTGTGTTGACAAGGATATAGCGGTATTCACCGTCCGGAAAGCAGGTGGTCAGTTCATAATCCACTATCATTTCTCCCTGGAATACTGATCTTGCCAGGGGAAGGTCCACCGGATCATATGGGATTTCCATGGATACGGGTTCAGTGCCGTCGCCATGGCTGTATTCCGGAGACTGGTTATAGAGCCGCCTGGCCGCGGGGTTGGTCATTACAACTCTGCATTCTTCGTCCACGACCACGATTGCTTCCGGCGCATTGTTGATAATGGCCTGCAGTGCGGTACGTTCGGTTTCCAGTTGATCCATCAGCCTGTTGCGCTCGGTTTCGTCCCTGACCACTGTTACAGCCCCGGCAATTTCGTTGTTGTGGATAAGCGGGACTGCGTTGAATTCATAAATGCGCTCTGATCCTTTGGTATCTGTTCGAAGATAGGTTTCTCCTCTTACAGTGTTTCCGGCAAGGGCTCGCTGGCAGGGCAGCTTTTCAAAGGGTACCGGCCGGCCATTGGGGTATAAAAGGGCTTTTTTCTGGATAAAGGTTTCTCCGGGCATGCCGACCGGGTCGAATCCAAGCATCTCCAGGGCGGCAGGGTTGGCCATTACCGGTGTGCCGGCTTTGTCATAGGCGATTACCGGTTCGGCAAGTGCTGAAAATATCTGATCCATTTCCATGCTCATATGATCCGGCATCTGCCCGGCCTGAAAATGTTTCATGGCCATAGATGCAAAGGATGCAAGCTCTGAGAGCAATACTTCTTCCCCGTCCCTGAATTCGCTTTTTCCCGGATCCCAGACAAGTATTATGCTCCGGCTATAGGCCTGCAGCTCCTGCATTGGCGCAAAAATCATTGGGCACGAAGTATTTTTTGCCCCTGTCTGTTCCCCGGCTTTGGGGCCATTTGAAGCCGTTGATTCTATGAGTCTGATTGAGGACTGGTGTTCCAGTATTTTTAAAAACGGCTCGTATTTGAGCATATCAGCGGCATGCCGCAGAGCCGGTTCAATCTGCCCTGGAGGAAGATCATCAGATGTGAAGTATTTGCGAACCGGGAAAAGGTCTGCAGATGCTTCCGGAACCTTGCAGTATGCAGAAACCCGGCATCCGGTAAGCATGCAGGCCGAGTTCAGAGTGTTTTTCAGAAGTTCTTCAATGCTGTTTGAGGAAAATATGGTTTTTGAGGCATCTATTAAAGCCTGCAGTTTTTCCGGACCGGGCTGATGCGCCGTGCCGCGGGTGGAATTTTCCAAAAGGGCGGGTAAATGAAAAGAAAAATAATCAATTGCTCCGCTTGTATCCCTGTGAGCCACGATTCTGTTAAATTCCTGTCGGTTCCCGTCTTTTGCTTTAGACAGAAATTCGGCTGCCGAAGATGTTTCTCCGGTGATTTTGAGGATTTTGCAGGCCAGCCGATTGATGTAGATCAGGCCGCCGGATGAATCGGCAATCGCTGCCAGATCCCCTGTGTTCTTAGCAATTGTGTCAACTATGTCGCGCATTTCCGGCCGTGATATGTTAGTGAATTATAGCTTTATCTTGAAATATAATTCTTTTTCCACGGATCGCGAATATTTGTTCTCAAATTGGCAAGAGCCCTGTAAAGAGCGCCGCAGGCAAGCTCCGCACAATGATGGGACTCGGCCGGAAGGGTTTGAAGATAATCGATAATATCCTGCGGGGTAAGACTCCAGGCATTGCCGATGGTTTTTCCCTTGACCAGGTGTGCTATGGTATTTGCACATGCCCTGGTATTTATGCAGCCCTCGATTCGAAATGAGATTTGACTGATCAGGCCGCTTTTTTCGCATAAAAAAACCTCTACGGTGTCTCCGCAGTCTCCCGTATTTTTGCCGTATCCTTCAGGTGCCGCAAGAGTTTCAAAATAATCAGAACAAAAAGCCATTTCCAGGTACTGGCTGGAATGATCATTGAAAAAATCAAACTTTTTTTCCATTTTTCCCTTCCGGTTTTCAAAAGACTTAACAACTCGTGAAACACGATTAGAAAATCCTTTTATATGAAAAAGGGCGGGTTTGTCAAATGTTCAGATAGTTGTAAGACAATTTCAGATCTTGAAGCTTTCAGAGTCTTGGCCCGGGGCCCCGCTATTGCAAAGGCCCTGCGAGCCCAAGCGGCTTTTGGCAGGAAACGGAGCAGAAAAATGCCTTGGTGTCAGACGGCGGCTATTCGGGGTCTTTTGGTTCATAAAGGCCGATAAATATCTGAGTCCTGTCGGTTTTAACTAGCCGGTTGCAAGAATCCCTTATAGTTCTTGTGTGGCTTATGCCAACAGAGTGGCCAGAATGCCTGAGATGACAATGCCGTCAAATGTGCCCGCCCCGCCTATACTTGCAACACCGGTGTTTATCTTTTCGATGTCCTTTAAATGCAGAAGATCGGCACCTATCAATGGACCTGTTACTCCTGCACAGAATGCAATGGAAGGGGCCAGTTCATGGCCGAACAAGATTGCGCAGGCCGCGGCAGCCAGAGCAGGCACCAGCGGCGGCATGGCAATTCCTATGTTGGCAACAGGCTGTGCCAGCTTGTAGCAGACGGCAATGTTTATACCAATTGCCGCAAGAACCGCACCCAATGCACCGGGTCCGTAACCGGCAAGGCGGCCGAGCTGATATAAAACGATTATGCACGGAACAATGCAGCCCCCGAAATTAACCGCAAGAACGGTGAATTGTCTTTCGCGCATTTGCCCCGGGAAAAAACGCCGAACCCCGAACATTGAATGCGGTGAAAATTCAACAGGCTGTTCCCTGGGGATCTGTTTTACGGGTATATTGATCAG
The DNA here is from genome assembly GCA_964626455.1 of uncultured Desulfobacteraceae bacterium. Lineage (GTDB taxonomy): Bacteria > Desulfobacterota > Desulfobacteria > Desulfobacterales > Desulfosalsimonadaceae > Desulfosalsimonas. The sequence goes on along the minus strand of CAZVFQ010000036.1, from coordinate 13,767 downwards.
TCCGCCCATAAAGATTCCCATGGCCGCAAGAAGAGATGTTTCCGGGCTCATTCCGAGCCTGCTCATGGCCGTGAGCATTATGTCTGCCAGAAAAATGGGGATAAAAACTGCAAGTACGGCAATAAGGACAACCGGCATGCAGCCGTATGGAAGATTTGATTGCATTTTTTCTGCTCCGGCAAAAACGGTTCATCATAAATAAAATATAAAAAATAAAGCAGAACCTTTGGAGGAGCAATATAAAACACGCAGTTTTCTAAAAGGAAGGATTTACTGTCAGCATGGTAAATACATCCATGCGGTTTGCTTCGGGTTTTGAAAATTCGCCGTTTATGACGTTTGCCATGCGTTGGATGATTTCATCCCTGAGCCGGTTTAACGGCTTTCCTTCCACGAGCTGCCCTGCATTTATATCCATGTCATCTTCCATGGCACTGTAAGTCCGGCTGTTGCTGGCCACCTTGATAACCGGGACTCCGGGAAATCCCGCGGGTGATCCCCTGCCTGTTGTAAAGAAGATGAGCTGTGACCCGCTTGCGGCAAAGCCGGTCAGCGAATCGGGATCGTATCCCGGGCCGTCCTGCAGTATCAGGCCTTTTTTAGAAGGCGGCTGTCCGTAATCCACCACTTCCACAATAGGGCGGGTGCCGCCCTTAACAATGCAGCCCATGGATTTTTCCGCAATTGAACTCATGCCCCCGTCCATGTTGCCGGGTGAAATGACAAGACCGGCTTTTTTGCCAAGGATTTGTTTTGTCAGATCTTCGGCCCGTTCCACCATTTGTGTGATCTGATCTGAAACCGCGCTGTTTTGGGCCCGACGGGCAAGAACATGGGCGGTTCCGATCATTTCCGTATTCTCACCGAACATTACAGAAGCTCCCCGGTCAATCAGCCAGTCTGATACTGCGCCCATGGCCACGTTTGCTGTTATGCCGGAAAAGGCATCAGAGCCGCCGCATTCAATTGACACCAGAATATCTTTCCAGTCCATGGGTTCGCGTTTTGTCCCGGATATCTCCGAGAGATGATCTTTTGCCGCTTTTATCGCCTTGTCCGCGGTCTTAAGTGAGCCGCCTTCATCCTGTACATTAAGACAGGTAACAGGTTTCTCTGAGGTATCTATCAAAGGCAGCAGGGATTTGATGTTTGATCTTTCACATCCCAGACCCACCAGAACCACTGCACCGATATTGGGATTTTTTATTATACCCGAAAATACCCGAAAAAGAATCTCTCGGTCGCGGCCGCCCCTGCCGCAGCCATAGCCGTGGGGAATACATACTGCTTCGGGAACTTCTTTGGCCACCCGGTTTATAACTCCGTTTACACAGGAAACTGTTGCCATGACAAGTACGTGGTTTCTTATTCCAAAACGGCCGTCTGCCCGTTTGTATCCGCTGATTTGTGGCTCACGTATCATCTTCCGCCCTCCAGGTTGTGAGTGTGCACCCACGCGCCCTTTTTGATCTGTTGGGTGCTTTTGCCCACTGTTTCACCGTATTTGATTATTTTTTCACCGGCTTCGATATCCCGCAGTGCTATTTTGTGGGCGGCGGCAACTGGCTCTAAAATTGTGACAGGCGTCATGTTTCCTGCTGCAGCCTTTTCACCGGCTTCAAAATCCTGCAGTGCCACGGCTACATTGTCTTTTTCATTAATTATCAGTATGGAATCCTTCATGCCATCTCCTGATATGGGTGTATTTTTTTCAATACTGCATGGTTGCGTTTGGAACTACCGCAACTTTTGTGTTTGCCCCGAACTTGTTTTTCAGAATGTCCATAGTGGCCTGCCAGTCGCGGGTGAATGTAACAGCTTCAGGATTTGCAAACCAGTCGGCAAAGTTTTTTCCGAAATAAGGTGCCATTATAATAAGGTCAAGATCGGGAGGCACCTTTGTTACAGGATATTGCCGGCCCCCGTAATTTCTGCCGAAGCGGCCCAGAAGATAGTGAACCACCTGTCCTTCGGGCGAATTTGCGATAACCACAACTGTTCCTTTTGTACCGCCAAGGGCGTTTACTCCCAGGCGGGTTGCAATGGTCATTTCATTGGCCTTGGCAAAAGCGTTGGCAATAACCAGGTCCTTTCCCGGGCTGCTCAGGCTGGTCTCATATACGCTTTTTGCAAGTTCGACAGCCTGGGCGTGCGCGGCGAAAATATCGCCGGCAAAAACCGCTGTTGTGCATCCCCGGTCGTTGAAAATTACGTTTACTGTAAAATCCATGCCTGCCATTGCCGCGGCTTCCCGGATATTTTTGCGCAGAATATTGTCTTTATATTTTCCAAGGCCCATGGTTTCAGGCGCCTTGGCGGCCACTTCAAGATGATAATGGCTGATTGTGTCAATGTGGGCAACGCCGGGCAAAAGAAG
>CAZVFQ010000036.1:0-11290 GCA_964626455.1 uncultured Desulfobacteraceae bacterium | reverse complement strand
AGATCAATTTCAAGTGTGTTGTTTTCATACCAGAGAAGTTGCGGCAACCGGACTCTCATAATGACCTCTTATCAGGTTTTAAGAATAGTTAGGGTTTTTGGCCTGAATCGTGCCTGATAACAGCACCTTTGCTTGCAGATTCGGCAAGGCGGCTGTAGATCGCCAGATAGCCTCTTTTAAATTTCGGCTCAGGCTTTTTCCATTTCTGCATTCTTTTCTTGATTTCGTCTTCAGATACATGGAGCGTGAGTTTTCTTTCAGGAACATCTATTGTTATTTCATCTCCGTCTTTAACTGCTGCAATGGGCCCGCCTTCTGCAGCTTCCGGAGAAACATGGCCGACAAAGCAGCCGTTGTTGGTGCCGGAAAACCTGCCGTCTGTAACCAGGGCGGTTTTAAGCGCCAGTCCCATGCCGTAGATGAATTTTGAAATTTTTGCCATTTCCCGCATGCCCGGCCCGCCCTTGGGGCCTTCGTAACGGATGACGATTACATCGCCTTCTTTAATAAGACTGTTGTTTACTGCTTCCATGGCCGATTCTTCAGAATTGAAAACTTTTGCCTTGCCTTTAAATTTTCTCATTGAAGAATCAATGGCAGCAGGTTTGGAGACGGCGGTATCAGGGGCAAGGTTGCCGCGAAGAATCGCCAGTCCGCCCTCCTTGCTAAAAGGCTCCTGCATGTTTCTTATAATTTCAGGATTAATCGTTTTGGCTGAAGACAGGTTTTCTCCTATTGTTTTACCGGTAACCGTCATTGCCTCCATATCAAGCACGGATGCCAGTTCTTTCATCACTGCAGATACACCGCCGGCATTGTGGAAATCTCCAACATTGGCCGGCCCCGATGGGTATACCCGTGCAATATGCGGAACTGTGCGGCTGTATTTTTCAAAGTCTTCAACTGATATATCTGTTTCTGCTTCATAGGCAACAGCAGGCAGATGCAGGGCGATATTCGTGGATGCGCCTATTGCCATACATACTTTCAAGGCGTTTTCCAGGCCGGTTTTGTTGATGATTTTTCTGGCTGTAATCTCTTTTTCCATGAGGCTCATTATTGCGCGGCCGGATTCCTGCGCCAGGCGCAGCCGTAGCGCGGATGTTGCCGGAGCGGTGCCTGCTCCGGGAAGCGTCATCCCCATTGCCTCTGCAGTACAGCACATGCTGTTTGCAGTCCCGAGAAAAGAGCATGACCCGCAGCCCGGGGCCGCATTGTCTTCGAGTTCGGCAAATTCCTCCCGGGTGATTTTGCCTGCATGGAGCATTCCCTGTGCTTCTCTAAGTGAAGTGATGTCAGAGGAGCGGCCGTCAAAATACATTCCGCCTTCCATGCAGCCTCCGGGAACGATAATGGCGGGAATATCTATTCTTGCGGCAGCCATGAGTATGCCGGGAACGATTTTGTCGCACGAGCCCAGCAGGACCACCGCATCGAGACAGTGGGCCTGGACCATCATTTCAATATCATTGGCGATAAGATCCCGCGAAGGAAGAATATAATGCATTCCCGGATGACCGTTGGCCAGCCCGTCGCAGCCGGCAATAAATCCGAATTCCATGGGCGTGCCCCCGGCCTGGGAAATTCCGGTGCTCACCGCCGCCGCCACCTGACGCAGGTTAAAATGCCCGGGTACCAATGTGTTCCATGAGTTGGCGATGCCTATAAGCGGGCGCGTAAGGTCATGGTTTGTGTAGCCCATGGATTTTAGAAGAGCACGCCTGCTGGGAATATTTACGATTACATCCTTGCTTCGCCAAAACATTGGACTTGCTCCTTTTAGACAATATTTGTTTGAAAATCAGGCAGAGGCTGCAGTTTGAATCATTTCAGCGCCTTTTTGAAACGCCTGGCGGTTTATGGCAACCTTGTCTTCTCCTAAGGCAGCGGCCAGCACGGATTCAAAGGTTTGGGCGTCTACGGGCAGTATGCCGGTCTCACTTAAAGCCCCGATCATTACAATGTTTGCAAAAACCGGATTTCCCATTTCCATTGCCACATTGGTTGCCTCCAGAAACCACGCCTTATCAGAAAGATCTCTGATCCATTGCATAAATTCTGCTTCTTCCGGGTATGGTGATTCCCCGGAGATCACTGCAATTGAATGAACCGGCCTTGTATTGCACAGGGTCATTACCTGAGGGTTTCCATAGTCTGCAAGCACGCGCACGGCTTCTGTGGGCTCCAGGGAGATAATTACATGGGCCCGGCCCTTTGGTATCTGAGGAGACCATGTTTTATCAGCAGATACCCGCAGATGGCTCATCACAGAGCCGCCCCGCTGGGATGCCCCGAATGTCTCGCCTATGGTAACGGTGTATCCCTTGCGCGTTAAAATATTGCCCAGTACCCTGGAGGCCATGACATTGCCCTGGCCGCCCACGCCGGTGATTACAAGGTTGAAAGGATCAGCCGGAAGTCTTTTGAGTCCCATGATCTATGAAACCTCCTTTTTCGTAATTGCCCCTGCCGGACATATTGAGGCGCATACACCGCAGCCCGCACAGATAACTTCATCAATGCGCGCAGCCCCCTTTTCCTTGTCCCAGTTTAGGCCCGGGCATTTAAACACGCGGGTGCAAAGACGGTTGCAGCCGCAGTCCTCGCCAACGCATAAGCTCTGGTCAAGGTGCATCTCATAGCGCGGCTTTCCCTTTTTCTCCGGGCTCAGCGCACAGATCTGTCTGAGTATGACTACGTTGACCCCTTGTTTGTCCTCGATTGCCTCAAGGAGAGTATCCCTTGTAGTCTCGAGATCAAAAGGATCGCTTTCCCGCACCTTAGCCCCTATTGCCCTGCAAATAGCCGCTATGTCCAGGCAAGGTGCCTGACGTCCCATTGCATCGACTTCCAGTCCGGGATGGGGCTGGAATCCGGTCATGGCAGTGCCGCTGTTGTCAAATACCACCAGGGTGAAATCAGCGTTATGATGCACGGCATTTACAAGGGCGGGCATTACTGCGTGAAAAAACGTGGAGTCCCCGGATACCGCAACAATGGGCTGGTCCATGCCGAACTGGTCCAGTTTTCCGAACCCGCTTGCAAGCCCGGTACCCGAGCCCATGGCATGCATGGTTTTTACCGTGAAGAAGCCTGTTTCACGAATACCCATGGAATAGCAGCCGATATCGCCGCACACAAACCCTTCGCGGTTATCCAGTGCCAGCACGTTGTGGATGTTCCAGAAAGAGGCCCTGTGCGGGCATCCCGGGCAAAAGGTAAGATCCCGGCCCGGGGCGCCGGCAAGAACGCACAGCTGAGCATTTTCCACATAGTCCGCGGGCGCGCCGGTGTAGTCAATGCCGAGCATGGAGGCAAGCGCTTTTATCACGTAATCCGGGTTCATTTCGCCTACCGAGGGCAGCATGCCGTCGCGCTTGGCAAAGATCTGCTTTGCCCCGATTTCAGGGGCAAGCTCTGCGGCCAGGATCTTTATGTTTTCCTCAAGAAACGGTATTACTTCCTCGACCACCAGCACCCGGCTGCTTTTTTCAAGCATTGATTTTATCAGGTTTTTGGGAAGCGGCCAGGTGGTGCCCAGTTTGAGCAGTCCGACCCGCCCGCCTGCTCCCAGGATCTCAATTGCCTCGCGGCTGTAAAGATTGCAGGCTGAGCTGGTTATAACAAGAATTTCTGGCTGATCCGGGCCGGTATAGGTGTTAAAGGGTGAGGTTTCAAAAAGGGCTTCTGCTTTTTTAAGTCTTTGCTGCTGCAGCTCGTGCTTGTATGCAACTGGTGCGCTTGTGATTGCGCCTTCTTCCGGATCAAGGATAAAGCCGGTGTGTTTGAATTTTGCCTTTGGCTGCTTATCAGGCAGACTGCCGATCTTTACCATGCCGCTTGCATGCGACAGCCTGGTCACGCTTCTTACCATGACCATGCCGCCGATTTCCTCTGATAACTCAAATGCCCATTTTATCATGTCCTTTGCTTCCTGAAAATCACCGGGTTCAAGCAAAGGAACTTCGAGCATGCGTGCAAAATGACGGGATTCTCCTTCATTTATACTCGAAAGCGCACCCGGGTCATCGCATGGCACCAGTACCAGGCCGCCCCGGCTGCCGCTGCCGGCAAGATGCAGCAGAAAATCAGAAGCCACGTTTACGCCGTTTTGCTTCATTACGCAAAGACCGCGCAGCCCGGCAAATGAGGCGGATGCGGCCACTTCTGCCGCGACCTTTTCATTTACCGACCATTCAACGTATATGTCTTGTTCGGATGCCGCCCCGGCCAGGCTCTCGATGATCTCTGACGAGGGGGTGCCTGGATATCCTGCCGCAACGCTTATTCCGGCTTCCAGGGCTCCGCGTGCAATGGCCTCGTTTCCCATGAACAGTCGCCGATCGCCCGGATGTCCTTCTGTAATATTGCTCATTTTACAGCCTCCTGCTCGGAAATCATTTTTTCAAGGGTCTTATTGTTTACCCGCAGGGCTGAGCGCCGTCCCTGCCCGGTATTTACCAGGTTCAATTGTCCGGCTTTTTCAAAGGCCCGCTTTTTCTTGCCGGCAGCCGCATATTGCAGGTGCTGCAGACTTTCCTCCGGAAAATCCTCCAATATGAGAAAGCCGGCTTTGACGGCATCCTGGATCAGCTCCTGGCCTTTTTTGCTGCGGACGATAAGGGTGTTGCGGTTGTCAAAGCCCTCCATTGCCCCTACTGAAATATCGGCCCATTCGGCTGTCATGTCCGGGCATATTGTGCATCCTGAAGGCACCATCGGTCGTATTTGCTCTAAGGGGATTTCAATTTTGCCGGAATCTGTCTCCAGGATCATTACAGCGGCCGGTGGAGGCGGAATCTTCATTTTGCCTATGTTTTCATTGGGAAAGCTCGCCTTGATAAAGGACAGAAATTTGCGCGTATCAATTGCCCAGGTGCAGAAAAGGCCGATGGTAATGGCAACCCGGTCGGTAAAGTTTTCCGCATCAGTGGGGTTGGTCTTCATCTGGGCGGCTGCTGTAATCTGGCATGGCGTGCCGACAAGACCCATGCGACTAAAGCCCCTGTTAACCCCCTCATTTAATGCTGCCAGGCTAGGAGCGGCGGTATACTTGGAAGAAGCAAAGCCTGTTACTTCTTTTGCGTCCGTTGCCAGTCCGGGTGCCGGTACCATGCCGTCTTTGCCTGTTAGCACGGCGGCATCGATTACACCTGTTTTAAGGGCAAACTGCATCAGGGACGAGACCGTGCCTCCGTCCTGACAATTGCTGGTTTTCCCGGCATCACCGGCTCTTGCCATATAGATCTCCAAAAATTCGCCAAGAGGTTCGCCGGAATAGGGAGCGCCGAAAAAAGCTTTGGAAAGCTCATCAAGATCCACTTCGATTTTCGGACAAAAGGCGTGGCACCGTCCGGTCTCCCGGGTGCACGGGAAAAGCATTGCGGTTTTTCCCTTATAGGTATGAAAATAAGGGCAAAGATTTACGCATGCGCCGCATCCTACGCAAAACCCGGGTTGAATAACGTCTTCTGTCAATTCATTGGGGCCGAAAACCTGCATCTGAAAAATCTCCGTTAAAGGGTTGAAAGTGTTGCTCTTTCAGAAGAAGGATAAATTTTATGAACTGTTTGAACATGGTTATCAAAGATTAAATATGTTTGTCAAGGGCAAACTTTGTTTAGCATAGTCGAACATCGTGCCGGCAATAATGTCATTTTTCAGTCCCAGGGATCGGATCAACAGGTATAAAAACAGGCGCAGACAAGTATTTTCACGGCAGGTTTACAAAAAGGATTACTTTTATAATTTTTCCAGAACTGATGATACCTTGGCATCCATGCGATTGGATTGATCTTTGCGGTAATCAGCCTTCAATGTCATATAGATGCGTTCGCTGTCTTTTTGAATCTCTTTGAAACAACGGTCCACAATCTCCATAACCTCAGTCCACTCGCCTTCGATGCAAGTGCCCATGGGGTTTAACTGGAAGGACAAGCCGGAGTCGCGAATAATTTCAACAGCTCTTGCTACATGACTGCTGACACTTCTGCCCTTATCCGTCGGAAAAATTGAAAGTTCAGCAATAACGCTCATGTCATAAACCTCCCTTTAATTTGTTACTATACGTAACGGTTCTTCCGGACCCGGCGTATATATAGGGGTTCTTACCGGATATCCTTATTTGCATTGTCAGCTCCCTGTTTTTCAGCAGTGACGCAGTATACGCCCATACCTGCCCGGATGCCCTGAAAACACTGGTTGTCTGAGATACAGGCGGATGCTTCCCTGTTTCCGGATTCCCAGCGGTTGATTAACCCTGGTTCACGGATTAAAGGGCGTGCCATGGCAATATAATCAGCCGTGCCTTGGGATACGAGTCGTTCGGCCGCAGTATACGACCGGTTCCCGCCCACCAGTATCAGGGGAACATTGATTTTTTCCTTAAACGCCCGGGCTTCTTCTTCATAATAAGGTTGCTGGTTTTCAGAATGCCCGGCCGGTCTGCTGGGTGTAAAACGCTTGTTAATCAGCAGGCCGCCGCTTAGCTCTATTGCGTCTATGCCGTTTTCTGCAAACAGTTGCGCGGCTTTCAGGCTGTCTAGGAGTTCCAGGCCGTTTTCATGAAAATCCCGGCAGTTCATTTTAATCAAAACCGGAAAGTTTTCTCCCGCTGTTGTGCGTACCGCCTGGATAATCTCAATGGCCGCCCTCGCCCGATTTTCTATGGAGCCGCCGTATTCATCCTTGCGGCGATTGTAATAGGGGGATAAAAACTGGCTCAGCAGGTAGCCATGTGCTGCATGTATCTGGACCCCGTCAAAGCCAGCAGTTTTGGCTCTTTGGGCTGCCAAAGCGAAATTTTCTTTAATTTGGGCGATTTCTTCTGCGGTTAAGGCATGTCTGGGGCTTTTTGAAATTCCGAGGTCTGACGGAGCGCAAGGGGCTTGTCCGGTGTCCTGGACAAAGCCATGGTATCCGGCATGGGCGATTTGCAAAATGATTTTTCCGCCTGCCTCATGCACGGCATCAGCCATTTCTGAGAGTCCCGGCACCAGTTCATCTTTGTAAGCTCCCAATTGTCCGGGGCCTGCCTTGCCCTGCCTGCTGACGTAAGCGTGGCTGCTTATAATCAGTCCAACGCCGCCTTTTGCCAGATCAACCATCATTTTGCTGAGCTCCTGGGTCACGGCCCCGTCTTCTTCGGCAAGGCCCTCATAGGTCGCGGAGCGTACAAAGCGGTTTTTAAGCGCCATGTTGTTTATTTCTGTTGTCTCAAATAATTGGGCCATCATGTCCTCTCATCAAAAAAATTGGTGAAACTGTTAGCATTTGAAATGGCCAAAGAGCCGTCAAGTTTTAATATTTCATTGAAAAACATGACTGTCAAGCTCGACAGTGCCATTCTGTAACCTGACAGGCAAATGCCTGGTAAAAAAACAAAAGTGCAGTCCGGTTTTTTGGATGCCGGCTTAGCCCCGTAATTATTAAAAGCTTGTTGCCAGGGGTGTTTTATGTCATTGTGAATCCGGCCTCGCAGAGCAGGGGGCCCGGAAGGCCTTTTTTTGATTAACACGCACACTTTTGAAAGGAAGACTGATATGGATAAGGCAGGTATTGTGTTTGATCATGTTCATGTGATCAGCAAAGACCCGCAGGCCGCAGCCTCCTGGTATGAGGAAAAGCTGGGCGGCAGAATTGTCAATACCTCGGAAGTCGGCGGAGCACCGCAGATTGTTGTGACCTTCAAAGGAGCTGCCATTATTATCCGGGGGCAGAGAGAGGGCGAGCAGGTTGGTGAGAAAAGCGGTCTTCACTGGGGAACTGATCATTTCGGGTTCAGCGTGGAGGGCGATTTTGACGGATTCTGCAGCGATCTGAAGAAAAGCGGAGTCAAATTTACGCTCGACCCTGTTGATTTCAGGCCCGGCGTACGTATTGCTTTTATTGAAGCCCCGGACGGCGTTAGTATAGAATTGCTCCAAAGAAAAGGATAGCCTGTTTTTAATCGGATTTTGCGGGCATTTGATATAGAAAACGGTGTATGAACGCATCCGGCATGAAAGAAAGTCCCCGTACCAGCAGTGCAACTACCGCAACCGAAAAGATCATCCGCGCAAAAAGCAGGCCCGAGATATGACCCCCGAGCATGACCATAAGAAGGGTGTCTTCTATGAGGCTGTGGGTCAGTCCCATAAGTGTTACCGAGGCAAATACGTCCCCGGGTTTAACGCTCCCGGATCTTGCCTCATGAATGATAAGTCCCCCGCCGTAGGTCAGTCCCATTAACATTCCAACCACTGTAAGAAAGGAAGCCTCCCTGCCGATTCCCAGTATCCGCAGGGGGGGATGCAAAATGCGTACTATAACATCGGTAATCCGAAGTCTGCCCAGTATTCTCAGGAGGCTCATAAGGGCAAGGATAATGAGGAAAATAAATGCAAGGTTGCGGACCTGGTCCAGGGTCCATGTTAAAAGGGCCGGATGCCGTGTGATTTCTCCCTGCCAGAAGACAGCGCTTTGCTGCTGCAGCCAGCCGGTTAAAAAGTAGAACCAGTGCAGAATAAAGCCAAGCACCAGGGCGCCCCCTATGCGCATAAGAGCCTGAAACCAGAAACGGTTTCCGGCTTTCTGGGCGATTCTTACCTCAACCGGGATGGCGTGTCCCACAAGAATCATAGTGGTCAGAACGGTTACCTGAGCCACGCTCAGGCTGTGATCAGGAGCAAGAGATAAAAATACCACTGCTGCGCCGTAAATATTGTTTAAAAGGGCCGTGGCCCAGACCAGCCCCATTTCAGCCGGCAGTCCCACGATTTTCATAAGCGGCTCAAGCGGCAGGGCCAGGTATTGTATCCAGCCCAGCTCCTGCAGGATTCTTACCAGAATCAATACAGGAATCATTATTTTAAAAAGCTCAAGGCTTATTTTGCCCGAGTCTTTTACAACCCGGACGCAAGGCTCCAGGGATGGTTTCAGGTTTTTTAAATTCAATTCAGGACCGCCAGGTTCCACTTTGCAGGGATTTATTTCTCAGCACGTTTTGCCTCCCATACTTGAAAGCCGAGCAGCAGCAGATATATTATAACCCCAAGGATCTGAAGCGCCTCTCTGCCCAGGGGCATGTGCACTTCCAGAATGCCCGGCCTGAAGGTTATGACAAAGACAGCAAGGAGTATTAGCCTTTCAAACCAGTGGCAGCGCCTTACCATAAAACCCTGTATTGCCGATGCAAAGGCAAACATGGCAATAAGTCCGGCAAAAAACACCCATGCTATTTTCGGAATGCTGTTAAGCCAGATGATTTCGCCGGCTTCGCTTATTCCGGAAATCATAAGCAGTTCAGTATTGAAAAGAAAAATAAATGGCAGCACTGCTGTGCGCATGTCGTAGGTAAAGCCCTGAATGCCTGTGCGTATAGGTTCGGAGCCGGCTATAGCCGCTCCTGCATATGCCGCCAGGCCCACCGGAGGTGTATCATCTGCCAGGATGCCGAAATAAAATACAAACAGGTGGGCCGCAATTATAGGAAAAACCAGGCCTGCATCTGTGCCGAGCTCTACAATGACAGGGGCGGTCAGGCTTGCCATGACAATATAATTGGCGGTGGTGGGCACTCCCATGCCCAGTATCAGGCAGGTCATGGCCGTAAAGATTAGCATGAGTCCAATGTTGCCCATTGACAGGACTTCTATTAGGTTTATAAATCTTCCTGCAAGACCCGTAATGGAGACAACGCCCACTATAATCCCGGCGGTTGCAGTGGCTATTCCCACTGATATCATGTTTCTTGCCCCTGCCACAAGACCCTGCCAGATATCGGTCAGACCGGATATAAAAGCCTCGCCAAGATATTTTTTAAGATCCAGGTCCGGATCCAGTGTGCCTGCCCTTTTTTTTGCACCAAGGCTGAGATACGCGATGATAGGCCTTTGCACGAACATAATTATAAGCAGAGCCTGTATCGCCATCATTGCAGAGGTCACTGGTGAACGTCTCAAGATCACCAGGAACCATATTAGTACAATTACCGGGATTAAAAAGTGGATGCCCCTTAAAAATATCTTTAGAAATTCGGGCAGTTCGCTTTTGGACAGCGGTTTCAGGTTAAGCTTTAAAGCCTCCAGATGAACAACATAAAACAGTGTGAGATAGGAGAGCAGGGCGGGAAATAAGGCGGCGCGCACCACATTGATATAAGGCATGCCAATAATTTCCGCCATTATAAAGGCCGCAGCTCCCATGACCGGGGGCATGAGCTGGCCGTTTGTGCTTGCTGCAACTTCCACTGCAGCCGCCTTGTAAGGGGGAAACCCCACTTTTTTCATCAGCGGGATGGTAAATGTCCCTGTGGTTACTGTATTTGCAATCGATGAGCCTGAAACAATGCCTGTAAGTCCGGAAGCAACCACAGCGGCCTTGGCCGGACCGCCCCTGTAGGTGCCCAAAGCTGAAAAGGCCACGTCAATAAAGTATTTGCCGCCCCCTGCCTTGTCAAGCAGGGCTCCGAACAACACGAACAAAAACACAAAATCAGTCGATACCCCGAGGGGTACTCCGAATATCCCCGTGGTGGACAAATACATGTCGCTGATGACAAAATCAAGGGGCATGCCCCTGTGACGCAGTATTTCGGGCATATAAGGGCCCGCAAAGTTATAGGCGAGAAACAACATGGCAAGTACCGCCAAAGGCGGCCCCAGGCATCTCCGCGCAGCTTCCAGCAGCAGTATTATAAGGATGGCGCCCATCCAGATATCAAGCGTATTGGGCATACCCTGGCGGTTTATCAGGTTGCTGTAATCCCACCATATATACAGGGAGGCGGCGGTGGCCAGAATAGCAAATATTATGTCATAGACCGGAATGTTTTTCTGGATTGATTTTCTGAAGGATACAGGAACAAGTTTTCTGCCGATTCTTGCCCAGAAGGGGGGAGAATGTTCCATATAGCCCGGATAGGCAAGATAAGCCAGACAGATAGCAAAAGCCAGGTGCCATGCCCTGGCGATATGGGAATTAATAGGCTGATAGGCTATATAGAGTTGATAGCCAGACCAGCAGATACAAAGTAGAGTTATAATGCTTGTGGCAATCCAGCTTCGGGGCTTTCTGGCACCGACCTCGACCACTGTAACGAGTTCTTCGGCTGCCTTTTTGCCTTTTTCGGTCTGGCTTTCCTCCCCTGCCTGCCGGCTTCCGTTTTTGTCCTGCTCCTCCATAAACAGCCATTCCTTATTTCTGTTATGGTTATGAACTTGACAGTCAAAAATTTTTGCACAACATTAAGGCTACAACTATTTGAAATTGTTTAACTTTTTTCTTAAACTGTTAACAATTAACTAATAAC
>CAZVFQ010000035.1:22100-27512 GCA_964626455.1 uncultured Desulfobacteraceae bacterium | reverse complement strand
TTATATTCCAAAAACAAATTTAACTGCCGCCTCTTCCGGCCAAATTTTTCTGAAGCTGGTCATGGGCCTTGTGAAGCGCCTGCTGCATGGTCTGCATCAATGTGTAGGCACTGCTTACAGACATGACTATACGATTTGAAATCGTTGCATGCTCCGGCATTGAGCGATGATGATTGCCGAATTCGATTACCACATCACCGGTGCCGACATAAACATTGAATATATCCCTGTAAACATATTCAAGATCCTGCGGGACGTGACATTTCAAACGCTGTGCTTCACCGCCCTGCCGGCTGCTGTTATTTTCCTCGGACATATGGAATCCTCCCTGAATCGGTATTTTTAAATTATGAAAGATACAACATCTTGAACTGATCCGGCACCAGAGTCATTCCTGCCGGAACGTTTGTAGAATTCTGCAATGCGGTATCCAGCATCCTTGTAGCCGGGGTTCCGCCTACAATGACTTTCATACTTCCCTTTGTATTTCTGCCGGGCCCCATAAAAAGCCCGGAGGCAACTCCTCCGGCAACCCCTGAATTGTCCCCCAAACTCGTGGGAATCGTGGTTGCCAGGTTGTGGCTCGGCATAAAAGAAATAAGGTGTTTTACACACGTAGTCGGAGGAAGGGCCATGGCGTGCATGGCCATATTCGGATACGGTATAGGCACTGGCCCTGCCGGAGTGGGTGTCAAACAGACGTCCGGAAACCCGAAATGCATACCCCCCATTGAACAGTTTGCAAACATAAAAACCCCCTTTTATATTTAAAAAATCATCCCATCAGTATTTTTTCACCGTCAATCTTTGTGCTTTCCCTGCTGGCCATTATGGTGTGTCCTGACTCCACGCTGTATAAACCCTTTACACGCCTTGCCGACCTGCCTGCACGTACCTGCTCGGTCTCCTCTGTACTGCGGATATATCCCCTGAACCGGTCGATCACCTGTCTTGCCATGGTATTTATAAAATCGCTTATAAGGCGCACGGATTTATACCTTGCCTGCAAGTTGTTTCCTGCCGCGGTGATATCATCAAAACAAACGGTCGCACTGCTGCTTTTGTAAACCGTATTGCCGGAAAAAAAATTCAGATTTTCAGAGGCCATTGTCACACTATTTTTGGATTCGATGCTTATGCTTCCCTTAGGAACCTGAATGGCCGTATCAGAGGGGTAAGTAATTTTTGTGACACCATTGTTTTTTCTCTCTGTTATTGCCAGGATAAAAAAACATCCATGCTCATCTCTGCAGCAGATAACCCTGTCTGATGGCTCAGGATCTGCAAAACAGGAAAACGCCTTTTGCGCATTTATCCGCGTTCCTGAAATATCAACAATTGAAGTTTTACCGGAAACATCGATAACAATTCCGCTTGCGACCGGGCTTTCATTTGCAGGTATTGACAAAGGCACTACTTTATCCCTGATCATATTTACTTCTCCCCCATTGTTCGGCTTTCAGGCGTTTGCTGTTTGTCCCCACGGCAAGGGACCTGCCTGTTTCTGACCATTTTGTGCTCTGCTCTTTTATTTCATGGAGATTTGCCATAAAAAGGCCGGCTTCGGAAAAGTCGGACTGCCGCAAATCGGCATGGGAAAGGTCCGCGTAAGTTAAATCCGCCCCCCTGAAAACCGCCTTTGTTGCAAAAATCCCCTCCATTTGCGCCTGATAAAGATTCGCTCCGGAAAAATCTGTTTCCTCGAGTCCTGCATACTGCATATTTGCCATTTTCATAAAAGCGTTTTTAAAACTCGCGCCCCGGAGGGCGGCTTCATAGAAAACAGCAAGTTCAAGATCCGCGTTGTCAAATTTCGACCCCTCCAGCATTGCCTGCATAAACCCGCCCTGTCTGAGTTTTGCACCCGAAAAATCACAGCCGTCCAGGATGCTTTCCTGAAACTGACACTGCGTCATATCCATGTTTTTAAAATTCATGCCCGAGAGCCCGGCACCGTGGAAAAGGCTGAGACAAATGGCAGCACCCGTAAAATCATTGCCTTCAAATGCGCATTTGTAAAAGGTGGTCTTGTATAACCCGGCCCCTGAAAAATCGCTGTTTGACATTTTACAGGAGTTAAATACAGAGGTATTAAGCTTTGCGCCGCCAAAAGCCGCTTTATCAAGATTGCAGTCTGAAAAAACGCACATCTCATCCAGCCGGGAGCTTGAAAAATCCGCCCGGGACATTTCACATTCTATGAATTTGACATATTCCACCTCAATATTGCCGAAACCGGCATTTTCAAGACTGCATTCGAAAAAACCGGCATCATTTAAACAAGCGCCGGAAAAAACAGCGCCGTTCATAAAACACTGACTGAAGGACACCTCGCCAAGATCCGAACCGGAAAAATCGCAACCGTCAAAACAAACCTCCGAGAATATCCCCCCTGAAAGATCTTTGTTTCTCAAATCCAGACCGGAGAAATCCTCCTGGTAAAAAACATCACCCTCCTGTTTGACCCTTCTGGAAAGCTCATCGCCTGTCATCTGGGCCTCCAGTGCTCGATCAGGGTGGCGTCAAGGTTGCTTGCCTCAAAATCTGTATCCGTGATTACGGACCTTAGAAAATCTACCTGATAAAGATTTGCTCTTTTAAAAGAAGCCCTGGTCAAAACTGCTTTTGCCAAAGAGCCTGCTGTCAGATTTATTTCATCGAGCCTTGCCCCTGTCAGGTTTGCTTTTGCCAACCATGCGCTTTTTGCATCTGCACGGCAAAGATCGGCTCCCGTTAGATCCGTGCCTCCGAAAAACGCATTTTCAAGATTCGCGTTTGAAAAAACCGCTTTTTTCATGTCCATGTTCTGAAAATTCGCCTGTTTAAGCAAGGCGGCCCTGAATGTAAGGTTTTCTGTGCACGCCTTTTCCGGCCCGGTTACCACTAAACAGACATTGGAAAGATCGGCCCGGTCAAAACAGACAGAACGCAGGCTTGTATCGGCAAAAGCGCACCTTTGCATAAGTGCTTCCATAAAACCGGTTTTTTCAATACTGCATTGGATAAAAGCACATTCGCTCAGATCCGCTTTGGAAAAATCCGCGCCTGAAATATTTGTTTCCAGAAAAAAATTGCGCGGCATGTATGCCTGGTGAAAACATGCTTCATCAATTACAATTTCCATTAACTCAATATCTTCGAGACTGGCCCCGGAAAAATCTGCATTGGTGAAATCCCCCCTGGACAGTCTTGCGAAATTCAGGTTCGCACCGGTGAATCTGGCACTGTGAGCACTCACCGCGCCTATATTTGCCTCTTGCATGTCAGCGCCGGTAAAATCAGCATCCTCAAGATCGGCTCTTGCCAGCACGGCCCGTTTAAAAGTTGCGCCCCGCAGGCTTGCCCCGCGGAAACTCACCTGTTCAAGATAGGCATTGCTCAAATCAATCCCGTCAAGATTCTGCCCGGAAAGATCTATACATGCCCAGTCCCCGCCGGCAAGCTGCTTTCCGGCAAAAAAAGCATCAAGAAAATTCCGGCGGACATCCTCTATGGGCTCTTTGTGAGGCGAAGCGCACTCATCCATAAAATGAGCGCCCATGATATAGGCTTCCATGAACCTTTCTTCAGCCTCGGTGATTGCATTCTCAATTTCTTCAGAGCTTTTGCGTGCCATTTCCCTGATATGATTTTCAAGATCTGCGGTCGCCTCATCATAGACCCCGGCTGCCTTCATGGATTCAACATGCTGCATTGCTTCCATGGCGCGGGGGTTGATCTGATCCGTCTGTATTTTTATTTCCTCTGCATTTATGCGTGGCATGGGCGATATGACTGATTTATCATGAACAAAGCTCTCAAGGACTTCAAGGTTTTGATTAAGTTCTTTTCTTGACTCTTCAAGGGCTTCGGTCCGGAGTCGGTTTTCGGGTCCGGCGCCTGCCGCTGCCTGCTCAAGCTGCTGATCAATGCTTTTGATCTGTGCTTTTATTTGCTCCGAGGTTTTATCAATCCCGGTTTTTATCGTCTCTTCTGCATCTTTCTGTTTTTTGCACGAAAATTCTTCAACCGCCTCAAAAAGTTCGTCGAGTTTGTCAAAGGAAAAATTTTTCAGATCCATGCTCCCCGGATCACCTGCGGTAATGCCCGGCATAATTGCTTCAAGCCTGTTGTTTAATTCATCCATATCCGGGTCTGCCCCTTTATCTGAGGCCTGCTCCATCATCTTTCTGATGTCCGGGCTGTCTTCTGCAGGCAGGCCTGTTGTCTGCATGTTCTTTTCCGCCTGCTCAACGGCCTGTTCTATTTTTTCATCAGCCGTTTTCCTAACCGCTTCCGCCCTGGCCTGCATGTTTTTTTCAAACTCGCTTTCTTCGCCGCCTGCAAGGGCTTCTCCGGTCAACAGTTCCATTGCGCTTGCGTGGCCATCGGGTATCAGGTCATGTGTGTTAAGGTTTGTGAGCAGATCATCATCGCTGTTTTTTCTTTTTTCAAAAGCCTCCCGGTAATAATCAACAGAACGGGGCATCAAAGACATGTCCTCATAGGCGGCAAGAACATGGGTAATGGATTGGGCCTCATCATCTTCTACTTCCAAAACTCCCCGGAATATAAGAAGCAGAAGTGTTTTGTCAGGGAAAAACCAGACAGTATCAAGGTTTAACGGAATCTCTCCGAACTGCTGTCCGCCCTGTTTTTCGCGGTTAACAAAACATCTTGCATACAGACCCGGCAGACTGCCTTTGATCACTGGATTCTCCGGGTGCAGGTTATAAAGGGCATAGCTTTCATCGCCCCTGAAAAAATCTTTTATCCACTGATCCTCAGGGGCGCACAAAAAATATCTCCAGTCGTGATCCTCCGGATATCCTGGAAAATATTTTCTCTTATAGTCCTGGCCATAAGTGCCCTGATATTTCATCCGCTGGGGCAGCATGAAATCAAGGGGCCCAAATCCTGCTGGATCGGGCCTGTCTGCTTTGGATCCCACGGGGTTGGCCGGATCTTCGATACATGGAAGCAGCCCGTCATTAAAACCGATTCCCTCCGGATTATTATCATATCCAGGACCCCCGAAGGCATTTTTGTAATCAAGGGGCATGGATGTAATTTTCCCGGCAGCAGTGGGAACTGCCGCCTTCCATTTGCGCGGGCCGAAGATGTAAAGGGTTTTTTCTTTTTCTCCCAGCCTAACGGCTGCCTCTCCGGCCTGAACAGAGTGTTTGCCCGGGGGATAAAAAGTGCCTGAGACCAAAAACTCGCCGCCCGGCTTGGGCATGCCCGTATCAGGAATAGGGTTATCTCCCATGGATTCAAACACGTCCTTAAGATAATAAAGATCAAGCAGTTCCCCGCCGGTGATTAGATTTATCCCCAGGGTAGCAGAGGCTGTAAAGTAGAACCTCCGGTTCTGCTCGAGCACCCTTTGATTGAAGCTTAACTGTAATGGTCTTATTATGTGCAAAATAATTA
>CAZVFQ010000035.1:0-22000 GCA_964626455.1 uncultured Desulfobacteraceae bacterium | reverse complement strand
ACTGATTTCTATCCCTGACTTAGCGCCCCCAAACATTGCAAATTCCGATTTTGCACCAAAGGTGAACTCCTCTTCGGCTGAGGCGCTCAGGTTGAAAGCCAGCGAATGCTCAGCTTTCTTTGAAAAAATACTTTCGCTGTTTTCTCCAAAGGGGCGCTCAATGCTATAGGCCTCATCTGCTTCCCCCGCCTCATAAAACTTTTCCTCTATCTTGGAATCATCTATGATCTTTTTATATAAAAGCTGTCCTGAACTGTTATATCTTCTTTCCTCTGTTTTCCCGCCGTATCTGAATTCATACGAGTCGCTTTCATTTTTCACCGTGACAGAAGGGCATTGGGTAAAATACTCGTAAAAAGCCCCGCCTATAGTTTTGGTGATCCAGACATCTGAACTGTCAATGTTTTCTATCCCGTTGTGAGACGGTCCCCCGCTGTCGGCTTTGTCATGGGGAAGTCCTCCGGAGTTTAACTTTGCACCGGCCTTTGACATGTGATTTTCTTCATAGCCGGGTCCGAAATTGTATTTCCGATACCCCCCGAAATCATAGATATTGCCTTCCTGCATGGTAAAGGTATCAGCTTTTAGAAGCCGGACATGAGATTTTTTCAAAGCCTGCATAAGACCGATACCATCGTCTGAACCGTATTTCTTAAGATCTGAGGGATTATCTGCATCCTCATCGCTTACAAATTTTTCAAGCACCCCTCTAACGGCTTCCTCGGTATCGTCTAAATCATCTCCGCTGTCATCATTGATTTTCTTTGCGACAATATATTCCGAGTAAATATCCCCCGCCTCAAACCACAGGTTTTTCTTCCCGTGAAGGCGGATATGTTCTTCCTCATCATAGTCATCTAGCTCAATGTAATTGTCATCTTCATTATCTGACTCCAGCCTGTCATCGTGGTCATTCATTTTATACCCCCTTTTGGCAGCGGCCTGGGCAAACTAAATCACTCAGCGCCCTTGTTTCTTCCTGTTTTAATAATTGATTTGTGCGAATTTCTGCCTGTGACAGGACTTGCGCTTTCCGGGTTTGGAATTGCCCCGGCTATGATCGGCCTGTCAGGATCTCCGTCAATAAACGCCAGCATGACCTCTGTCCCCTTGTGCAGAGGAAAATGCATACCCTGATTCGGCCCTGCATAGGGCTGCATCATCCGGAGCCATGCTGAGGCCTTTCCCCCCGGCCGGTCGCTTCTGTCAAAAGGCATAACCACTTTGTATCTGCCGTGGTCATCTAGTTCCGCAAATTTACCGCTGGATGCCGAATCCACCTTTGCATTTATCATGCCCGATATTGTCGGCTTAACCGCGCTTTGCTCAGGCCTGAACTGGCAGCCGCCGGCATATATTGCGGTAAAGCTGTTTGCGTAAAACATTTTTTCTTCCCGCTTGTGCAGGGCTTCACTCAGGCCGGAGACAAGATACCCGGATTGATGGCCTTCATGGGTTACATCAACAATCAGGTATTTACGGTTATAATCTGTTTTGTAATGGTCCCTGAGATTAAACGTATATCCGGGCTCCATAAAGGGCACAGAGCTTTGCCCGGTAAAAACCGACTTTCTGCAGAAAAGCGCCTCAGCCCGTATTTCCGCAAGCCTCTGCCCTTCCTGCAAAGTGTCAAAATTCAGACCGTAAATGTAGGTCTCCCCCCTTCCGTTTTCATCCACCTCTGCTTCTGCTTCAATTAAAGCCGAGGGCTTCATGGGGTTGTAGCTCTTAAGATGAACACGTTCGGGCAGCAGGTTGTAAGTACAGACAAACCTCCGGAGAGCTTCTTCTTGCTTAAATGTATCAAGACCAGACCCCGGGGCATAAGTAAGATCCTTCTGATAAGGAAGATCGATGTGGGATATGTTTGTGTCTGTGAAAACAACCTTTTCACCATTCTGGACCTGCTCGAAGAAATAATATATCCCCTCTTTTTCAGCAAGCCTGGAAACAAAATTAAAATGAGACTCATCATACTGGCAGACATATTCTAGGCGTTTATAATCCTTTTGTACCCTGAATTCAAAATCAATTCCCGGAAACAGCCCGCCGTCCTTCAAAGCGCTTTCCATTATTTCTGGTATGGTGGATTCCAGGAAAACCTGATTGTGATGCGTAAGACCCAGCCACCAGAGTTTGGGCACAAGCACCGCCCTGAAAAAGAAGTATCCGCCGAATTCCTGGATTTCCGCAAACTCGGCCAGGATCCCGTTGAATTCGACATCATCGCCTTCATCCCTGCAGATGGTAAAGACTGCCGGATTCTGAAGCACAAGGCCCGGATCGGTTTCCGGAGCATCCGAAATAAGATCTATCTCAAACCTGTAAGGCTTTGACAGGGATTCATACCCCTTAAATTCAATTACGCCGAAAGCATCCCTTGCCACGCCCGGCGCCTTTGAAACAAACAAATATTTCTGTTTGGTCAGATATTTCATATTTCACTCCGTGCCTGCGGCACTGCCCGACCTGGAGTCATAACAATCCCTGCACTGTCATGGCTTTCAAACAAATTCAACATTGAATTCTCCGGATTCGGCCAGTTTCAGTGATATGTCATTGGGCATTTCGCCGCCCGGGCCCATCGCTTTTAGCAGGGTATGGGATATCTGAGGCATAACCTTTGCCTGAAGAATGTAGTCTATATTCCTGGCACCGGTCTCTACTTCCGCGCATCTGTCTGTAATCTGTGTGACAACATCATCGCTGTAGGAAAACCGGATTTTGTTGTTGTACTGCAAGGTTTTCCGGAGTTTTTCCAGTTTAAGGGCCACAATCCTGGCCATGGCCTCCTTGGACAGGCTGTAGTACGGAACAACGGTCATACGGGCCAGCAGGGCGGGCTTGAAATAATTGGACAGCATAGGCCGCACCGCGCTTAAGACCGAATCCATCGGCACGGCTTCATCATCTCCGGTATTTGTCATTTCCTGAATAACATCAGTGCCAAGATTGCTGGTAAGTATAATTACGGTATTTCTGAAATTGATATCTTTCCCCTCGCCGTCGGACAGGGTACCCTTATCAAACACCTGGTAGAAAAGGTTCATCACATCAGGATGCGCTTTTTCCACCTCGTCTAAAAGCACTACTGAATAAGGCCTCTGCCGGACTGCCTCGGTAAGCATTCCGCCTTCCCCATAGCCAACGTAGCCCGGCGGCGATCCTATGAGACGGCTGGTGGAGTGCTGTTCCTGGAATTCACTCATGTTTATGGTAACAATGTTGTGCTCCCCGCCGAACAGGAGATCCGCGACGCCCAGCCCTGTCTCTGTCTTGCCCACCCCGCTGGGGCCGACAAGAAGAAAAACGCCCATAGGCTGATCCGGATTGCGTATACCGGATTTGGCCGCTCTTATCACCTCGCCTATAGCTGAAACAGCGTGATCCTGACCCTTTATGCGCTCGCAGAGACTCTGCTCCATATTTAAAATCGTCTGAGCCTGCTCCCGCTGTATCTTGCCAAGGGGTATGCCGGTCCAGTCAGAGACCACTTTTCCCACCACGTCCGGGTCCACTTCAATACGCACCATGGGATCATCTGCCTGGACTTCTGCCAGGGCAGCGGAGGCTTCGGCAAGCCGCTGGTGCAACTCTTCCTTCTGCCCGCTGTCTGTTTCCTCAAGAGCCTGGATCTGGTCACGGATTGCAATCACATTTTCCGCAAGATTCTTTTCTTCCCGCCAGCAGGCGCTTATCGTTTCTATTTGTTTATCGCGTTCTTCTATAAATCCGAGCAGATCTCTGTAACGATCATCATCTACTGAAATGCCGTTGTTGCGGTCCCGGTCCAGAGCCCTTTTTTCGCGCTCCAGGGCCTGCCTTGCCCTTTCAGCATCAGTTAGAACCGAAGGTTTGCCTGACAGATTTATCTTGATTCTTGCACAACTCGTATCCAGCAGATCAATAGCCTTATCCGGCAGAAAACGGCCGCTTATATAGCGATCCGCGTATTCCGCGGCTGCGGCAATGGCGTCATCCCTGACTATAACCTTATGGGAAGCCTCGTAATTGTCCTTAAGACCCCGCAGAATAAGAGTGGAAACTTCGACATCCGGCTCATCGAGCTTGACAAGCTGAAACCTCCGGGCAAGAGCCGGGTCTTTTTCAAAATATTTTTTGTATTCACTCCAGGTGGTTGCGGCACAGGTTTTGATTTCTCCGCGGGCCAGGGCGGGTTTGAGCAGGTTTGCAGCATCAGAACTGCCGGCCGAACCGCCGGCGCCGATCAGTGTGTGAGCCTCGTCGATAAACAGGATTATCGACTTTTCCGAGGCCTTTATTTCATTTAACACCCCTTTAAGGCGGTTTTCAAATTCGCCCTTCATGCCGGCCCCGGCTTCAAGGGCCCCCATATCCAGTCCGAGCAGGGTAACGTTTTTCAGCATGTCAGGCACATCGTCTTCAGTGATCCTTAGTGCCAGGCCCTCCAGGACCGCGGTCTTTCCCACCCCCGGTTCTCCGACCAGGATGGGATTGTTCTTGCGGCGCCGGGCCAGAACGTCGACAATCTGGTGAATCTCGTCTTCCCGGCCGAATACAGGATCAATATCTCCGGCAGCGGCTCTTGCGGTAAAGTCCTGACAGTATTTTGCCAGAAAACCGTCAGCCAAAGAAGACTGCGCGCTGCTGTCGCCTGATGCAGCAGCGTCTCCGGCAGATTCCTGCTCGGTTGAGCCCTCGGCAATTTTATGGAAATCTTTCTGAAGGCTCTCCCGGTTGATTCTTCTTAGCATATCGACATACGGGCCGCTGCCGAAATAAGTGGGTTTTCCCAGAAATGCCATAAGGATCATGCCGGTGCTAATCCGGCCGGCGCCAAAATCAATGGAGGCAATCATCCAGGCCTTTTCAAACATTTCCACAAGCAGTGGCGAAAATGTAGGCTTTCCCGGATTTCCTGCTTTCTGATCCTCCAGAGCATCCGTTAAAGCCGATGTAACCCGGCTTGGATCTATTTCAAAATACCTTAGTATCACCTGGATATCGCCGCTTGTATCTTCCAGGCTTTTTAACAGAAACTGCTCAACTGTGATCTCATAATTCGTCCGGGACACGCAAAGTCCCACTGCATTGTGCAGCACGTTTGTGCTGTGGTTATTCAATCTGGAAAATAAGGATTTAATATCGTGTTCCATTTAAGGCCTCCGTTATTCATCTGATCAACTACTGAGGGCCGTTTGCAGACCGTAGAATGCATTGGGCTCGGGTACGCATGCCACATCCCATGAACTTATAAGCCAGGTATGATAGCCCAGTTGGCACCATTTAGGGCCGCCGAGGGTTGCGGTACAAATCTGGTCCTGATAAACTATAAACCGAATATCCACGCTCAAAGGCTGATCCAGGTAGGCATTGATTACCCTGGTCAACCGGTCAAACCACTCCGTGCCCGGCGCCATTTCATGAAACTCCTTCTGATCCATGGGCCCGCACCGGATTCGGATTCTGCTGCTGTAATCAAGGATCTGGACACCCATATGACTATCCTCCCCTAGTTCACAAGCCTGAAGACCCAGCAGGCAATGCTGATCCCCATCAATTGGGACCTGCCGCTCAGCGCACTGCTCGATCTCAACACCGGGCAGTTGAAAAAAATCAGCGATCAGGGTCTGTAAACCCAGGGCGGATCGGGGATAGCACATAAACAGCCCGGCATAGCGCAGCAGTGCAGCGCTTTCGGGCAATCTGCGGCGCATCTCCGGCTCGGCCAGCCCGATCAGGCTGTATAGCCGATTCAGACTTTCGGAATCGTTTTCATCAATTATCTTGACCGACAGGCGGTACTTGCTCCAGGCCTCATAAAAGAGCTTAAAAATCCGGTCATTGAATATATCCAAGAAATCACGCTTTACACTCTCCTCTTCAAATGCCTCTTCAATCAGCTCTTCAGTGTAATATGTGGGCAGAGGCGAGGCAGGGCCGTATAGACCCAAAAAACTGGCCGTGATCTCAAAGCGGGTAGTGTCTTTTGTCGAAATATCGCGTATATTTAAGACATCCACATCTGCAAACCCAAGTGATACAGGCGGGCGGATCCTTACGTGTTCACGCAGAAATTCGGAAAAAGCCGAGCCGTCACCGGCGACCCGATGCAGCAGACGCAGGGCCTGAAAGTAGCTAAACTGCTTGGGACTGCCAGTCAGACGACGTTTTAATTGATCTGCTTCGTGCCTATACGTATGGGCCATAAGGTTTTTTCACCGCTTAAATCATCTATTACTGCTAAACGGGTGTAGCAGTTGATTGCTGCATATTCGGCAAAAAAACGATCCAGAATGCCGGCGAACAGAAAAAAGTCGCCTTTGGAAGCAAAATTTGCCGAATTTATTTTTATTTCGATTTCAAACCCCCGGATTACCCCTCCCCGTATCACCCTGTTACCCGGAATACAGGAAACAGATCTGATGGACTGGATTCGTTTAAGATTGGCCTGGATCACTCCCTGTTCCTGCATGGAAGAAAATACGTATAAACGCAAAAGAGTCTGCAGGCTGTCGGCGTCCGTTACAGAAAGCAGGTTAACCGAAAGATGGGAGAGCAGGTTCCACAAAAGATTGCGATCCAGCGGGGGATGGGCCATTTTCGTGGGATAGCGGATATTTTTAAACGTGCACAACTCCGGCGAAGACCCGGTAGCTTTGCAAATGTCTCCGGCCTGCAGCGCAGAAGGCCGGTCCCCGTTGGTACAAAGAAGATCAATGGACAGGGTTTCCTGCCTGACCGTGTTTTCTTCCCGGTATCCCACGCCGATGAACATTTCAGGAACCCCGGTATTTGAGGCAACGCGGCGGCGCAAAAAATAGCGCCCCGCCTCACCGGATGTTTCCTGAAAATGTTCAAAAGGTTTATATTCGCGTTTTTGCACCGTTCCCTGGACAATACCCAGGACTTTTTCCACGGAAAACACACTGTAGTGCTCCCGATCCTTGCCGGAGGGGATGATCCTGTATTCGCTGTGCCGGTGGTCCAGGGTTATAGGGACCGCCTCGTGGGCAAACAGGTTGATAGCAGGCGCCATAAAAAGGGCAAAGCTGGATGCTTTTACATCACGGAGCATCTTTTCCGGGTTTTTCAGTTCAAACTCCACAGCAAACCGGCTGCCTGATCCGCGATCGCTCCATTGATCCCAGCCATATAAGTCCAGAAACAAAAACCGCTCCGGAAGAATAAAGTATTCCTGAATAAGCCGGTAAACCGACAGGGACTGATCCGGGTGGGGCAAAAGAGCAGCCCGCCCCCCGCTCAGGGTATTCTGAAGAAAGCCGGCTGGTACTTCGACCGGCTGCCCGCCTTTTTCCGGTATAAAACGAATTTTTAACGTTTGCCTGTCTATCAGCGAATAAAGCTCGGCGGCTTCCCCGATCTCCCCCGGCAGGTGAAGCCGCAGTCTGCCGGGCTGCCATTGGTCAAGGGTAATTCCCGATAATTGAAAATGGATGCGCAAAACAGGATTCCGCCCGATTTTCTCTTCTGTCTCTGCGGCCGTGATTCGCAGGGGATGGATATCCACGTCACCGCAAGTCCGGAATCGGCAGGGTTTTCCTTTTACCGGAACGGAATCGATTGCAGTACCCGAAGGCACGGTAAAACTTTCCATCAGGTTGGGCTTAGGCACAAAGGCCATCATGGTGGCCGCGGGAATCGGCTGCAGATAGTGCGGGAAAACAAGCTGCATCAAACCCTGGATAATTTCAGGAAAATCATCATCTAATTTTTCCCTGAGCATACCTGTCATAAACGCCGTGCCCTCGAGAAGACGCTCCACATCCGGGTCCTGGGAGGGGCCGCTTAACATCGGGGCCAGTGCGGGATGAGCTTCGGCAAATTCAACGGCCAGCTCCCGCAAAAGCTGCAATTCCTGCTGATAGTATTTTTGCGTCATAAAATTACTGCGCCTGTCTAAACAAGATCAATCTTGCCTTCAGGGTCCACAACGGTTTCAAAGGATATATCAATATCCGAACGCGGCATCCCGAGCTTGCCCTCTATCTTGAACTTCAGTTTCAGGACTTTGTCATCCCTGGGCAGAACCTCGATATGTATGTTTTTCATACGGGGTTCGTATTTTTCCAGAACCGTTTGGATATGGACCGCCAGCTCATCGTAGGTCATGTCATCAAAGGCCCGGATCATGTTGGTAAAATCCGGCAACCCCAGGTCTTCAGCAATCATTGCGCTTCCCTGCCTGGTATTTAAGAGGGCCTTTAAATGATCGAGCACTGAATTCATTGCCAATTCAGCATTAAACATACCCCGGTGATCCGGATCCATTTCATATGCGCGCAAGCGCTCAAGAAGCCTGAGGCCTTCCATGCCGGCCGACCTTTCTTGTTTCTAAATTGAACGTTTCAGTAAAACAAGGGCACCACAGGGGCGAAATCCGTGTGTTCGCCCGCGTAAAGGGCCAACACACAGGCTCGCCCCTGCGGATATCCCATCATTTATTTTGGATTTTATCCGACCTGTGACTATGACTTGGGAGCCTTCCAGTCATCTTCTGCCTCTATGCCGTCTGGCTCATAGGTCCAGACGATTTTAGAATATGTAAAAGAAAGCTGCTCCATGTCATGGTACGGCTTGTTTTCCTCCAGAATGGTCAGGGGCTTGTAGGCTTTGCAGGAAACCAGTATGGCGTTTTCCAGCTTGGTGGTAAAATAATGCTCCTCCTGGCCCTTCTCGTTTATGCGGAAGTAGCGTATTTCCACGGACTTGAACTGCTCGCCACTGGTGCATGCCTGATAAAGCTTAGGCGTGGCCTTGTCAAAATGCTTGGTCACTTTCAAGGGATGATGGATCCGCTGCCCTGTGGGCATGCCCGTATGCGTATCCTTGGGGATTTCGATATTGTGCTCGATTCCATACAGTATGATCATGTCTTCGCGGCCGCTTTGGGAGCAGTCTCCGTCTATCTTTCCCTGGTTTTGACCCTCCAGGGTCATGTAGCTAGTCATTGCCATAACAGAAATCTCCTTTGTGCTCTGGTGTAATTGTTTTTATGAATTTCCTTAAAACCGTTATTCCTTGTCCAGCTTGCCCACCAGGGAAAGCGTAAAGCTTGCTCCCATGTATTTGAAATGGGGCATTACCTTAAGGGAAACACTGTACCAACCCGGATCTCCTGCAACATCATCGACATTGATCTGCGCGCGGCGAAGGGGGCGGCGGGAGCGCACGCCCGCAGACGGGCTTTCCTGGTCTGCCACGTACTGCCGGATCCACTTGTTAAGCTCGTCTTCCAAATCCCCCCGCTGTTTCCAGGTGCCGATGTTTTCCCTCTGGATGACCTTGATGTAATGAGACAACCGGTTTACCACAAACATGTAGGGAAGCTGCATGCCCAGCTTGTAATTCATCTCGGCTTCTTTGCCTTCCGGGGTGTTGCCGAAAGACTTGGCCTTCTGGCACGAATTTGCCGAAAAAAACGAGGCGTTGTTGCTGCCCTTGCGCATGGTCAGGCCTATGAAGCCTTCTTCTGCCAATTCATACTCCCGCCGCTCTGAGAGCAGCACCTGGGTCGGGATTTTGCTTTGAATCGCGCCCATGGACTCGTAGTTGTAAACCGGCAGGTCATCCACAGATCCGCCGCCCTGTGGTCCTATTATGTTTGCGCACCAGCGGTATTTGGCAAAGCTGTCTGTGAGCCTGGAGGCAAATGCAAATGCCGTGTTGCCCCACAAAAAGCTCGAACCGCCATCAGATACATCCTCTGTGAAGTTAAAGGATTTTGCAGGCACCGTTTCCGCCCCGTAGGGAAGGCGAAGAAGGAATTTCGGCAGGGTCAGCCCCACGTAGCGGGCATCCTCTGACTCCCTGAACGCGCGCCACTTTGCATACTGCGGCCCCTCGAAAATAGAGGACAGATCCTTTAAATTCGGCAGTTCTTCAAAGGAATCCACACCGAAAAACTCATGACTTGCAGCGGAAATAAACGGCGCATGAGACATGGCCGCTACACTTGCAATATCCTGAAGCAGCTTCATATCCTGGGGGCCCGGGCCGAAATCATAATTGCCTATTATGGCACCGTATGGCTCGCCTCCGAACTGGCCGTATTCCTTGGTATAAACCGTCTGGTACAACCCGGACTGGTTAATCTCGGGGGCATCTTCGAAATCGTCAAGCAGATCCTGTTTGCTTGCGTTTAAAATCGAGAGCTTTATGTTTTCCCTGAAATCCGTATTGTCCACCAGATACTTAAGAGAACGCCATGCGGATTCAAGCTTCTGAAAATCCTGATTGTGCAGGATTTCGTTTACCTGGGCAGACAATTTCCGGTCCAGTTCGGCAATCATTTCATCCACGATTGCCTTGCTGACCTTTTCGCCTTCTCGCTCCGGCTTCAGAAGCTCATCTATGAAGGCCTGTATTCCTTGTCTGGTAACGGAGTAGGACTCATCGGAAGGAGAAATCTTTGTGGCCCCGATTATTTCATCGAGCAGGGACTCTTCTCCGGATGTTTCGCCTGCCTGTTTTTGCTGATTTTTTTTTTCTTCTGCCATAATTTGCTCCTTATTCGTCTAATCCGAGTTCTTTGAGGAGTTTCTGCCTGGTCCCCTCATCGGAGATTATTTCCTGGAGTTTCTTGCGGAATGCAGGCGTGTTTCCCAGCGGGCCTTTAAGGGCGGTCAGGGCGTCTCTTAACTGCTTTAGCTGTGCCAGCTCCGGGACTTTTTCAATAATCCTGTCAGGATCGAAATCATTGATATTTTCAAAATTCATGTTTACAGTCATTTCTTCGTCTTCCCCGGCATGCCCGCCTTCTTTGGCGAGATTGTTGGGCACGTTAAACGTCAACCCCAGGCCCTGGGCCTTTAGCACGTCATTGAAATTGTTCTTGTCCACATTGATAGGCTCACGGTCTTCCATCATCCGCTCGTCTTCCTGCAGCGTGAAATCCCCCATCACCATCAGCTTAAGAGGCAACTCCACCTCTTCCTTTGCATCCCCTGTCGCCGGCTTGTATGTGATGTTCACACGCTCCTTCGGGGCGACTGATCCTTCCTTGGCCATGATTTTTCCTCCCTTGTTTTGAATTGATAATAAATTTTACTTACGTTTCATGTTTTTTCCTGCGGCGACCTTACCGGCGCTCATGTGCCGGCAAGCCTGTATGCGTCAGCAGGACTGACTTTTGCTATCCTGTCGAGCACCTCTTCGGCCCTGCTGTTTAAATAATCCCGGGTGCAGTCCCTGAATCCGGCGTAAATGAGATGAAGCCCCTCCAGGGCAAGCTCGGGCTCCCAGTCTTCAAGTCCCCTGGCATCAATGACTGCTTCGAGTTCCTTCAGGTGAGGCAAAGCCAACTCAACTTTTCCGGCATTTATAAGAAGCCTGCACAGGCCTGTCCGGAAAAGAAGGTTTTCACGACCTGAACCGCACCTTGCAAGATTCTCCTGGAAAAGCTGCACCGCCTCCACGACTTTCTTGTTTTTTACCAGCTCTTTTGCCTCTGCCTCTGTTTCAGCATATACAGACCGGCCCTCTGAGGCGTCAGCCGCAGCCGGGGCTGCAGGGACCGCCTCTGAGGCCCCGGAGCCGGAAATTGATCTGAGCCAGTTTTTGGTCTGCTTGTCGCAAAATGGGGTGCCGTCGGAAAAGGATAGATCCTCAAGGCCGGGAAGCCTTTTGATAAACATCTCGGTCTCCCGGCACACCATCTCCAGTGCAGGCTCGTATTTCCCGCCGAGCGCCTCAAGCCCGCCGGCTGCAATCCGGTTTAAATCCAGCCAGAACAGGTGCTCTTTTAAGCGGCCTTCTGCTGAAAGTACCGCGTTTTCATAATCGCCTGAGACGAGCTGGTCTTCCAGGGCGCTTTTCAAGGCCGGGTCCGGGGGCGGAAGCGGGGTCTTGCCGTTTTCCTGGACGATCGGCAGGGAATCTATTGTCAGCCATGCACAAATTCGATTCAGACGGTAGGCAAGTGGATTGGCTGAATTTTTTTTAAGATAGTATCTTGCCAGCCTTGCCAGCACATCGATTGAGGAATTCAGGGCCTTGTTGGCCTCTTTGTCTGATTCCGGTGCCCCGCTCATAATCGGCGCAGAAGGGGCTTTTACAGAAGGAGCCCCGCTGTTTTGCCCCTCCTGTTTTTCCTTTTCCTGCGGCAGGGCGGATTGTTCGGCGCTTTTTGCCTCCCCGGCGTCATCATAGGTTTCTTTGGAATCAGGCGCCTCTTCTGTTTCCACCTTTTCCTCTGTTTGCGGGGTCTTATCTCCGGCAGATTCCGGGGCTGAACCTCCGGCATCTTCCACCGGAATCTGATCCACATACTGAACAAGCAGACGCAGAATCGGTGCGTCATCAATTTTTTCAGCCAGGAGCCCGTCCAACTCGGTCAGATTCTGCTTGATTTCATTTATCATTTCCCCGGGCTGCGGCTGCGCATCCAGGTTTTTAAGAAATTTTTCAGCCCTGTCATACCACCATTTCAGGGCGTTTATCCGGCCTTTTTTCCGCTTTTTAGGCGGATAAAGGCTGTCCCAGTAATTTTCTACCAGATCTTTTATCACGCAGGTGCCCTGATAAAATCCCCCAAACTGTCTGGTCTTCATCAGGGCCTCGGCCATGTAGGCTGTAACAAGCAGATTCTTGGATTTTTCAGACAGCAGCATGGTGCCGAGTTCAACAACCCGGTTCCAGTCGACCTGGCCTGCGCCTGCGGTTACAACAGTGAGCTTGTCGATTTCATTCTGAAGTTCTTCAAACTCAGGCAGATAAGTAATATCTTCGCCTGCAGGAGCGTTTTCGCTGATAGGGGTTTTGCCGAGTTCTGATATATCCATTTATTTTCTAACCACTGCTTTCATTCATTTGTAAATCAGCCGCTGTCAAAGGTCGATAATACAAATACAGTTCTTTCCTGCTGTCTGAATCCCTTATAAACACACTGTCCGGCATTACGTCGACTGCCTCCTTTATCGCCTTCATCCACAAAAAGCAGCCCCGGCCCGTGCCTATGCCGTTGCCAGCATTGAAACAAAGCGTCTTCTGCCTGGCAAACACAGTGCTGTCAGCCGCCAGGCGGGTGCGTACCCCTTTTCGTACAGCCTCCATCTCACCGCTATCAGCCCGTAGCCGCTCTGCTTCAAAATCCGGCGGGGAAATCCGGCTCAACGACTCCTTGAATTCAGAAATTGAATCAAATCCTCTTTCCATCAGATCAGCCATATCATTCCAGGCGGCAAGGCATTGGAGATTAAGCATTTCCCATCCCTGTCTGACGCTTTTGGGCAAAGAGCCTTTAATCGCGCATAACACAGGGGCCCGCCGTCCTGCCGCATCCCTGCATTCGGTAATCATACCGCAGGCCATGGAGGAAGATCCCTGCGGTACGGCCCAGAAACGAATTGAGCATCGGCTGCCCCTGCCTGCATCACGCGGAGCAGCTTTTTTCCACCCGCTGTTTATTAAGTTAACAAATGCATAAAACATCTTTTCATCCGCATTAATCCGGATGTAATCTGTAAATGCGGGGTGCTTTCCCCAAAACGCCCTTGTCCAGCTCATTGCCTGCTTCATCTTTCTGAAACTATTATTTCGGGTATTTCACCCGGGACGTCTTTTAACAGGCTGACCACGGGTCCGGCCCCCTCAATTTCGTAGGCCACGCGTATCCGGGAAACCCCCTTGTCTTTGAGCAGGCCTGTCTGACCGGGGAAATCCTCAGGGGTAAAAAATTTCACCCCGTCGCGAAAGTCTCTTAAAAACAAAGCAAAGCCCATTTCGCCCTCATACTCGTAATCAAGTCTTGTATCCGGCAACAGGATCGTGAGTTCCACGTCTCCGCACTGATTCATTTCCCATTTGAACTCCCGGGTTTCCGGGAAATTGTAATTCTCAAGCCGAGTCTGCCCTTCTGCGCAGGCCAGGTTCAAAATAACGCCGTAGGGCTTTGCCTCCGCCCCTTTGTTTGCCTGAACAGGCAGGGCGCTTATGGTCACTGGATAAGAGGACTTCAAATCAACCGTTCCCTCGGCTCCCTGATCCAGGAAACTAAAGAATTCCCTGCGGAAATCCACGGACTGTCCCATGGCGGAAGCGGCATAAAAGCCGTCTTTCCCCCGCTTTATAAAGGATTCGGCAGGACCGTCCAAAAACTTCCACACAGATCCGTCCTGCCTGTTAAAAATCGCATACGAAACCTTTAAGGGATCCATACCCCTGGTTTCTGCCAGAACCGTTTCCTCCCATTCCTTCTGGATAACGCTTCCGGCCTGACTGACTGCAAACTCGGCCAGATAATTCAGCGGTCCTTCAAGGAGTTCTTCTGCAACCAACGTATCGCCGTTTTTATTGAGCAGGGCTAAAAGAGAAGATAAATCATCGCGTGCTGCAAAGAATTCAGAATTGTCTCCGCTGCCCTCACCGCTGCGGCTGAAAAAGTCTTTTGCCTTCTTATATGCTGTTTCCTCCCGCTTTTCCACAGGCTGAAGATCAGCAAGTGATTCCAGAAACTTTTCCCATTTCTCCGCCGCCTCCAGCCTCGTCTGTCTTTTTTTTGCCGCTTCCGGGGAGGTAACAGACAGAGTTTTGCCCACGGCGTCCGAGCCTTTATCCCTTACCCGGTCCAAAAAAGAGGCCTTGCCGTCTTCGGATTCAGTCCGGGTATTTCTGATCTCTTCGATTTCAAGGATTAAGGCTGCCCAATCAGGAAGATTCTCCACTGCCCTTAGTTGATCGGCCATATCGGATAAAAGCGCGAAGTAGGGGTTTTCCTCCGTAGTCATGGACCTGGCGAGACCTTTGCGCGCCACCGGTGACAATTCAGAGTCCAGCACACCGGAGAAATTCATAGCAAAATCCGCCCATGTTTGAAGATAATCGTGTTCATAATGCTGCCAGAAATCGGCTTTGGCGCTGTCAAACCCTGAGGAGCGGCCCAGCGCCTGTTCAATCCTGTCAACAAATTCTGCAATGTTTGCTTTACCCTCTCGGGTGTATGCTGATGCAACTGCAGCCTGGCTTTTCCGGCGGCCCTGGTTTTCCAGCTCGCCCCAGTAACGTTCCATCTTGATGGAATCAATATCCGGCATTTTCCTGGCAGTAAGCCAGCCCAGGTTCATACCCCCGGAGTCGAGCAGCCGGGCAAGAAGTCCTTTCATCTCTTCGATTTTGGCAGAAACAGCCTCAGGGTCGTTGACCAGTTCCAAATACCTGCAGTAATTGCGGCCGAACTCAGCCGCGATGTCATCGAGTATTTCATCATCCATTACAAGCAGCATGTCATAGGAACTGCTCGCCGGCATATCACTGAAAGAAGGGTTTGCGCCTTTCAGATATTTTTCGAGTATCATGGTTCTTGCGGCAATATGGGCGGCATGGTCCGCGATCATTTCGTCGGGAGTGCTTTCATCGAAACTGTTTATGTCTTTTTTCAGCCTTTCATCCACAGGCTCTATAAAATGGCTGCGGAAGCTTGCTGTATAGAGATCCACAAATTTTTCTTCAACGCGCAGACTCTGATCCAGTCCAAACCTGGGCACACCCCAGTCCCTGTTAAACTGCCTTATCTGCTCAAGCCTGCTGCCGTATGCGCTCAGCATTAAAAGATCGGTTGAGGCGTCATCTGTGAAAACCGGCGGATTTTCGGCGTTCCGGACAATTTTTTCGATAGCCTCAAGGTTTTTCATATAGGAGAAACTTATAAGCCCCAGGAAAAAAAGGCATAACAGACACCATGCAGCCAGACCGAAACGACGGGTTATCCTCCGCCACCTGAAATATTCCGGTATCTGGTAAAAGAGATTACGGTCACCCGGCAGAATCCTCTTGAAAAAGTCGGTCAGAAAAATCCCGTTTCTGGGGTTGGCCGGGGCTGCGCAGGCAATATTAAAATTGCTTACAAATTCCGAGCAGGGCCCGCCCTGCTGCATGCCGCTGGAATAATAAACCCCTGCAAGCATCGGGGTTTCCTGGTATGGATTTTCCTGAAAAACGCCTTCTGCAAAAGCATTCAGCCCGGAATAAAGTTTTTCGAATTCATCCGGAAACATCAGCACGCCAGGATCCGGCCTGCTGGTATGCTGGATGATCAACAGACGCAGATCCTTTAAGCGCTCGCAGACAACTCCGTGAGCGGAATTAAGAAAATCCTCCCAGTATCCTTCGGTCTCGCCGTTGCTGGAGCCCATGGCCTGCCGGAGCCTGTCTTCAGGCAAAAGCCTGCTGAACTGGTTGAAGCCGTGAATACGGTCTGCCTTGGTCACCATTATGTAAACGGGGAATTTGGCCCCGCAGACCCGCATGAGCTGGTCAATGCGCTTGCGAAGGTTAAGTCCTTTTCCGCGCAGGTCATCGGCCGATCCCGTTAGAAGATCGTCAGCAGCCACGGCAAGCACAGCCCCGTTTAAAGGCTCTTTTTTGCGGTATTTGGAAAGAAGTGCCAGAAACCGCTCCCATTCCTCCCGGTCAGGCTCCTGGTCAATGGGAATGGAATAACGACCGGCAGTGTCAAGCACTATGGCCTCGTCAAAAAACCACCAGTCAAAGTTGCGGGTGCCGGCAATACCGGTGCTTACTTCAGCAACAGGAGAGTCTGCCTTGGCGTTTTTTATCGCAGTGGTCTTGCCTGAACCCGATTCGCCCATAACCAGATACCAGGGCAGAACATAAAGAGGGTTTCCGATATTTCTAAGCTTTGACTGCCTGAGCAGGTCAACCGAACGTTTCCATTTATCCTGCAGTTCCTGCAGGTGCCGGCGCTCATTTGCCGGCACCCGCCCTATTACCTCTGCATCCTGGGCTATGACCTGCCTGACAAACCTGCGCTCCCTGCTCTGGAGAAGATATCTTTTCAAAAACAAAATGCCGAAAAACAGGCTCAGGATTCCGGCCCCCAGCGCTGCTCCCACCCACCACGGCCATTGCATAAACAGCACCAGCAGGACCAGCCCGGCGGCAAAGACTGCGGCGAGAATAAGATAGAAGCAGAATTTCAGAATTTTACCAATCATAATCGGTGATCCGGCATTTGCGGTTAAAACATCTTGTCAGCAAGACCTGCAAGCCTTTCATAATAAAAGATATAAGCCCCGATAACAGCGGCCGGCGGCAGTATTAAAAACACAAAACCCCGCCATGAAGACATCATGCCGTAAAACCCGGCCCTGGAGGATCGGCTGGGCCTCTGCTTGTAAGCCTCGGGAAAAAGATCTTCAGGAAGGTTCATTTCCTGATCTTCGGAAAAGTACTTTAAAATATTGTCAGCCTTGATCTCCGAGAGCTCCAGTTGATCGTCATCCGAATAATACCGGCCCTTATAGCCCAGGGCCAGGCAGTAGGTATAAACCTCCCTTATCTCCCTGTCGCTTTCCTTAAGCTTGTCAAGGCGGCTGAAAAACTCCTTCCCGGCCATCGTGGTCCTGAAAAATTTAAGCTGAAGCTGATTCTGCTGCCAGCGCTCTTTTTCAGACCAGGAGGAACACATTATCTGTTCATCCACCCATGCGCACACTGGAAAACAAGCCCTTTTCCAGTCGGAGCTGGGTATCTTTGCGCTCCGGGCATATCTTCCCGATCGCTCAAATAGCGCATCATAGTCAGCCTGCACTGTTTCGAAATCCGGCTGCTTCCCTCCCTCAGGGTCAATCCGGTACAAAGTGTAGGCAATGATTTCCATGAAACAGTCAATCAGCCTTACATTGGACCGACCCTGACTTTTTGGGGAAACCTCTGTATCCGTTGATTCATTCATGGCATATCACCCGAAAATTTTTTGCTTCCCTGACAAAAGCGGCTTTTTATGACCCGGACTGTTTCTTAAGGACCACGAGTTCCACGTAGAGGTCCCCGGGTGGATTTTCCCAGTAAATCTGAATGTTCTGGTCTCTTTCAATATGACGCCACAGCTCATCCAAGCGATCGATCCGGAAATAAAGGGAGTCCGAACGCCTGGGAAGCCCCGGCGGAGGGACTTTGCTCTGCTCCAGAGCGATTCCCGGCAATGCTCTGGATATCAGGGTGGGCATGTGCTCAACAGAGCAGATTTTTGCAATATTGTTGAGCATTTTTTTCAGCTCAGGCTCCCCGGCCCTGCTTCTTATAACCAGGTAGAACTCATTTCTGCGATCAAGTGCTTCTGGCGGGATTTCCCCCTTAAATCCGCTTTCATCTTTTTCAAGCCGTATAATGTGTTCAGGTCCGATAATGATATCGTTTAAAAGCTCGGTGATAAGGGCGGCGGCATCCCCGAAACACCGGGTTAAATTTGTGTGGTCATAAGCCGGCATGAGCTTTACATCATTGACGGTCTCACCCAGGGCGTTAATCCGCTCGGAAAAAGAGCTCAACTCCCCGACCATTTGCCGGAAAAGGCCGTAGATCTGCCAGGGGTGAATGTTTTTTGTATCCAGGAGATGGAAAAGAGCGGGCGCATAACGATTCAGCGACCTGAGTGCCAGAAGATAAACCATGTATTCAGTGTCAAAACTTGAAACCTGCATCTCCTTGGGGCTTTTATATTCCTGGAGCTGCCGGCACCTTGAGGCCACCTGGTCGCGGACGGATTTAACTGTTTTAAACATGCTGTCAGAGCCGGAAACTGACAAACACGGAGGAATAAATTCTTTTGAAAGCATTATGTCATCGCCCTCGCGCACAAGCTGGGCAATCGGGATCAAATCGTAGTCGTTTAGCTCCCCTGTTTCGTTTTCCCAGAAAATCCGCAGCAGGTAATGCATCTTCCTTACGCT
Source organism: uncultured Desulfobacteraceae bacterium (assembly GCA_964626455.1). GTDB lineage: Bacteria > Desulfobacterota > Desulfobacteria > Desulfobacterales > Desulfosalsimonadaceae > Desulfosalsimonas. The sequence continues at coordinate 3,308 of CAZVFQ010000035.1, read as the reverse complement.
GGCTCTGGGCCCTGACGTATATAAATCCGTAAGCTCCTCGGTTTCCCTGAAGGTTACCAGCCGATCAGCCGCATCATTTAGCCCGTCTTTGTTTTCGAGCACCCTGACATTTGCTGAATTGGGGTCCAGTTTCCTGAGACCCAGATAAGCGGTAAACGGCTTATCGGCTTCAACCCAGTCCTGATCAAAGGACCTGGACTGCAGAAAGCTGTTTCCGGGATACTGCACCCAGGTGCCGTCAGGAAATACAAGGTCAGCCTTGTTAACCTCCAGAACCTGATTTTTCAACGCCTCTTTATTTATACGGCTTTCTATAATCCCCCAGAAAAAAGGGGTAAGCTGCTCTTTTAAAGGAATAAGCAAAGACTGCTGATACTGATCAAACTGCTGGAAATGATGCGGCTGCAAAAACAGCCCCTGGTGCCAGTACAGCGGAGATTTTGACTTCATGATCCATCCTTGTTTGTATGCATGGCATTTGCGCCAAGCCTGATATCAATGTGCAGGTCGGCCGGATTAGTGCTTACCTTTTTCCTTATCAGCCCCTCTTCCGTCTTTTTAACCGGAATCCGGTACAGCGCGGTGCAGGATGCGGGCCTGATGTTGAAATAACCTGCAACCAGCCCGACCCATTCCGCATTTTTTACCCGGTCGATCTTTAATGTTTTCTTTGTGCCGGGATTGACAACAAAACTTTGAAAATCTTCCAGGCCTTTCAAATCAACGGTTTTGCGCCGGTCAGGATCATAGAGATTTAAAAGCCGCCCAACGCCGTCGGCGGTCTCGATATAGTTTTTAAAATCTGATGAATCGCTTAACTGGTATACGTTAAGCAGTAAAGTATGATCTGAGTTGTTGTATTGATTCAAATCTTCGGCCGCAACATAACTGATTTCTATGGCATTTGGCTCAAATCTCCATTGAACAGGCGGGGGGTCAGTCCTGGCTGACTGGCAGGATAGAAGAAACATTGATATGCCCAGCAGCATAAACGTAACAGCAGTGGACCAACTGTGAAAAAATCTCTTCAAAAATGCCAGGCAACTTTTACTTGTCATTCAGCTCTTCCCAAAATAAAACAGACCGAAACCTGACAGACTCTTAAAAAAAATCTATACCATCAGGCAGTATTTTTGTAGTACATATCGGTTTTTTCTGTTTACTGTCAATAAATTTCGGGTAAATAAATTTTTTCTTGACAGTCTGTGTCCCATCTATTTAAAGATATTAAAATATATTATTTCTTATGGGGTTGAAGCTTAAATTTTTTTATGCAGGATGTTTTCAAATGAGATTAACAGCATGGCCTGCCGGTTTCGGGAACTTTTTCTTTTTTAAAAAGTCTTCCCATGGAGCGACAGGATTATAAAATCAAACCGAATCACGCAAGCAAGCCATGGGAAGACGCCCCGGAGCAGGCCCATGGCTTTTTTTAAGAGGCTGTGAGGTTTTCCTGCAGCCTTTTTTGTTTTAAAATGCTTACAGGCAGGAACCCGCAGCATCAAAACCGGGTGAAGAGCAGGCAAAAGGAGGGAGAAGGATGATCTATGACATAGAATATGAAACCATGCCCCGGGAAGCGCTTGAATCTATTCAGCTTCGTCGTCTGCAGGCTACGATTTCCCGGGTTTACGCCACGGTGCCGTTTTACCGGAAAAAATTCGAGGATGCCGGTATCGGACCCGGGGACGTCAATTCGTTAAGCGATTTGCAGAATCTGCCTTTTACAAACAAGCAGGACCTGAGGGACAATTACCCCTTTGGGATGTTTGCGGTTCCAATGGACAATGTGGTACGCATCCATGCCTCCTCAGGCACCACAGGAAAACCGACGGTGGTGGGATATACCTCAAGGGACATCAATACCTGGGCGGAATTAATGGCAAGAGCGCTTGCCGCAGGTGGCGCAACCCGCGGAGACATTATCCACAACGCATACGGATACGGCCTTTTTACCGGCGGCCTGGGCATCCATTACGGAGCAGAAAAACTCGGCGCCTCTGTTATACCCGTATCCGGAGGCAATACCAAGCGGCAGGTATTGATAATGAAGGATTTCGGCCCCACAATCCTGACATCCACGCCCTCCTATGCATTACATCTGGCTGAAGCAGCCGAAGATATGGGAGTTTCTTTCAGAGACCTGCAATTTAAGTTCGGAGTATTCGGCGCAGAACCCTGGTCCGAGAATATGCGCCGGGAACTGGAGGAAAAACTCAATCTTACCGCAGTGGACATATACGGGCTAAGCGAAGTCATCGGCCCCGGAGTCTCGATTGAATGCCACGAAGCCAAGGCGGGTTTGCATATTGCCGAGGATCATTTTATAGCAGAAATCATAGATCCCAATACCGGAGAGGTCCTGCCATACGGCGAAACAGGGGAGCTGGTGATCACTTCCATTACCAAGGAGGCCTTCCCTGTAATCCGCTACCGTACCCGCGATATCACCAGCTTAAACCCCGAGCCCTGCATCTGCGGGCGTACCATGACGCGTATGAACAAGATAAGCGGCCGAACCGACGACATGCTGATCATCAGGGGAGTAAATGTTTTCCCCTCCCAGATAGAAAGCGTGTTAATGGAAATCGAAGGGGTTGAACCCCATTATCAGCTTGAAGTTGACCGCAAGGACAATCTTGACACACTCACGGTAAGTGTCGAGGTCAGCCAGGATGTTTTCTCCGACGCGGTCAAGGAACTGCAGCAATTCGAAGAAACCATCGCCAGGGAAATAAAAGAAATGCTTGGCATATCGGCAATAATAAAGCTTGCCGAACCCAAGAGCATTGCAAGAAGCGAAGGTAAAGCCGCGCGGGTAATTGACAGGCGCAACTTATAAAAGCGGTTTTTAATTAACCGGACAATTACAAGGAGGGGATCCATGCAAGCCGAACAGATTTCGATCTTTCTGGAAAACAAGGAGGGCCGCCTTTCCGAAGTTACGGGAATTCTTTCGGAAAACGGGGTCAACATCCGCGCCCTGGCACTGGCGGACACAACTGATTTCGGGGTCCTGCGATTGATAGTCGACGACAATGCCAAGGCCGAACAGGTACTTAAAAACGGCGGATTTACGGTAAGAAAAACAAAAGTAGTGGCCGTAGAGGTAAGTGACCGGCCCGGAGGTCTTCACAGCATACTTGAAATTCTTTACAAGGCCGGTATCAATGTAGAATACATGTATGCATTTGTGCGGCAAAGCGGCAATAACGCTGTGATGATCTTTCGTTTCGACCAGCCTGATGAAGCGATTCGGGTGCTCTCAGACCACGGCGAAACCATTATCCAGGGCAACAGACTCTATA